>JBBQHZ010000021.1:0-40623 GCA_038324445.1 Rhodobacterales bacterium | reverse complement strand
CGCCGCCGGTCACGATCATCAGGGCGAGGAATTGGCCGATCAGGCTGATATAGGAAACCATGGCGGCGACGATGAACGGCACGGGATTGCGCCAGACGGGCGCGGGCCGGGGCGGCGCGGCCGGGGTCGGGCTCGGGGTCGAGGGCTGCGTCATGCACTCGCCTCGCGCCCGATGCGGAGGCGGTAGTTCGACAGCACGTCGAGCGCCAGCAGGAAGAACAGCAGCATCCCCTGAAACGCCTGTATCGCGGGGGCGGGAACCTGCAGCAGCAGTTGCGCCAACTCGCCGCCTATGTAGGTCAGCGCCATCAGGAGGCCCGCCAGAAGGATGCCGATGGGATGCAGGCGGCCAAGGAAGGCCACGATGATCGCGGTGAAGCCGTAGCCGACGTTGAAGTCGATGGAGATCTGACCCGCCGGTCCCGTAACCTCGAAGAGGCCCGCCGCACCCGCCAGCGCGCCCGAAACGCCGAGGCACAGGATGATCAGGCGGCCCGGATTGACGCCGGAAAAGCGTGCGGCGCGCGGGGCCTGACCCGCGAGGGTGATCTGGTAGCCGAGCGTGTGTTTCTGGAACAGGATATAGGCCGCGATCACGGCGATGAAGGCGGCCAGAACGCCCCAATGCATGCCGGTGCCCGCAAAGATCTCGGGGTTGTCGGTGCCTGGATGGCGCGACAGGTTGCGCGATCCGGGGAAGCCCTGACCTTCGGGGTTGCGCAGGAGGCCGGTGGCGGCCGAGGCCAGCATCGACTCGGCCACGTAGACTAGGAGCAGCGACACGAGGATCTCGTTGGTATTGGCGAAGACCTTCAGCAGCGCCGGGATCATCGCCCAGAGGATGCCGCCCAATATGCCCGCAAGGATCATGCCCGGGAAGATCAGCGGGCTTTCCGAGGGATAGAAGGCAAGCCCGAAACCCGCGCCGAAGAGCGCGCCCATGATGTATTGCCCCTCGGCCCCGATGTTCCAGACGCCCGCCTTGAAGCCGAGGCTGAGGCCGATGGCGATCAGGATCAGGGGGCCTGCCTTCACCAGCAATTGCGGGCGGGAAAAGGCGCTGAACCGTTCGTCGCAGGGAATGCCCAGACCGGCGGTACAGATCGGATCCCAGAAGATCACCTTGATGACCTGAAAGGGATCCTTGCCCAGGGCGGCGAACATCAACCCGCCCGCGATCATGGTCAGGATCACGGCAAGGATAGGCGTGGACATCGCCCAGAGGCGCGAGGGGGTGGGGCGTTTTTCGAGGCGGATCAAGCGCGCGCCTCCGGAATGTTTTCGGCGCCATGCGCCTTGGCGGTATTTTCGGCGCCGTGTGACTTGGGGCTAGTTGCGGCGCCGTGCGCCGCTGGTCCAGTTGCGGCGCCGTGCGCCTCGGACATGCCATGGGCGCCGCCGAGCATGAGCCCGATTTCCTCCATGCTGAGGCCGCGGGCCTGCCGCGGCTCGGACAGGCGACCCTCGTTCAGCGCGCAGAAACGGTCGGCGATTTCGAGGAGTTCATCGAGGTCCTGAGAGATCACGATGACGCCCGCGCCATTCTCGGCCAGCGTCAGCAGCGCCTGCCGGATGTCGGCGGCGGCCGAGGCATCGACGCCCCAGGTCGGCTGGTTCACGACCAGCACGACGGGGTCTTGCAGGATCTCGCGCCCGATGACGAATTTCTGCAGGTTGCCCCCGGAAAGCGCCCGTGCGGCGGTGGCGTTGCCCGGCGTGCGGACGTCGAACTTGGCGATGATCTCATCCGCAAAGGCGCGGGTCTTGGGCCAGGAGATAAAGCCGTTCTGGGCCAGATGCTTGCGGGCTTGCCCGGTCAGCAGTGCATTCTCCGTCAGGCTCATGTCGGGGGCTGCGGCGTGGCCGAGGCGTTCCTCGGGCGCCGACAGCAGCCCGCCTGCGCGGCGGGGCGTCGGGCCTTCCGCGCTGATGTCGCGGTTCCGGAAGGTGATCTTGCCGGGCTTGGTGCGGCGTTCGCCCGACAGCACCGCCAGCAACTCGTCCTGACCATTGCCCGCGACACCGCCGATGCCCAGAACCTCGCCCGCGCGGATCTCGAAGGTGATGTCCTTGAGGGAGGTGCCGAAGGGCGTGGCGGCAGCCAGCGTCAGCGCGTTGACCGACAGCAGCACGTCGCCCGGCGGCGTGGCGGCGCGGGCGGGCACGGCAAGGGATTTGCCCACCATCATCTCGGCCATTTCGGCGGCGGAGGTCGCCTTGGGATCGCAGGCCCCGACGATCTTGCCCAGTCGCAGAATGGTGGCCGCATCGCAAAGCGTGCGGATTTCTTCCAGCTTGTGGGAGATATAGAGGATCGCAGTGCCCTCGGCGCTCAGTTTGCGCAGGGTGTGAAACAGGATCTCGACCTCCTGCGGCGTCAGGACCGAGGTCGGTTCGTCCATCACCAGCAGCTTGGGCTCCTGCAACAGGCAGCGGATGATCTCGACGCGCTGACGTTCGCCGGCGGAGAGGTCGCCGACAAGGCTTTCGGGGTCGAGCGGCAGGCCGTAGGCTTGGCTGACGTCCCGGATGCGCGCGCTCAGGTCGCGCGGTTTGGGCGGGTTCTCCATGCCGAGCGCGATGTTTTCGGCGACGCTCAGTGCCTCGAACAGCGAGAAGTGCTGGAACACCATGGCGACGCCCTGCAAGCGCGCGGCGCGCGGCTCGGCAGGCGTATAGGGCTTGGCGTTGAGGGTCATGGTGCCGGCGTCCGGCTTGACCAGACCGTAGATCATCTTGACCAGCGTGGACTTGCCCGCGCCGTTTTCCCCCAGCAGAGCATGAACTTCACCGGGTTGAATGGCAAACGATACGTCGTCATTGGCGATGACGCCGGGATAGGCCTTGGTCAGCCCGCGAATGTCGAGCAATGGCGCTGTCATGTCCCCCCGGACGCAGTCGATTGTGCTGATTCTTGCAGCATCTGCCCATCAAGTAGCCGCGCCGCGACGCCAATCGCAATGGCTTGGGGGTGTTTGCCCAGTCGCGGGTCCCCGATTGGGCAGGTAATGCGTGATATTTGTGCATCCGAGTGGCCGAGCTGCCGCAGGCGGGTGCGAAAGCGCGCCCATTTGGTTGCCGAGCCGATCAGCCCGCAGGTGGCAAAGCCATGCCCGAGGGCGGCGTGGCACAGCGCCAGGTCGATCTCGTGCGAATAGGTCACGATCAGGTGATGCGCCGAGGTGGGCGCATGGGGCATCAGGCGCGGCGGATCGGCGGCGAGGACCCTGTGGATTGAGTTGTGGATTGGGCTGTGTATGGAACTGGGGATACTATCTGGGATGTCTTCCGGGAACCGGCTTGGGTCGGTGTCGATCCAGGTGAGGGACAGGTCGGGGAAGGGCGACAGGGTGTGGATAATCGCCCGCCCCACATGGCCCGCGCCCCAGATCCAGAGGGCAAGCTTTTCCGTTTCAGGCAAATCGGTTGCCCTGTGGAATTGAAGTGTCACCGCACCGCCGCAGCACTGGCCAAGTGCGGGGCCAAGGGGAAAGGTCCGCGTGGCGCTGGCGGTGTCGTCGGCCAACATGGCGCGGGCGATCTGCATCGCTTCCCACTCCAGCGCGCCGCCACCGATGGTGCCTTCCGTCCGGTCCTCGCGGACCAGCATCGTCGTGCCCGCGTCGCGGGGCGTGGACCCGCGCGCCGCTGTGATGGTGACGCGGATGGCGCTCATCCTCGGTCGCGGGCTCGGTCGCGGGCGCGGCTGACGGCTGCCAGCACCGCCTCTGGCGTGGCGGGGGCTTGCAGGTCGGGGAACCCGGCCCCGCAGGATGCGCAGGCATCGGCCAGCGCCGACAGTACGCTGATGCCCAGCATCAGGGGCGGTTCGCCCACCGCCTTGGAGCGATAGATCGTCTCCTCCCGGTTGGGCGCGTCCCAGAGGGACACGTTGAACACTTCCGGCGCGTCCGAGGCGCAGGGGATCTTGTAGGTCGATGGCGCATGGGTCCTGAGCGCGCCCTTGTCGTCCCAGACCAGTTCTTCCATCGTCAGCCACCCGGCACCCTGAACAAAGCCGCCCTCGATCTGGCCGATATCGAGCGCGGGGTTCAGGGACGCGCCCGCGTCGTGCAGGATATCGGTGCGCAGGAGGCGGTTCTCGCCGGTCAGGGTGTCGATCACGACTTCCGAGCACGCGACCCCGTAGGCGAAGTAGAGGAACGGGCGGCCCTTGCCCTCGATGCGGTCCCATTGCAATTTCGGCGTGGCGTAGAAGCCGGTGGCGCTGAGCGATACGCGGGCCATGTAGGCGGCTGTGACGGCCTTCTCGAAGGTCATTTCCGCCGCGCCCGCGCGCACCCGTCCATCCTCGAACACCACCGCCTCGGGCTTCGCCTGCAAGGCGGGCGCCACGACCTCCGCGATCCGCAGGCGGATCTTGTTGCAGGCGTCCTGAACCGCCATCCCGTTCAGGTCGGTGCCGGAACTGGCCGCGGTGGCTGACGTGTTGGGCACCTTGCCGGTATCGGTGGCGGTGATCTTCACCTGCGCCACGGGTACGCCAAAGCGGTCGGCGGCCACCTGCGCCACCTTCTGGAACAGGCCTTGCCCCATCTCCGTCCCGCCATGGTTCAGGTGGATGGAGCCGTCCTGATAGACATGCACCAAGGCCCCCGCCTGGTTCAGATGCGTCAGCGTGAACGAGATGCCAAACTTCACCGGCGTCAGCGCGATGCCGCGCTTGAGGATCGGGTTGGCGGCGTTCCAGTCGGCCACGGCGCGCTTGCGCGCGGCATAGTCGCAGTCCGCCACCAGACGCGCGGTCATCTCGTGGAGGATGAAATCCTCGACGTCCATCCCGTAGGGCGTGGTATTCGCCGCGACGCCGCCGGGCACCGGCGAATGCACGCCGCCGAACCGCTTCGCCGCGCCCGAGCCCGTGCCCAGATCTGTCGCCACCTTGACCGACCCGCGGCCCGCCAGATCGGCGGTATTGAGCACTTGCCCTTTCATCTTGGCAGAAAAACTCCCCCCGGAGGGTCCGCCCTCTGCCACGCTCGCCGCCCGGTAGTAATTCAGGCGCCGTATCTCCAGCCCATCCATCCCCAGCACATGCGCCGCGTGGTCCATCACCCGCTCGATCCCCACCATGCCCTGCGGTCCGCCGAAGCCGCGGAAGGCGGTGGCGGATTGGGTGTTGGTCCTGAGGCGGTGCGAGGTGATCCGCGCGGCGGGCAGCAGATAGGCATTGTCGGCGTGCAGCATGGCGCGATCGGCCACCGGCAAGGACAGGTCCATCGACCAGCCGCAGCGGATCAGATGGGTGAAATCGACGCCCAGCAGGCGGCCCTCGCCGTCGAACCCGGCGCGATAGGTGATGCGGGCATCGTGGCGCTTGCCGGTGATCAGGAAATCGTCGTCGCGGTCATAGCGCATCTTGCAGGGCCTGCCGGTGCGCGCGGCCATGACGGCGCAGGCGATGGCCAGCGCGTTGCCCTGGCTTTCCTTGCCGCCGAAGCCGCCGCCCATGCGGCGGACCTCGACACGGACGGCATGCATCGGCAGGCCAAGGGCATCGGCGACCTTGTGCTGGATCTCGGTCGGGTGCTGGGACGAGGAGTGGACGACCATGTCGCCACCCTCTTGCGGCAGGGCGAGGGCGGATTGGCCTTCAAGGTAGAAATGCTCCTGCCCGCCGATCTCGATGCTGCCCTCGACGAGGTGCGGCGCATCGGCAAGCGCGGCGTCGATGTCGCCCTTGGCGTAGATGCGCGGCCCCTCCTCGAACCGGCTACCGGCGGCGAGAGCCTGATCGAGCGTCAGGATCGGGTCCTCCGCGCTGATCTCGACCACGGCCAGCGCCGCCGCGCGGCGGGCGTCGAGATGGCTGCGCGCCGCCACCAGGAACAGGGGTTGGCCCGCGTAATGGACACTGCCATCCGACAGCAGGGGCTCGTCATGGTTGGAAGGCGAGCAATCGGGGTTGAGCGAAAGGTCAGCCCCGGTGACGACCGCGAGGACGCCTGCGGAGGCGCGGACGGCGTCAAGCGACAGCGCCGTGATCTGCCCCCGCGCGACGCGCGAAAGGCCGAAGGCCAGATGCAGGCAGTTTTCCGGCGTGGGAATGTCGTCGACATACCGCGCCTGCCCCGTCACGTGCAGGTGGGCGGCGTCGTGGGGGAGGGGTTTGTGAACGCTCATGGCCGGACCTTAAGTATGTCTGTGGGCAGGATGCCCGTGGCCCGCGAGGGCGCCCCGGTGTCAGGCATCTCGGCGACGTAGCGCAGCGCCATGTTGCGGGCGGTCTGCAACCGATAGGCGGCGCTGGCGCGCATGTCGCTGAGCGGGGTGAAATCCTGCGCGAAGGCGGGCAGGGCGGCGTGGAAACTGGCCTCGGCCATCGGCTTGCTGATCAGGGCGGCCTCGACATGGGTGGCGCGTTTGGGGATGCCTGCGAGACCGCCGAAGGCGATGCGGGCCGTGGTGATGATGCCGTCTGCCACTGTCAGGTTGAACGCGCCGCAGACGGCGGAGATGTCCTGGTCGAACCGTTTTGAGAGTTTGTAGACGCGGAGCGTGTCCGGTTGGGTGTCGGGCCGGGTGGGCAGGCTGACGGCCTCGACGAACTCGCCGGGGGCGCGGTCCTGCTTGCCATAGGCGAGGAAGAACTCCTCCAGCGGGATCGCGCGCCGGGTATCGCCGCGCCGCAGGTGAAGGGTGGCCCCCAGCGCGATCAGGGGCGGCGGGCTGTCGCCGATGGGCGAGCCGTTGGCTATGTTGCCGCCGATGGTGGCGGCGTTGCGGACCTGGACCGAGCCATACCGGCGCAGCATTTCCGCGAAGGAGGGGTGACGGGTGGCCATGGCGGCCCGCAGGTCGTTGATAGTGGTCATCGCCCCGATGCGAATTGTTTCGTCGTCGTCAACAATACCGGTCAGATCGGCGCATTGGTTCAGGAATGCGACCTTTTTGGGGACGCGGTGCTGTTTCGTGACCCAGAGGCCGACATCGGTTGCCCCGGCGATCAGGGTGGCGTCGGGGTTCTCCAGATACCAGTCGGCAAGCGCGTCGGAGGAGGAGGGCAAGTAGGGGGACGCTGTCCCCGGCCCTGCGGGCCCCCCCTGGGATATTTCGGGCACATGGAAAGGGGAAGCCGCGAGCCTGTCGGCGTCGGTCGTCATATGGGGCGGGACGGGGCTTGCGGCGGCGGCGCGGGCGGCGCGCAGGATCGGGGCGTAGCCGGTGCAGCGGCAGAGGTTGCCGGCGATCTGGTCGGCGTGGTCGGTTTCGCCGTTGCGGTGGGCCGCCGCCATGGCCACCACGAAGCCCGGCGTGCAGAAGCCGCATTGCGAGCCGTGATGCGCGATCATCGCCTGTTGCACCGGGTGCAGGCTGCCGTCGGGGGCGGCGATGCCTTCGATCGTGCGCACCGCGCGGCCGTCGAGTTGCGGCAGGAACAGGATGCAGGCGTTGAGGCTGCGGGCCGGGCCATTCCCGGGATCGGTGACCATGACGGTGCAGGCACCGCAATCACCCTCGTTGCAGCCTTCCTTGGTGCCGGTCAGGCGGGCACGCTCGCGCAGCCAGTCCAGCAGGGTGACCGTGGGATCGCCCGCTACCTCCTGCGGTTCTCCGTTGAGAAGGAACCGGATCGTCATGTGTCATGCCCGCCGCCTTACCGGGTTGGAATTGGGGGGATCTTCCCCACCCTCGATGCGGCATAGAGGGTGGCCCCGGTTCAACGGATCCTTGAGGGAGGAGGAAATAGCGGATGGGCGGGGAATTCAAGCGCTAGTCGAGAAGCGCGCGAAGGACGCCGTCCTCCCAGGTGTCGGTGACGGTGTCGTAGGCCGAAAAGCCCTCGTGGATGCCTTGGGAAAAGCCCCAGTAGCACCACGCCATCCCGTGATCTTCCGCGGCCCGCCGGACAGCGTGGATCCAGTCGTGGCGGTCTGACTGGGGGGCGGCGGCGTAGACGCCGAATTCACCCAGGAAGGGGGGGCGCTGGCCGCTGGCGGCGCGGGCGATTTCGGTGGTGAGGAAGGCACGGTCCGCCCCCGTGCCCCAGCCGCGTTCGGGGGGCGGGTTGTCGATCCACGAGGCCTGCTGGTGGGTGAATTCATAGGGTTGATAATAATGGAACGTCCGCACCTCGTAGGGGTCGGGGGGCGGCAGGGCCAGCATGTCGTCGATGGCATTCCAGTTGCCGCCGCCGGTGATGATCCAGCGGGTCGGGTGTTGCAGGCGCAGGTCGGACACGATGGCGGCCAGCACGGGGGCCACGATATCGGTGGTGAAGGCCCCGGCAGGCTCGTTGAACAGCTCGAACATCAGGCTGTCGCCGTGGCCCGCGAAGTGGCGGCCAAGCTCGGCCCAGATCTTGCGCAGGTCGGTGATGTGGCCTGCGGGATCGGTTTCGAATTCCTCGAAATGGTGCAGGTCGAGGATGACGTCGAGGCCTGCCGCTTCGGCCCAGCCGATGACCTGATCAGTGCGGGCGAGGATTTCGGGCGTGAGGCGTTCGCCGTCCCAATGGGCCGAAAAGCGGACGGGCAGGCGGATGGTGTCGAAGCCCACCTCGGCGATGGCGGCAAGGTAGTGTTGCTGGATGACATAGCCCCAGTCGCCCTCGACCGGGGCCTCCATCGCGGTGCCGAGGTTGAGGCAGCGTTCGACAGGGAATTCCTGCGCGAACCCGAAGGTTGGCGCTGCGAGGAGCATCGCGAGGAGGGCCGGGAGGCGCATGGGACGGACGCTGCCACGCGCGGGAGCGCGCGGCAAGGGGGTGGTGCTGCCACGTGCGGGAGCGCGCGGCAGGGAGGTGGCGATGCCACGCGCGAGAGCGGGCGGCGGGGGGAGGTGAGTGACCCCGGCCGAGGCGGCGGGGGCGGCCGAGTGGCCGGGTCAGCGCTTCTGGATCAGAGGGTCTGGGTCAGAGCGTTTTGGCCAGATCCCCCAGCTGCGTCGCGCAGGTGCCCCAACCGTCGTAGAACCCCATGTCGCGGTGCGAGGCTGCGGCATCCGCCCGGGCATGATGGACCCGGACCTGATAGGTGCATCCCCCGTCCGGCGCGGCGGAGAAGGTGATATCGGCGGTGAAAGCGAAGTCCATCGGGCCGGTCCCAATGGCGTTGGGCTTGAAGTCCGGGCCGAGCGCATTGGTCCAGACCAGCCGACGCTCGGGCTCTGCCACCAGAATGCAGCCGGGATCGTTGTCCATGGTGCCGTGGTCGGGCACGATCATCACGATCTTGAAGGTGCCGCCGGGATGCGCGTCGATCTGGGCCACGGGAATTTCGACCGGTTTGGGCGCGAACCACTGCTTGAGAAGCGCGGGTTCGGTCCAGCAGCGCCAGACCTTGGCGGGCGAGGCGGGCAGGGTGCGGGTGAAGGCAAGCGTCAGGTCGTTTGCGGCGTCGTCGGGGCTGGTGGTGGTCATCGGTTCGGGCCTTTCAAGTGATTTTGGCGATGTAGGTGTCGAGATTGGTGAGACCGGCCGTCCAGCCTGCACGGACATCGGCCATCGCATCCTCGCCCGTGAACGAAGACAGCGCGACCGTGACAGATAGCGCGGTTCCACCGGCAGCGCCCGCGAGGCGGTAGGTGACGAGGCTGGTGAAGATGGGGGCGTCCGCGACGGAAATGGTTTCGGTAAAGACCGCACGGGTGGGGGCGTCGAGGTGATACCAGCGCGTCAGAACGGTAAAATCCGGCGACGCTGCGGGGCCGCAGCGATGGCGATCCTGACCACCGACGCGCAGATCGGCGCTTTCCATGATCAGAACCGTCCCCTCGCCGGGGGCGCCCCACTGCTCGCGGTGGTGGGGATCGGTGAGGATCGGCCATAGGCGGTCGGGCGGCAGCGGCAGGGTGCGGTCAAGATCAATGGAACCGGTTTCAGGGGGCATCGTGCTTTTCCTCCGAAAGGGACAGGACATAGGCATCCAACCGGTCCAGTCGGCGGCTCCACGCCTGACGCTGCTGGTCGAGCCAGGTTTCAGCCATCGCCAGCGCCTCGGGGTGGAGGGTGCAGACCCGCACGCGTCCGTCTTTCCGGGATCGCACGAGGCCCGCCCGCTCCAACTTGTCGATATGCTTGAGGAAGCTGGGCAGCGCCATGTCGTGCGGCGCGGCAAGTTCGGTGATCGCGGCCTCGCCCTGCCCAAGGCGCGCCACAATGGCGCGGCGGGTGGGGTCGGAGAGAGCCGAAAAGAGGGTGTCGAGTTGGTTAGCCATAGGGCTAAGTAACACGCGGCGCGGCGAAAAGATAGCCTTTTGGGTAAGTAATTTCAGGATGGGCTGGAAAACCCCGGTTTTGACCGGGTTTTAAGGCGAATTTTAGGGATCAGAGCCAGGCAAGCGTGCGGACGGCAGCCTTGGGCCGCAGCGCGTTGAGGGCGGCAAGGAACAGGCTGCGCGCGGCGCGAGTCTCGGGCGTTTCGCGGGGGGCCGGACGGGATGCGGCGGCGCGAGCGGCGGCAGCCTTGGCGGCGGCGGCGCGGGCGGCGGCGCGGGCGGCGTCCTGACGCTCCAGATCGGCGGCGCGCTGGCGGGCTCCGGCGGCTTGCGCGGCGCGATGAGCGGCGTCCTTGCCTGCGTTTCGGGCCTTGGGGCGTGGTCGGGACGGGTTTGGCCGGGGCGAATTGGGTGCAGGTCGGGGCGCGTTGGGCGTAGGTGTCCAGGCCGACACCAGGTCGTAGGCCGCGTTCAACCGCGCCAGTCGCGCATTGGCGGCCACCTTGTCGCCGCGCACCTGATCGGGGTGATAGGTCCGCACCAACGCGCGCCATGCCTTGCGGATCGTCGTCGCGTCCGCGTCGGGATCGACGCCGAGGTCCTTGAACGCTTGCGCCATTTCGGGGGTCATCATCGGCGGCCTTTCGGGTCAGGTGATCGTCTTGGTCCCCGAGCCCCCGCGCGGAACGATCAACAACATCTAAAATCCACCATAAATGCCCAAGGCTTTGCGCGGGAGGGGGAGAGTTACCAACTGGTTAATCTCCGTGCGAACGACTGACCCCCACAGTTCGGGGTTCCCGACGCATCGGCCCCAAGATAGGCTGCAAGCATGAAACATCCCCGATTCATCCATCTGCGTCTGCACACCGAATATTCGCTGCTGGAAGGTGCCATGCGGGTCAAGAAACTGCCCGGCATGGTGGTCGAGGCGGGCATGCCGGCGGTCGCGGTCACCGACAGCAACAACATGTTCTGCGCGCTGGAATTCTCGGAACTGGCGGCGCGCGCGGGCGTGCAACCGATTGTCGGGTGCCAGATCGACGTGGCCTACGAGGTCGCCGCCCCCGGCGAGAAACCGCGGGCGCCCGCGGCATTGGTTCTGCTGGTGCAGGACCGGCGCGGGTACGAGAACCTGATGAAGCTGAACTCGGCGCTCTACCTGCGCGGCGACGGGACGCTGCCCCATGTCACGCTGAGCGAGTTGGAAGCGCATTCCGACGGCCTGATCTGCCTGAGCGGCGGCCCGAACGGGCCTGTCGGCATGCATCTGCAAAGCGGACAGCGCGCCAAGGCGGAGGCGCTGTTGCGCACCCTGGGGGCGATCTATCCCGAGCGCCTCTATGTCGAATTGCAGCGTCATCCGGGCGAGGGCGACTGGGCCAAGGTCGAACGCGCGACCGAGCGGGGGCATGTGGAACTGGCCTATGCGATGGACCTGCCGCTGGTGGCGACCAACGATGTCTACTTCCCGAAATCGGACATGTATCCCGCCCATGATGCCCTGATCTGCATCGCGCAAGGTGCCTATGTCGACCAATCCGAACCCCGGCGTAGGTTATCCCCAGCGCATCATTTCAAGTCGCCCGACGAGATGGCGGCGCTGTTCGCGGACCTGCCAGAGGCGCTGGAGAACACCATCGAGATCGCGCGGCGCTGCGCCTTCCGGGCCGAGACGCATGATCCCATCCTGCCGAAATTCGCCGACAACGAAGTGGAGGAGTTGCGCCGCGAGGCCCGGGAGGGACTGGACAAGCGGCTGGCCGTCATCCCCCCCGCCGCCAGCGAAGCGGCCTATCGGGAGCGCCTCGATTTCGAGTTGGGGATCATCGAGAAGATGGGCTTCCCCGGCTACTTCCTGATCGTTGCCGATTTCATCAAATGGGCCAAGGACGAGGGGATACCGGTGGGGCCGGGGCGCGGTTCGGGCGCGGGCAGTCTGGTAGCCTATGCGCTGACGATCACCGACCTTGATCCGCTGCGCTATTCGCTGCTGTTCGAGCGGTTCCTGAACCCCGAGCGCGTCTCGATGCCCGATTTCGACATTGATTTCTGCATGGATCGCCGGGAAGAGGTGATCCGCTACGTGCAGCAGAAATACGGCCGCGACCGGGTGGGGCAGATCATCACCTTCGGCGCGCTTCTGTCCAAGGCCGCCGTGCGCGATGTCGGCCGGGTGTTGCAGATGCCGTTCGGGCAGGTGGACCGGCTGTCGAAGATGATCCCGATTGAGGGGGTGAAGCCCGTCTCCATCGCGCAGGCGATCAAGGACGAGCCGCGCTTCATCGAGGAGATGCAGGAAAGCGATCAGGACAGGCGCGATGGTCGCGTGAACCCGACCCGCCGCCTGATGGACTACGCCGAGAAGATCGAGGGGCTGTTGCGCAATGCCTCCACCCACGCGGCGGGGGTGGTGATCGGGGACCGTCCGCTGGACGAGTTGGTGCCGCTTTACCGCGATCCGCGATCCGACATGCCGGCGACGCAGTTCAACATGAAATGGGTGGAGCCTGCGGGACTGGTGAAGTTCGACTTTCTGGGGCTGAAAACCCTGACCGTGGTGCAGAACGCCATCGAGTTGATCCATGCCAGCGGGCGGCAGTTGCACGAGGGGCCGGACGGCACGCGCCTCTACGAGCCCGCGTCGGGGGCGGAGAACCAGATCAACGCGATCCCGCTGGACGACAAGGCCAGCTACGACCTTTACGCCTCCGCCAAGACGGTGGCGGTGTTCCAGGTGGAAAGCTCGGGGATGATGGACGCGCTGCGCCGCATGAAGCCGACGCAGATCGAGGACATCATCGCGCTTGTGGCGCTCTACCGCCCCGGCCCGATGGAGAACATCCCGAAGTTCTGCGAGGTCAAGAACGGGCTCAGCGACCGGGACATGATGCACCCCTCCATCGACCATATCCTCGACGAGACGCAGGGCATCATCGTCTATCAGGAACAGGTGATGCAGATCGCGCAGGAGATGGCGGGCTATTCGCTGGGCGGCGCCGACCTGCTGCGCCGCGCCATGGGCAAGAAGATTCAGGCCGAGATGGACAAGGAACGGCCCAAATTTCTGGCCGGCGCGCTGGAAAACGGCGTGGACGAGCGCAAGGCGCTGGAGGTCTGGAACCTTCTCGACAAGTTCGCCAACTACGGCTTCAACAAGTCGCACGCCGCCGCCTATGCCGTGGTCAGCTATCAGACCGCATGGCTGAAGGCGAACCACCCGGTCGAATTCATGGCCGCCGTGATGAATTGCGATATCAACCTGACCGAAAAGCTGGGCGTCTACAAGCAGGAGGTCGACCGGATCGGGATCGAGACGCTTGCGCCCTGCGTGAACCGCTCGGCGGCGACCTTCACGGTGCGGGATGGCAAGATCCTCTACGCGCTGGGGGCGCTGAAGAATGTCGGCGTCGAGGCGATGAAGATGATCGTCGCGGGCAGGACCACGGAGCGGGGCGAGAAGCCCTATGCGACGCTGTTCGATCTGGCGCGACGGGTGGACCTGAAACGCGTCGGCAAACGCTCGCTGGAAATGCTGGCGCGCGCGGGCGCGTTCGACGTGCTGGACCGCAACCGGGTGCGGGTGCTCGACAGCCTCGACGCGCTCAGCGCCTATTCGGCGGCGGTGCACGATCAGGCGTCGTCGGATCAGGTGTCGCTCTTTGGCGATGCGGGGGATGATCTGCCCGAGCCGCGCCTTGCCGGAACGCCGGACTGGCTGCCGAACGAGCGGTTGGCGGCCGAGCATCAGGCGGTGGGCTTCTACTTCTCGGGCCATCCGCTGGACGATTACCTGCCCGCCTTGAGGCGGCGGGGGGTGATGACCCTGGCCGAGGTGGAGCGGCGCGTGCAGCAAGGCCCCTTTGTCGCCAAGATGGCAGGCGCTGTCAGCGCCAAGCAGGAGCGGAAAAGCCAGAAGGGCAACCGGTTTGCCTTCGTGTCGCTGTCCGACCCGTCGGGCCTTTACGAGGTGACGGTGTTCTCCGACACGCTAGAGGCGTCCCGCGCCCTGCTGGAGACCGGCAACAACGTGATCTTGCAGGTGGAAGCGACGCTGGAAGCGGATCAGCTGAAACTGCTCGCGCGCGGCATCCAGCCCGTCGACACCGCCATTGCGGGTGAATCGAGCGGTCTGCGGATCTTCGTCGAGGACGAGGTGGGTATCGTCTCGGTCGAAAGCCTGCTGCACCGCTTCCGCAAGGACGCCGAGCGCGGCGCGCGCGGCGCGATCCATTTGTGTCTGATGGCCCCCGACCTGCCGGGTGAAGTGGAGGTGGTTCTGGGTGACGATTTCCCCGTCTCGCCCAAGATCAAGGGCGCGCTGAAAAGCCTCGACGGTGTGGTGATGGTGGAAGAGGTCTGAGGGGAGGGCGCTGCCCGGCGCTGTCGACGATCAGGACGCAGGGACGCGCTTGAACCACCTGCATCCGTCGCGGCGGCGCGGATCACTCACGGGCATCGTCTCCGCAATATCAGATTGGCGCGCAGACCCGCGCACTGGTCAGTCGATGCGGTGTTTCGAACCGCGATGGCCAACTGCCTCTACTGAAGCGTCGGCGCCTGAGGCTCCCACGCTTCAAAGCGCAAAACCGCCGCGTCGGTGCCGGTCGGTGCCGTGAAGGCCGCCGTCACAGCATCCGGCACCTGGCACGAGAACCACTCGACACCCGCCGAGTTGGTCAGGGACACACAGATGCCGGGATAGACAGCGTCCACCTCGCCCGAGAAGATCGACCAGGTGGCGGAGAAATCGGCGCCCTCCGTCAGCAGGTTGCAGACATTGACCAGCCGACCGCCCCCATCCCACGCATATTGCGTGGCGGTCGCGATGGTGCCGATCTCGGCCAGGGGCGAAATCACGGCATCGGCCACATAGCCACCGCCTGAACAGGACGGCTCGGCCAGTGCCGGGGCGGCAAAGCACAACAGAACGGGAAGGGTGAGGGCGGGGGTAAAGCGATGCATGTTCATGGAACCAGCATAGGCCAAGCCTTTGCGCCGCTGTCAATTCAACATTTTTTGACGCGTGCGCGCGATGGGGAAATTGCCGGGCGTGCGAGAGTGCGTCGCACGGGGTCGCAAGCGGGGGTCGCAAGCGGTGGAATCCTGTTTCCCCGGCCACGCGCAGGCCCTAGGGTTCGGGCATGAGCTCGTCCCCGACCCTCGATAGCCGCACGTCCTGGCTCCGCCTGTTTCTGGCGCTGAGCGTGTCGCTGATCGGCAATGCGGGGATGTGGGCGATCATCCTGATCCTTCCGGACGTCCAGGCGGAATTCGGCGCGGGCCGCGCGGCGGCGTCGATTCCCTATACGCTGACGATGGTGGGGTTCGCTCTGGGCAACTTCCTGATCGGGCGCGCGGTGGACCGGTTCGGGCTGGCATGGTCGCTGGCGGGATCGGCGGTGCTGATGGGGGCGGGCTACGGCGCGGCGTATTTCGCGCCCAGCATCGCGCTTTTGGCCGTGGCGCAGTTCTTCATCGGTTTCGGATCAGCCGCCAGCTTCGGGCCGCTGATCGCGGATGTCTCGCAATGGTTCCTCAAGCGGCGCGGGCTGGCGGTGGCGATCGCGGCCTCGGGCAACTACCTTTCGGGCGCGTTCTGGCCGATGATCCTGGCGGGCACGCTTGCGACGGATGGCTGGCGCTCGGCCTACCTCATTGTGGCGATTGCCTGCATCGTGGTGATGCTGCCGCTCACCTTTACCCTTCTGCGCAAACTCCCCGAGGAGGCGATGACCACCTCCGAGGCCGCCGCCGCCGCTCGCGCCCGCACCGCGGGGCTCAGCCCCCGCGCCCTGACGGCGCTTCTCGCCGTGGCAGGCATCGGCTGCTGCGTGGCGATGTCGATGCCGCAGGTCCACATCGTGGCCTATTGCGTCGACCTCGGCTACGGCCCCGCCGTCGGCGGCGAAATGCTGTCGCTGATGTTGATGGGCGGCGTCGCCTCGCGCCTGATCTCGGGCCTGATGGCCGACAAACTCGGCGGCGTCATGACGCTGCTGATCGGCTCGACGCTGCAGATGCTGGCGCTGTTCCTCTACCTTCCGACCTCCGGCCTGACCTCGCTCTACCTCGTGTCCATGGTCTTCGGTCTGAGCCAGGGCGGCATCGTTCCGTCCTACGCGGTCATCGTCCGGGAATACCTTCCGGCGCGTGAGGCGGGCGCGCGCGTCGGCTTCGTTATCATGTCCACGATCTTCGGGATGGCCCTTGGCGGCTGGCTTTCAGGGCTGATCTACGACCTGACGGGATCCTACCAGATGGCGTTTTTGAACGGGATCGCCTTCAACGCGGTCAACGTGGCGGTGATGGTGTTCATCCTCACCCGCTCGCGCCCCCGCCAGCGGGGCATCCCGCTTCCCGCCTGATCCAGCTCCCCCGCCTCACTTCCCACGGCCCCCCTTTCCATGTGCTCCAAATATCCCGGGGCTTTGGGGGCTGGCCCCCAACATCCCCCTCTCACCAATGCGGTGGCCTCTGATCCGTAAGGGGTGCCGCGCCGCCCGTGCCCACCTCGCGTTCGGCCTCGCGTGTCATCAGCATCTCGACGCGCCGCACCAGCACCGCGATCTCGGCATCCTGCCGGGCCACGACTTCCGACAGATCATCCATGGCGCGGGTCAGATGCGCGACCTGCTCCTCCAGCCCCACCCGATCTTCCGACCTCCTATCGCCCGACATGCGCACCGCCTCCTTGCCCCTAGGTGCCCCACCCGTTAGAGGATCGGCGTCCTGAATTGAAGGCCCCGACTGGAAGGCATCCCGCCCATGGCCAAAGAGAAAAAGCAGCCCCGCCCCAAGGCCGAGACGCCCAAGGGCTTCCGCGACTATTTCGGCGCCGAGGTGACGCAGCGGACCGAGATGCTGGCCAGGATCGCCGAGGTCTATCACCGCTATGGCTTCGATCCGCTGGAAACGAGTGCCGTCGAGACGGTGGAGGCTCTGGGCAAGTTCCTGCCCGATGTCGACCGCCCGAACGAGGGCGTGTTCGCCTTCCGCGAGGATGGCGCGGATGGGGACGAGGGGACATGGCTGGCGCTGCGCTATGACATGACCGCGCCCCTGGCCCGCGTCGCGGCGCAATATCGAAATGATCTGCCCTCGCCCTATCGTCGCTACACCATGGGGCCGGTTTGGCGCAACGAGAAGCCGGGACCGGGGCGGTTCCGGCAGTTCTATCAATGCGATGCGGATACGGTCGGCGCAGCCTCGGTGGCCGCCGATGCCGAGATTTGCGCCATGTTGGCGGATTGTCTGGAGGCCGTTGGCATCGCGCGCGGCGATTACGTGGTGCGGGTGAACAACCGCAAGGTCTTGAACGGCGTCATGGAGGTCGCGGGGCTGGCGGGAGACGACAAGGAGCACGAGCGTGGGATCGTGCTGCGGGCCATCGACAAGCTGGACCGTTTGGGTGAGGCCGGGGTGCGGGAGTTGCTGGGGGCTGGCCGCAAGGACGAGAGCGGGGATTTTACGAAGGGGGCGCACCTAACCGACACACAGATCCGCGTGGTCATGCGCTATTTGGATTTCGGGGTCGGCTTTATGGAAGCCGCGAAACGGCATGACGACGGCTACAAGTGGAGAATGAATTTGGGTGGCGTTGAACGCTCCGGCGAAACCAGCGCACATAACGCTAAGGCAGAGCGGCAGAAGTCGGTTATCCGTCTCTTAGAAGACCTCGTTGGAAATTCTAGGGTTGGATTGGAAGGTGTCGACGAGCTAAGGTTGATCGATCGGCTCTGCAGGGAAATGGGCTATGGCCCTGACCGCATCGTGATCGACCCCTCCGTCGTGCGCGGCCTCGGCTACTATACTGGCCCGGTCTACGAGGCCGAGCTGACCTTCGATGTGCAGAACGAGAACGGTCAGACGGTCCAATTCGGCTCGGTCGCGGGTGGGGGCCGCTACGACGATCTGGTGAAGCGCTTCACCGGGCAGGAAGTGCCCGCCACGGGCGTCTCCATCGGCGTCGACCGGCTGCTGGCTGCGCTCCACGCCACCGGCAAGCTGAAGCCCGAAGAACCCGGCCCCGTGATCGTGACCGTGATGGACCGGGACCGGATGGCCGATTATCAGGCGATGGCCTCGGACCTGCGGCAGGCGGGCATCCGCGCCGAGGTCTACCTCGGCAACCCGAAGAACTTCGGCAACCAGTTGAAATACGCGGACAAACGCCGCTCTCCGGTCGCGATCATTCAAGGCTCGGACGAGGCGGCGCGGGGCGTCGTGCAGATCAAGGACCTGATCCTTGGTGCCAAGCTGGCGCAGGACGCCACGCTTGAGGAATGGAAATCCCAGCCCGCGCAGACGGAAATCCCGCTGGATGATCTTGTCAAAGAAGTCCGCGCCATGATCGCGCGCCACGCATGACCCCCAAATCCGCCATCAGGGCCGAGGCGGAGGCGCTTCAGGCGATCTTCCTCGACGCGGGCGCGATCCCGGTCGAAGCGCCGAT
Source organism: Rhodobacterales bacterium (assembly GCA_038324445.1). Taxonomy (GTDB): domain Bacteria; phylum Pseudomonadota; class Alphaproteobacteria; order Rhodobacterales; family Rhodobacteraceae; genus Gymnodinialimonas. The sequence continues at coordinate 21,989 of JBBQHZ010000021.1, read as the reverse complement.
GCTGGTCAGCGCCGAGACGTTGCTGGACCTCTATGGCGAGGATATCCGCGCGCGTGCCTTCACCACCCACGACACCGACCGGGGCGAGTTGATGCTGCGCCCCGACTTCACCGTGCCCGTGGTGGAAATGCACATGAAGGATGGCGCGGACCCGGCGCGCTATACCTATCTGGGCGAGGTGTTCCGGATGCAGCGCGTGGGCTCCACCCGCCCGTCCGAATATCTGCAACTGGGCTATGAGGTGTTCGACCGCGCCAATCCGCTGGCCGCCGATGCCGAGGTGTTTTCGCTCTTTACCCGCGCGCTGGCGGATCTGCCGATCCGCGCCGTCACCGGCGACGTGGGCATTGTTCTGGCCGCCATCGAGGCGCTGTCGACGACCGATGCGCGCAAGGCGGCGCTGCGCCGCCATGTCTGGCGGCCGCGCCGGTTCCGGGCGCTGCTGGATCGCTTCACCGGCGCGGCAAAGGCCCCGGTCGGCCGCGCCGACTTCCTGAAATCCGCCCACAAACACGGCCTTGCCACCCTGATCGCGCGGGCCGGCCCGCCCATCGGTTTGCGCACCACCGACGAGATGTCGGACCGGCTGGAGCGGTTGCGCGCCGACGCCGCAGCGCCCCCCATCGACGTGACCGAGGCCGAGGTGCTGACCGAGTTGCTGGCGCTGAAGGCGCCGCTGTCGGAAGCGGTGGACGCGCTTGGCAATTTCGCTGTCGACCTGCCCGGCCTGCGCCCCGCGGTGAACCGCTTTGGCGAAAGGGTCTCGGCACTGCGCCGCGTGGGGATCGACCTCGATGTGGTCCCGTTCGAAGCCTCCTACGGGCGGGCGCAGATGGAATATTATGACGGCTTCGTTTTCGGCCTTCTGTCCACGACGCCGGGCATGGCGCCGCTGGCCACCGGCGGGCGCTATGACGCGCTGACCCGCCATCTGGGGGCCGGGCGCGAGATCCCCGCCGTGGGCGGGGTGATTCGCCCCGAACTGGTCCACCGCGTCCGGAGGGGCCTGAAATGATCACGCTGGGTGTCCCCTCGAAGGGGCGGTTGATGGAGAAGACGTTCCAGTGGTTCGCCGCGCGCGACATCGAGATGCGGCGCACCGGGTCCGAGCGGGACTATGGCGCCGAGGTGGCGGGCATGCCGATCGAATTGCGGCTGCTGGCCGCCGGCGAAATCCCGCGCGAATTGACGGCGGGGCGCATCCATCTGGGGGTGACCGGCAGCGATCTGGTGCAGGAGCGTATCCCGGCCTGGGATCAGGTGGTGGAAGTGGTGGCCGAAATGGGCTTTGGCCATGCCGATCTGATCATTGCCGTGCCCGCCTGGTGGGTCGATGTGCGCAGCCTTGACGACCTCGACGCCGTGGCCGCCGATTTTCGCGCGACCCACGGCTATCGCCTGCGCATAGCGACGAAATATCACCGCCTTGTGCGTGATTTCCTGCGCGATGCGGGGGTCGCGGACTACCAGTTGATCGACAGTCAGGGTGCCACCGAGGGCACCGTCGCCCATGGCACGGCCGAGGCGATTGCCGACATCACCTCGACCGGCGAGACGTTGCGCGCCAACCATCTGCGGGTGCTGGAGGACGGGTTGATTCACCGGTCCGAGGCGACCTTGTTTCGGTCGCGGGCGGCCCTGTGGGACGATGCGGCGCGCCAGAGTCTGTCGGCTTTAAGCGGGCGGATCGGCCGGTTTCGGGACGATTCCTGAGACGATTTCTGACCGGCCGGGGCTGAGCCATCCCCCCGAACCGCGTCGATCCAGCACATTCAGAGGGCGCTGAGGGGGGCAGGGAAAACCTCAATTGTGCGTCACGTTGGTGTAATCGTATCTTTACTCCATCGTCACATCGAGGCGTGCCACCGACTATTTGTCGGCCTGATCCACCTCATGAATTTAGACCACAGATTTTTAAAAGGACAAACGACATGATGAGATCTGCTTTTCTCGTGGGCGCATTGGCGGCAATTCCGTCCGTCTCTGCTGCCCAAGGCATCCAACTCGACGGTGCTGTGACCCTTGGCTACGCCTTCAATTCCATCGGGATCGCCCCCGGACTTGATGCGGACCTCAACGGCTACTCCAGCGACTTCGACGGCGACCTTGCATTCTCGGAAGAATTCTCGGTCGGCCTTGGCTTCGGCTTCAGTTCCGGCGATCTGGATATCGCCGGCACGTCGATCAACGTCGACCTGATCAACCTTGCGGTTGAGCCTGTCTACATGCACTCCAGCGGCGCCTATATCGGTGCCTACTATCGCATGAACGACCTCGACCTGGCGGTGGCCGGGCCGATCACGCTTGGAATCGATACCACGCAATACGGCCTTTTCGGCGGTTATGACTTCGGTCAGGGCCATGTGGAGGTGTTCTACGGCATGACCGACCTCGACCCGTCGTCGGTGATCCCGCTTGGTGGGCTGAATCTGGAAGCCACCGATTTTGGTATCTCCGGATCGTATCAGGTGATGCCGCAGCTGGAAGTATTCGGCACCTACATGCAGTCGAACATCGACTTTGCGGGCTTCGAGGTTATCGCCACCGCCTATGCGTTGGGCGCCGAATACGACCTGTCCGAACAGCTGGCGATCTACGGATCATTCGGCGGCGGCAATCTGGACCTGAGCGATCTGGGGGTTCCGTTCGACATCACGGCCACGAACTTCACGCTGGGCGCGTCCTATGACCTGACCAGCGCGGCGTCGATGCCGCTGATCCTGAGCGCGGAATACTCGCGGACCGATATCGACCTCGGCTTCGGCGGCCTCGAGCCAGAGATCGACCGCTTTGCCGTCGGTCTGACCATTCCGCTTGGCGGCGGGTCGGGCGATGCGCTGAACTCGAACACCCGCACGGCGCGGGGCGAGTATCGCTCGGCCATCGAGGCAGTGTTCAACTCGCTCTGATCGCTGTCTGACATCATCGGGCCGGGTGCCGAAAGGTGCCCGGCCTTTTTCATGGGCGGACGTCAGAGAACGCCGATTTCCGCCAGCATGCTTTCCAGTTGCGGTGGCAAGGCGTCGTCCTGTGCCCGTCCGCCGCGCAGGTCGCGCGGGGCGTCTTCGGGCAAAAGGTAGCGCCAGCCCTGAAACGGGCGCTTGGGGGTGGCGGCAACGCGGGTGATGGTGGGGTCCAGCACGATGCCGCAGCGGTTGATGCCGTCGCCGCGATCCACCGGATCGAACCGCAGGATCGGTTGGCGGCACAGGATCAGGCCCTTGAACACCCAGTAAATCGAGCCGCCGTTCAGCACCTCGTCCACCCGTTTGGGCCACATGCGCGTGACGTGGCGCGGCAAGCCATCGGAGCCTTTGGCGCGCGGCGTGGCCTGCCAGTCCAGCAGATCCTCGACCCGCTCGGCACCGACGCAGAGTTTCAGGATATGAGTTGTCCCCAGCTTGTTCACAGGTCGCTCCACAGAATCCCGAAAAAGTCACCTTATATAGTAGCGGCCTCGGGCGGCGCTTCAAGTTGTTGAGAATGCCGGGCGGGAAAGGTATGGTCCATTCCTGACCTCGGGAATGCTGATTCCTCGGGGCTGAAGCCGTCAGAGGTGCCTGTGTCCCGTTTTTCCGCCCCCATCGCCGAGTCCATCTGGGATATGAAATACCGCTTGAAGGCGGCGGATGGCGCGGTCGTGGACGGCACGGTCGAGGATACGTGGCGCCGCATTGCGCGCGCCCTGGCCGAGGTGGAGACCGACCCCGAAACATGGGAGGCGCGGTTCTACGACGCGTTGGAGGGGTTCAAATACCTGCCCGCAGGCCGGATCGTCGCGGGGGCCGGCACCGGGCGCAGCGTGACGCTGTTCAACTGCTTCGTCATGGGCACGGTCCCCGACAGCATGGGCGGCATCTTCGACATGCTCAAGGAAGCCGCGCTGACGATGCAGCAGGGCGGCGGGATCGGCTATGACTTCTCGACGATCCGGCCCAAGGGGGCGGCGGTGGCGGGCGTGGCGGCGGATGCGTCGGGGCCGCTGAGCTTCATGGATGTCTGGGACTCGATGTGCCGCACGATCATGTCCGCCGGCTCGCGCCGGGGCGCGATGATGGCGACGATACGCTGCGATCACCCCGATATCGAGGATTTCATCGCCGCCAAGCAGGACCCCGCGCGCCTGCGCATGTTCAACATGAGCGTGCTGGCGACCGACCCGTTCATGGCGGCGGTCGAGACGGACGGCCCATGGGATCTGGTCTTTGGCGGGCGCGTCTATCGCACCGTGCAGGCGCGCGATCTGTGGAACCGGATCATGCGCGCGACCTATGATTACGCCGAGCCGGGGGTGATCTTCATCGACCGGATCAATGCCGAGAACAACCTGCGCTATGCCGAGACGATTGCCGCGACGAACCCCTGCGGCGAGCAGCCCCTGCCGCCCTATGGGGCCTGCCTGCTCGGGTCGGTCAATCTGGCGCAGCTGGTCCGGCATCCGTTCGAGGCGGGGGCCGAGGTGGACGCCAAGGCGCTGGCCGATCTGGTGGCGGTGGCGATACGGATGATGGACAATGTCGTCGATGCCTCGCGCTTTCCGTTGGAGCAGCAGGCGCGGGAGGCGGCAGCGAAGCGGCGGATCGGGTTGGGCGTGACCGGATTGGCCGATGCGCTGGCGATGTGCGGGCTGCGCTATGGCGCGCCGGAGGCGGTGGCGAAAACCGGGGAATGGATGGCGCTGATCGCCAACGCATCTTACCGCGCTTCGGCCCAGCTGGCGGCGGAAAAGGGGGTGTTTCCCTTGTTCGACGCCGCCGAATACGCCAAGGCCCCGATGGTGAAGCGGCTGGATGCCGACGTGGAGGCGCTGATCGCGCAGCACGGGTTGCGCAATGCTCTGTTGACGTCGATCGCGCCGACGGGGACGATTTCGCTCTTTGCGGGCAATGTCTCGTCAGGGATCGAGCCGATCTTTGCCAATGCCTACACCCGCAAGGTGTTGCAGACCGACGGCTCAAGGACCGAGGAGGAGGTGGTTGATTTCGCCGTCGCGCGTTGGCGCGAGTTGCACGGCGATGCGCCCCTGCCGGACTATTTCGTCAACGCCCAGACGCTGGCGCCGATGGACCACGTCCGCATGCAGGCCGCAGCACAGCCTTGGGTGGATTCGAGCATCTCGAAGACGATCAACGTCCCCGCCGATATCAGCTTCGAGGCGTTCAAGGACGTCTATGCCGAGGCCTATGCAACCGGCTGCAAGGGCTGCACGACCTATCGCCCGAATGACGTGACGGGGAGTGTGCTGACCGTATCCGAGGCCGAGGCAAAACCGCAGGTGGTCGAGGCCTCATCGGGCGAAATCGTCTACATGTCCGAACCGCTGCACCGGCCCAACGAGTTGGAGGGCAACACCTACAAGGTGAAATGGCCCGACAGCGAACACGCGCTCTATATCACCATCAACGACATAATCCTGAGCGGCCATCGCCGCCCGTTCGAGGTTTTCATCAACTCCAAGAACATGGAGCACTTCGCGTGGACGGTCGCGCTGACGCGGATGATCTCGGCGGTGTTCCGGCGCGGCGGCGATGTGAGTTTCGTGGTGGAGGAGTTGAAGGCCGTGTTCGATCCGCGTGGCGGTGCGTGGATGAACGGCAAATACGTGCCCTCGATCCTTGCCGCCATCGGCGGGGTGATCGAGAAGCACATGGTCCAGACCGGTTTTCTGGCGGGCGAGGGGATGGGGCTGAAGTCCGACCCTCGGGCGGAGGTGGTCAACCTCGGGCATCGCCCCGGTCCCGCCTGCCCATCCTGCGGGCAATACGACCTGCGCATGGTCGAGGGCTGCCTGACCTGCGGCAATTGCGGCTTCTCCAAGTGTGGCTGAGGCCCGGTATCGCCGGGTTGAGGTTCATCTGACTGCCACACCGGCAGGGCGCATGATCTGGCGGCGCGGCCACCGGGCGCGCCTCCCGGCGCCCCCCTTCACCCCGGCGCGATAGGTGACGGCCCCAAGCCATCTGGCCGATTGGGGTGTCGCCGGGATGCCGCAGGTGCGATCCGATATCGGCCGAACCGCAAAAACCTCGGCCAATGCCGATCTTTGGTGCTAGTTTCGCCACAAATACCCGGCATTCAGACCGGAAAGAAAAAGCAGAACGGGCAGTCGACATGGCATTCACACCGCGCGGGGCATTGGCCCTATCCCTTTTGGCTGCGTCGCTTGGCGGGCAGGCCAACGCTCAGGCAAGCTCTTCTTACGAGCTGTTGGGGATTACCCAGATCTTCGACAATGACTGGTTCGGGATGCCGATCGGCGACCGTTTTGACCGGTGGCGCACCGGTTCCTACCAGTCCAGCGCCTTTATTGGGCGGGGCTGGGACGGGGAATTGCCGTCCGACCCCTTCGCCCTGCTGGAGTTGCGGTTCCGGGCCGAGATCATTGCGCCCGACAATCTGGCGGCACCCGCCGCCGGCGACCGGCTTTACGCCCCCTCGCTGACATTCGGCGCCAGCACCCATTTCGAATTTCGCGGGCTGGAAGTGGGCGCCGGGGCCGATCTGGTGCTGGTCGGTGACCAGACGGGGTTGATGGACATCCACAACAGCATACACCAGACATTCGGCGGATCGGAAGTGAACCTTTCGGGGTTCATGGTCGAGGACGGCACCTACCTGAACGCGACGATCGAAGGCGCGCGGACGATTGAATGGGGCGCGTCCCAGGTGCGCCCTTTCATCGAGGCGCAGGCAGGTGTGGAAACGCTGGCCCGTGTCGGTGTTGATGCGCGGTTCGGGGACTATGATGAAGCGGCGTTTCTGATCCGCGACCCGATTACCGGGCAGCGGGTGCAGGGCATTCCCGGCGATGGCGGCGGGTGGAGCTTCTCGGCGGGGGCCGATCTGGCCTTCGTGGGGGATTCGGTGTTGCTGCCATCCGAGGGACCTGACGCGGAAAGCCTGCGCTTCCGTCTGCGCGGCGGAGTGAACTACGATTTCGGAGTGGCCCATCTGCTCTATGGCGTGACTTATCTGTCGGAGGAATTCGAAGGGCAGGATCAGGGCCAGCTTGTCGGCTCGATTGCCCTGACGCTGCCGTTTTGAGTGCTTTTTGAGGCCTTTTGACAAAAACGACTCACCCGATTCCCAAAAAGGAATCGGCCTCTTCCCACAGCGAATCACCTCTGCTAGCGTTCCTGACAAGATCCGGGGAACAACCACCGGGTAACTACGTCGAAACGGACGAGGCGGGGCAGACAGATGGGTACGGGCTTACGGGGCGCGTTCGTGATTACATGGGCGCAGACCTGCATCGAAGGGTTTCCGGCAGAACCAAGATCAGAACTGGCCGAAGGGATGAGTTGGAGTTGGCATGGCCGGCTTCTGCCGCTGGAAGGTGATCCGGCAGCCCTCCTCCTGACGACCAGCCGGGAACAGGATGAGCTTCGTGCCCGAGCGGCGCGGGTTGTGCGCAAACTTCTGCAGCACCCCGCGCCGGGCCCTGCCCAGATTGCGGCGAGCGATGCGGACCCGCTGTTGCGGGGTGCGTTCATCGTGTCGGATGGGGCGAAATTCCACACCATCGTGCCGATCTTGCTGGAGGACGGAACGCCGCCGCTGTTGTTGTTCGCCAGCGAGCCGCCGCCGTCGGGCCGCGAGTTGACCATCGTGCATCGCAACGAGGAAACGCTGACGCCGACACCCTCGGACCAGCCCTCGGTGATCTGTTTCACGCCCGGCACGCGCATCCGCACGGAAAGCGGCGATGTCCTGATCGAGAACCTCGGCACCGGCGACCGCGTGCTGACGCGTGACGACGGCCCGCAAGAGGTGTTGTGGAGCGGCCACCGCCGGATGTCGGGTGCGCGGCTTTTTGCGATGCCGGACCAGCGGCCCATCAGGATGCGCGCGGGGGCCCTGGGCGTGGAGCGTCCGGATGCCGACCTGATCGTCAGCCCCGAACATCGCGTGCTGGTGACGGGACGCGCCGCGATGGACCTGTGGGGCGAGCCCGAAGTGCTGGTGCGCGCCGCCGATCTGGTGGGCGACAGCCGCGTCACCGTCGACCATTCCCTGCGCGAGACGTTCTATATCCACCTGATGCTGGACCGGCACGAAGTGGTTTGGGCCAACGGGCTGGAGGTAGAGAGCTTCCACCCCGGTTTCATGGGCCTCGACCACCTGACCAACCTGCAGCGCGACAGCCTGTTGGAGTTGAGGCCGGAACTGGCAGGCAACCCCCACGCCTACGGTGCGCCGGTGCGCCGGATGCTCAGCCGGGCCGAGGCCGCAATCCTGATCCACGGCGCGCCGACCAAGCCGCTGGCGGCCCGGTCGATCTATGGCGTGGCGCCGTCAGGGCAGCATTGACACCCTCCTGAACTGCCCCTAGAAGCCGCCAGATCCCGGTCGCAAGGCCGGGATTTTCATTTGGTGTTGGTGGCCCTCGCAAGGGGATGCCTGTCAGTCGCAAGACAAAGGACAACGCCCTTTTGCAACGGTGCCATGGATTGGCCCGGACCAGGTCCAGACGGTTGTGAGACGCCCGCGTCCGCAGCCCGAAAAGTGGGAACCGGTTTTCGGATCAAGCTGCGGAGCCAACAGAAAAGGATATCAGCCGTGACCAAACGCACGTCTGCCAAGTACAAGATCGACCGCCGGATGGGTGAAAACATCTGGGGCCGTCCGAAATCCCCGGTCAATCGCCGCGAATATGGCCCCGGCCAGCATGGCCAGCGCCGCAAGGGCAAGCTGTCGGACTTCGGTCTGCAGCTGCGCGCCAAGCAGAAGCTGAAGGGTTACTACGGCGACCTGACCGAAAAGCAATTCCGTCGCATCTATGCCGATGCCGAGCGTCAGCGCGGTGATACTGGCGAGCTGCTGATCGGCCTGCTGGAGCGTCGGCTGGACGCGGTGTGCTACCGCGCCAAGTTCGTGGCCACCATCTTCGCCGCCCGCCAGTTCGTGAACCATGGCCACGTCACGGTGAATGGCCTGCGCGTCAACATCCCCTCCTACCGGGTGAAAGAGGGTGACGTGATCGAGGTGCGCGGCAAGTCCAAGCAGATCGCCGTCGTGATCGAGGCCAGCCAACTGGCCGAGCGCGACGTGCCCGATTATCTTGAAGTCGACCACTCCAAGATGACCGCCACCTTCGTGCGCACCCCCGGTCTGGGCGATGTGCCCTATGCCGTGGTGATGGAGCCGAACCTGGTCGTGGAATTCTACGCCAAGAACTAAGACCTGGAATTCTACGCCAAGAACTAAAGTTTGGCCCTTTTGGGCCAATTCGAAGCAAAAGGGGCCGCATCCTTGGTTGGATGCGGCCCTTAGCGTTTGGCGGGTTTCAGTTTGGCGGGTTTCAGAACGTGACGACGCCCTGCTGCCCCTGATCGGGTTTCTGGCCGGTCATGTTGGCCTTGGCGATCTCGTAGAGAAACTTCACGCCGCTGGCGGGCGTCACCGAGATTTCAGCCGTTTTCGGCGTGAACTGCAGCAGGCAGACATCGGGGTCGGTTTTGCCGCCTTCGAACCACGCGTCGGCTACAAAGCTCCAGACCTCGTCCAGCGCCTCGCGGTCGGTGGAATGGCTGAGCGTGCCGTCGACGTCGGCGTAAAGCCCCGCACCGTCATGGGACACGACAAGCTGCGCTTCTTGCGCGCCCGTGGCCACGCCTTTGGCAAGATCGGTTCCCTTGGCGGTGATGAACCAGACATGGCCGGGCAGGTCGTCGTCGAGTTGCGGCGACATCGCCACCAGTCGGCCCTGACCCTTGATGCCGAGCATCGCGCCGTTGACCTTTTCCAGACGGTCCCAGAATTCGTGTTTCAGATCGCTCATCGCGGTCTCCTTGTGGGTTCATGTGTTATCGCACGCCGGGTGCAGTCGCGTGCAGTCGCACGCCGGGTGCAGTCGAGTGCTATCGCTTCTCAACGGCTGGCGGGCGGGATGGTTCCGGTTGGTGGAAGCGAGGATTGGCAGGCAGGGATAATCCGCCGTTCGCGTCACAAATACATGGCCCGCGCGGGCGCTTTGGAACGGTCAAGGTAGGTTAGGTGCCCGCCGAAGGACGTTTGGCAGGGCCGGGGCAGGGTGGGATCAGCGACGCACTTTCCATCCCAACGCCTCCGCCCAGTCGCCTACCGTTCGTGCATCCGGCGGCGCCGCTCGGCGATCGTCGCATGGGCCGCCTCGGTGCCATCGTGGAACGAGCCGAAAAGCTTGTCCCACGGGATTTCGAGCGAGCCGTAATTACACTCGAAATAGCGGTGGTGCATCTGGTGGTGGAAGGTGCCAAGGCGCAAGCGGTTGCGGTCCTTGATGACCAACCCCTCGAACCCGGTATGGGTCGTGGCGGCGGTCAGGGCGTAATATTGCAGGTGATAGAGGATGTGGACGGGATGGGCCGCCACGATGAAATGCACCAGCACCGAGCCAAGGAAGATCAGGTGTTCGACCGGGTGCATGGACAGCCCAGACCACGGCCCGACATTGACGTTGCGATGATGCAGCGCGTGGACGTGGCGGTAGAGGAACGGCACGTGCAGCAGCCGATGAATCCAGTAGAAATAGAAGCTTTCCCAGACCGGGATCAGCAGGAAGAGGGCAACGAACCAGACCGGATGCGCCGCCCATGTCAGCATCGGCGCGTAGTCGTTCGCCATGGCCCAAAGCAGCAGCACCTCGTAGGCGGTCCAGATCGTGACGCCGCTGGCCAGCGTCCAGAACATGTTGTCGCGGATCTGGCCCGAAAAGGTGAACTGGCGGCCGTTGCGCATCAGGGGCCGCGCGTCATAGCGCAGGCGCTGGCCCTGACGGGTGAAGGTGTAGAACCAGAGGTGCAACCCGCCCGCCACCAGCGTCATCAGGATCAGGTTGCGGGCAAACATCTCGGCCACGGGGGCAAGGCGCAGGGTCTGCATCTCGGCCAATGGCGGTTGGAACCAGAGGAAGGATATCCACGCCAAGGCGACCACGATCAGCCGCTCCGAAATCAGGAACCACGATCCCCAGACCCAGCACAGCATGGCCAGCGGGCGGAGCGGCCAGCGAAAGAACGGCGAGACACGGATCGGCAGATCCGGCGTGTGGTTCCAGCCCTTGATCTTGGCGTCGGACATTTGCGTGCGCCCCCTGACGTCAGCCAAGGGCAGGCGGGGCGACGTGTCAACTCGGGCGAGCTTTCCCCCGCCCGAAAAGATATGTTCGGGCGGGGACCGGCGGTTATTGCACCGTGATGGTGATCTGCTCGGACGCTACCGGCACGTTATGCGGCACGTGGTTCAGGTCACCCAACACCATTTGCAAGGTATGGGTGCCGGCCGGAAGCTCCAGCGTCACCTGCGTTTGACCTCCACCGAAATGGATGTGGTTGTCATCGGCGGGGATGCCGTAGAGCAACTCCTCCGCGCCTTCCTCGCCCTCCCCAAAGGGGGCGCGGTTCACAAGCAGATGGTGGTGCCCGGTATTCTCGCGCTCGGTGCCTGCGGGGGCCACGCCCATTCCTGCCAGCCCGAAGATCACCGTGAACGGCGAGGTGACGGTGGCGCCGTCCTCAAGATTCACGAAATAGACCATCGCGCCCTCGGGCGAGGGGGTGTCTTGCGCGAAGGCCAGGCCCGGCAAGGCGATAAGCGCGGTTGCGATAAGGTGTTTCAACGACATGGAGTCCTCCCTTAAGGTATGCGGGGCGGCATTTTTGGCACGCCCCTGCAATGCAAATACCTAGTGCCTCGATATTGATCGGCGACTATTTTCCAGCATTGCACAGCGAGAGATCCGGGCTGATCGCGCCTGACGATGCCGGACGGACTTTTCTTTCGGCCGTAGCAGTCTATTCTACGCTGGCCCTGTCCGAGGGTGAGGAGCGCTGACAGTGACGGCTGGGAATGGGAGCGGGATCGGGCGTTAGCAGGCCGTTGGGACATAGCCGCAGGCAAGCGCCGGGCGTTGGCCATCTGTGCATTGTCGCACAACAAATTGCCCCATCCCGGCCCTCGCCTTCACCAAACGAAAGGGGTAATGGCGAGATATGGCGCTTGGCGACTCCCTCAGAACCACGACCCTTGACGAAGCGCGCGACCTGCCGCTGTGGCGCAGTCCGATTGCGCTTCTGGTGGTGATGGCCTTTGCCATGCCGGTGGCCTTTGCCACCTGGTCTGCGCTGCTGAACAACTTCGTCATCGAGGCGGCGGGGTTCGACGGCTCGGATATCGGGTGGCTGCACACGGTGCGCGAGATACCGGGGTTCTTTGCCATCGGCGTGATTTTCCTGATCCTGTTCATCCGCGAGCAGGTGCTGGGGCTGATATCGCTGGTGCTGCTGGGGGTGGCCACGGCGATGACGGCGCAGTTTCCGTCGTTGGGGGGCTTGCTGATCATCACGCTGCTCAGCTCCATCGGGTTCCATTACTACGAGACGGTCAACCAGTCGCTGCAACTGCAATGGATCAAGAAGGACCGCGCGCCCCAGACACTTGGCTGGCTGCTGAGCGTGGGCTCCGGTGCCACGCTGCTGGCTTACGGCCTGATCGTGGTGACGTGGCGCGCTTATGACCTGAGCTATGATCTGGTCTACTGGCTGTCGGGCGGCGTGACCGCCCTGATCGCGGTGGCGTGTTTCATCCTGTATCCGCAGTTTGAAAGCCCGACGCCGCAGATCAAGAAGATGGTGCTGCGCCGTCGCTACTGGCTGTATTATGCGCTGCAATTCATGTCGGGCGCGCGGCGGCAGATCTTTGTCGTCTTCGCGGGTTTCATGATGGTCGAGCGCTATGGCTTCGAGGTGCATCAGGTCACGGCGCTTTATATGGTGACCTTGCTGGCCAGCATGGTGGCGGGACCGTTCCTCGGCCGGGCGGTGGCCTTCTTCGGCGAGCGCATGGCGCTGGTGGTGGAATATGGCGGGCTGGGGGTGATCTTCGTGCTCTATGCCGGGATCTATACGTTCGACTGGGGACCGGGGGTTGCGTCGGTTCTCTACGTGCTCAACCACATCTTCTTCGCGCTGGCCCTGGCGCTGAAGACCTATTTCCAGAAGATCGCCGACCCTGCCGACATCGCCCCCACCGCTGCGGTGGCCTTCACCATCAACCACATCGCGGCCGTCTTCCTGCCTGCGGGCCTTGGGTATCTGTGGCTGACCTCGCCCACCGCCGTTTTCATTCTGGCGGCGGGGCTGGCGGCAGTGTCGCTTGCGCTGTCCTGCCTTGTCCCCCGCCACCCGGAGAAGGGGCGGGAGACAACCTTGGGCGGCGGCGTCGTGCAGGCGGCGGAGTAAGGGCCGCTACGGACAGGCCGGGTTGAAGGTGATGCCAGAGACACCGGCATCATGGCCCTGGCCAGTCATCTGATCAGGCCGGCGGCGACACATGCAAGGATCACGCTGCTTTGGCGGCTTCGTTCGGGGTAAAGACCTGCCCTGTCGGTTCTCTGTCGGCAGGGTTCAGGCATCCGTTACGGTGGCGGGGCACAGGGGGTTGATGCTGAACGCGTCGATCAGACCGCCGATGAGGGTGATCTGCAGGATGCTGGCGCATCCTGACGGGGTAGAGCCAGTGCCGCGCAAGACGGTGGTTCGGTCCTCGCCGATCCCGTTGGAATCGCGGGAGCGGAAGCGCAACGCCTCCCAAGGTTCGATTGCACCGAACATGCCTTGCAACCCGGCCGCGCCCAGTTGGGCGTCCAGCGCGGAAGAGATCAACGTGTTGGCTTCGTCAAACTCGGACGCGGCGATATGGGTCAGGAAACTGCGGGCGACGGCCACGTCCGCGCGCTGATTGGCAAAGAGACCCCAGAACAGCCATACGGTCAGGGCCAGCCCGGCAAGGCCAAGGCTTACAGGCAGGATCGCGCGCTTCACGTGTTGAACGCCGCCCCGCGGCACAGGGGCTCTATGTTGAAAAACGTGATCTCGCCATTCAACAGGTCGAACTGCAACGCGCTTTCGCAGCCGCTCTGCGTGGTGCCGGTGCCGGTCAGGGACGTGGTCCGCGATCCGGCTGACGACGAGAAGCTGATCGAGGGGAAGCGGATTTCGGTAAACGGCTCCATCCCCTGCAGCAATTCGACCAATCCTTCGGGGCTATGCTGTTCAGTGATCGACAGGTGGAGCAAGGCATAGGCCTGGTCGACTTCGCCGGCCCCCATATGCGTCAGGAACGCGCGCGAGGTGTCGGCGTCGTCCTTCTGGCCCTGAAAGCCGAAGTAGAACGCACCGAAGATGATGACGGCAGCGCCGAAAAGGGTGATCAGTAGTCCGCGTGGTCCCTTGAACATGGAATTTCCATTCTGTTTGCACTGGTCCCCAGTCTACCATGGAAATCGGCGATTTTGATCTACGGAAATCCTCCGTCGGTTTGCATAGGGCGGGCAAAGCCGCTACCGCTCCGCCCGACAGACAAACGGAGGCTGCGATGCCCACCTGGACCGCCCTGACGACCCTGACCGACAAGGATCCTGCCGAAGCCTTGGGCGAGGCGCTGGAAGATCTTGACCCGACGCCGACCGGCGTGGGCGTGTTCGAGATGGAGGACGGATCGGGACTGTGGGAAGTCGGCGCCTATTTCGTCGACGCGCCCGACGAGATCGCGCTGGCACTTCTGGCGGCGGTCCACGGGGCCAAGTCCTTCGCCGTCTCGGAACTGCCCGAGATCGACTGGGTTGCCCATGTGCGCCGCGAACTGCACCCGGTGCAGGCGGGGCGCTTCTTCATCTATGGCAGCCACGACGCCGACAAGGTGCCGGAGGAGTCGATTCCCCTGCTGATCGAGGCCGCCATGGCGTTTGGCACCGGGCATCACGGGACCACAAAAGGCTGTCTCGAAGCAGTGGACAGACTGTTTACGGCAGGATTAAGGCCGCAATCGGTGGCGGATATCGGCTGCGGAACAGCCGTGCTGGCGATCGCCGCCGCGAAGGTTTTGCAGCGGGTGGTCATTGCCTCGGACATCGATCCGCAGGCAGTGGATGTGGCCGTGGCCAATGCCGCGGCCAATGGCGTGGAGGGGCTGGTGACCTGCCTTGAAGCGACTGGCTTCGCGCATCCCGAGATCGCCGAAAAAGCCCCCTATGATCTTGTTTTTGCTAATATTCTTATGGGCCCCCTGATCGAGCTTGCACCCGATATGTCGCGCCATATCGGGACCGGTGGGCATGTCATCCTGTCGGGTATTCTCAACCCCCAGGCGGACGATGTGGTCGCCGCCTACACGGCCGCCGATTTCGGGCTGGAGGACCGCTCGGAGATCGGCGAATGGACGACCCTGACGCTACGGAAGCTCGGTTAACCAAGTGCGGCCAAGTCTGGGCCAACTCGCCTAAAATCTGTCGCAATTCAACCTGAGAACTGTTATCCCTATCCTCGGTGGGGGCAGAGCATAAAGAGTATGAGCTGCCAAATGGTACAACAGACAGAACAGTTTCATGAACGGCTGACGCGCATTCAGCGCGGTCGCCGTAATCGTCGTGGCGGCATGGGCTTTGTCGTACATGCTGACGGTGTCGTGACTGCTCTTGGGCGTCCGTCATCGCGTCTGCGCTTCGGTTTTCCCCTTCAGGGTTTGTTGGTCTCGCTCGCGCTTGCGGTCGCGGTGAAGGCTTATCTCCTGTGGTTCCTCGGAACAGACGTCTACAGCTTCGAGGTCGCCGCCCTTGTGGACGGCTCCAACTTCGAGCGGGTGGCGGGCATGATCTTGCAGCCCGATGCCCTGAGCCTGTGGTTGGCCGGCAAGTACGAGGTGATCCACGCGTTCATCCAGGCCGGTCTTGCTGCCAATCAAGCTGCCTGAGGCGCTATCGCGCGGGTCCGGGGATGCGACCCGCGCGATTTGTGCGTCCGATGCATCGCACATGAAAAAAGCGGCCCTGATTGACCGGGCCGCTTTTTTGCAGAGCTGTCAGAAGGATCAGCGGATCAGATTACCGCGCGCGATATCATCGATGTCGCCACGGCACAGGCCCAGATCGTCCAACTCGCGGTTGGACAGGCGGGACAGTGCCTTGCGGGTGATGCGGGCGTCGTTCCAGATGGCGAAGTTGGCTACCAGATCAGAAATGATCCGGGTGGCGCTGAATCCAGCGCCGAGGGGGCGATTGGTGATCGAGGCCATGGGTCTCATCCTTACCAGTAGGGTTTCAAACTGCCGAAGCCGCGTCATGTGGCCCCGTGCGATGGACGGCATCTATGGCGGGGCAATCCATCCCGCAAGCTGACATTTCTGCATGGGCGCAATGCACGAAACGCATAGCTCCGATGATGCTTAACCGATTGTAAAAAAACGGAAAAATTCGGCTTCTTAGCGTCGTATTCTGCACGCCGACCGTCGCATTTGTTGTTTATGTCAGTCGTGTGTCGAAAACGGATCAGCGGATGGCGAAATTGTGTCAACATCTTGGCGATGTTCGCGTTTCGTGCTAACGGGTCGTCAACACCGGAAAACGGGCAGGGGCAGGCGGACATGCGCATCATCGGAATTGATCCCGGCCTCAGATGCCTGGGATGGGGCGTGATCGAGGCCCATGCCGGTCGGTTGAGCCATGTCGCCAACGGGCAATGCACCACCACCGGCACCGATCTGTCACAGCGCCTGTTGTCGCTCTACGTGCAACTGACTGCGGTGATGGCCCTGTATCTGCCCGACGCGGCGGCGGTCGAACAGACCTTCGTGAACCGGGACGGCGCGGGCACCCTGAAACTGGGGCAGGCGCGGGGGATCGCCATGCTGGTGCCCGCGCAGGCGGGGCTGAGCGTAGCGGAATATGCGCCAAATGCCGTCAAGAAGGCGGTGGTTGGCGTGGGCCATGCCGACAAGCGCCAGATCGATCATATGGTGCGGCTGCAACTGCCGGGCTGCGCCCCGGTCGGCCCGGACGCGGCGGATGCGCTGGCGATTGCTATTTGCCACTCGTTTCATGCGGCAACAGCGGGGCGGTTGGCGGCGGCGATCGGGGCCGGGCGATGATTGGCAAGCTGACCGGACGGCTGGATTACCGGGCATCGGATCATGCGCTGATCGACGTGGGCGGCGTCGGCTATGTCGTCCATTGCTCGGACAGGACGCTGGCCGCGCTACCTGCGCCGGGCGGCGTTGTGTCGCTCTATACCGAGATGCTGGTCCGCGAAGATTTGCTGCAATTGTTCGGCTTTTCAACGCCTTACGAGAGGGAATGGCACCGCTTGCTGGTCTCGGTCCAGGGGGTTGGGGCCAAGGCGTCGATGGCCATTCTGGGCACGTTGGGCGCAGAAGGGGCGGCGCGGGCGATCATGCTGGGGGATGCCGCGTCGATCAGGGCGGCACCGGGCGTGGGGCCGAAACTGGCGCAGCGGGTGGTGTTGGAGTTGAAGGAGAAAGCGCCGGGCGTCATGGCGCGGGGCGGATCGCTGGGCGCGGCGATGGGGAGCGAGAAGGCCGAGCCGTTGGTCGAGGATGATAGGCCACGGCCTGCAAAAGTCTTTCCAAAACAAGCCCCTAACGCGCAGGCTGAGGCGTTGTCGGCGCTTCAGAACCTTGGATACGCGCCGATCGATGCCGCCCGCGCCGTGACAGAGGCGGGCGATACCGCCAGCGACACGCCGGGCCTGATCCGTGCCGCCTTGCGGCTTCTGGCACCGAAGGATTAGGGGGATGGTCGCGCGCCCCCTCAAAGGCCATAAATACGCATGATGACCGAGCCCGATCCAACCCTTCGCCCGCAGCTTTTGCCTGAGGATGAACGCGCTATCCGCCCGCAATCATTGCATGATTTCACCGGGCAGGAGGAAGCGCGCGCCAATTTGCGGGTATTCATCGAAAGCGCCAGACGGCGGGGCGAGGCGATGGATCACGTGCTGTTTCACGGGCCGCCGGGGCTGGGAAAGACCACGTTGGCGCAGATCGTGGCGAAGGAACTGGGCGTCGGGTTTCGGATGACCTCGGGCCCGGTGCTGGCAAAAGCTGGTGATCTGGCGGCGATCCTGACCAATCTTGAACCCAACGACGTCCTTTTCATTGATGAAATTCATAGGCTTAGCCCGGTGGTCGAAGAGATCCTCTACCCCGCGCTGGAGGATTTCGAGCTTGATCTGGTGATCGGGGCGGGGCCCGCTGCGCGCACGGTGCGCATCGAGTTGCAGCCGTTCACTCTGGTGGGCGCGACGACACGGTTGGGGTTGCTGACGACGCCGCTGCGCGACCGGTTCGGTATCCCGACAAGGTTGAATTTCTATACGATTCAAGAGCTTGACCAGATCGTTGCGCGCGGCGCCCGGATCTCGGGCATCGACGCGGAGCCGATGGGGACGCTGGAAATCGCCAAGCGCGCGAGGGGGACGCCGCGGATTGCGGGGCGGCTTTTGCGGCGGGTGATCGATTTTGCCGTGGTCGAGGGGAATGGCCGCCTGACGCGGGAAATCGCGGACTCGGCCCTGACGCGACTTGGGGTGGACGTGTTGGGGCTTGATGCGGCCGACAGGCGCTATCTCTCTCTTATTGCAGAGAATTATCAGGGCGGGCCGGTCGGGATCGAGACCATTGCGGCGGCTTTGGCCGAGCCGAGGGACGCGCTGGAGGAAGTGATCGAGCCGTTCCTGTTGCAGCAAGGCCTGATCGCGCGAACGCCGCGGGGGCGGATGTTGGCCCAAAAGGGATGGTCCCATTTGGGGCTGGATGCACCCGGTTTGGGACGATTAGGCGCCAAGGATGATCCCATATGGCAGCAGTTGCCCGTTGCGGAGGATGACGGGCAGGGGGGCCTCTTTTGAGCGCCAAGTCCGCGCCAGAGCCGACCGGTCCCGCCGAGATCGAAAAGCTGTTCACCCGCGCCGACGGGCAGTTCCTGTTCGCGCGGTGGGGGCGTCCGATCGTGCCGGTGGTGTTCGGGGTCGAGGATGCCACGATCCGCATCCTGAAGGGCGCGATCGAGGCCGTGGTGGCGTTAGCGGGCCACAAGATGGCCGAGATTGACCCCGAACTTGGCGCGAACCTGATGATGTTTTTCGTCCGCGATTGGGCCGAATTACCCGCGACGCCAAATCTGGACCGGTTGATCCCCGACCTAGGCGGCACGGTGGCGCGGCTGGAAAAGGCGCAGGCGAACCAGTATCGCAGTTTCCGGTTCGACGCGACGGGCGGCATCAAGGCCGCCTTCGTGTTCGTGCGGATGGATGCGGAGATGGCTTCGGTCCCGGCGGAAACCATTGCGCTGAGCCAGGCGGTGCAGACGATCCTGTTGTGGTCAGACACGGCCTTTGTGGGGAAATCGCCGCTGGCGGTTGTGCAAAAGGACGGCCCGGCAGTCCTGAAGTCCGAGATCGCCAACGTGATCCGCGCGGGCTATGACCCGGTCCTGCCGGTGGCCGCGACCGACCCGGTGCTGGCGCTGCGCCTGATGGCGCGGATCGGAGGGATGCAATGATCCACCACTGGCCACTCCGCGTCTATTACGAGGACGTCGATCTGGCCGGGATCGTCTATTACGCCAATTACCTGAAATACCTCGAGCGGGGACGCTCGGAAATGGTGCGCGCCGCCGGGATCAGTCAGGTGGAGATGAAGGCGGCGGGACTGGTCTTTGCCGTTCGCAAGGTCGAGGCCGACTATCTGAAGCCCGCAAATTACGATGACGAACTGGTTGTCGAAACTCGGCTTGACAGCCTGAGGGGCGCCAGTTTCGACATGCCGCAGCGGGTGCTGCGCGGGGCCGACGTGCTTCTGGAAGCGCGGATCAAGGTGGTGATCCTGACGTCACAGGGGCGCGCCACGCGACTACCGGCGGAAATACGCGCAAAAGTCACAGCCATTGCGGCAGATGCCAGCCATAACACGGAAGTGTTCGCCAACCCCTCTTCCACCTGATAAACTGTGTCCATAATGAGGCGCATCAAAAACAGCGCCCTTTGGTTTTGAGGCCGGGTAGAGGACGTCAAAGACTTATGGAAACCGAAACGCTCGCGTTGGCGACGGAAGCGGATTTTACGCTTATCGCGCTGTTCTTTCGTGCCAGCCTGATTGTGCAGCTGGTGATGTTGATGCTCATCATCGCCTCCGTCTGGGTCTGGGCGATCGCTTTCTCGAAATTCACCATGTTCCGGCGCGCGCGCGCGAATTCCGCGGCGTTCGATGCGACTTTCTGGTCGGGCGAGCCGCTGGACGAATTCTATGACAAGGTTGCCGACGCTCCCAAATCCGCGTCCGAGCGGGTGTTTGTGGCCGGCATGACCGAGTGGCGCAGATCATTGCGCGACGATGGCGCGCTGATCCCGGGTGTGCAGCAGCGGGTTGATCGCTCGATGGATGTGTCGATTGCGCGCGAAAGTGCGCGGCTGACCAACGGGCTGAACTTCCTTGCGACCACCGGTGCCACGGCGCCGTTCGTGGGCCTTTTCGGCACGGTCTGGGGGATCATGCGCTCGTTTCAGGAGATCGCAATTTCGGGGCAGACATCGCTCGCCGTCGTGGCGCCCGGTATTGCCGAGGCATTGCTGGCCACGGGACTGGGCCTGTTGGCGGCCATCCCGGCGGTTATTCTCTACAACAAGCTGAGCAGCGATTCCGATAGCATCGTCGGCACGTATGAGAGTTTCGCCGACGAATTCTCCACCCTTCTCAGCCGGCAGTTGGACTGATGGGGGCGGCGGTCGCACAAGGCGGCGGTGGCAACCGGCGTCGCCGGGGCAGGGGGCGCGGCAAGGCGCGGCCGATGTCCGAGATCAACGTCACGCCCTTTGTGGACGTGATGCTGTGTTTGCTGATCATCTTCATGGTGGCGGCCCCGCTGATGACGGTCGGCGTGCCGGTCGACCTGCCTGACACATCCGCCGAGTCGCTGCCGAGCGAGGACGAGGAGCCGTTGACGGTGACGCTGACGCCCGAGGGCACGTTGGTTCTGCAGACCACCGAGATCAGCCGGGAAGAGTTGATCCCGCGCTTGCAGGCGATTGCTGCCGAGCGTGACAGCCCGAGGATCTTCCTGCGCGCCGACGGTGCCATCCCCTATGAGCAGGTGATGGAAGTCATGGGTGCGCTCAATGCCGGGGGCTTCCGCCAGATCGGTCTGGTGACCGATGCGGGTGGCCCACGGCTGGACGGCACGGGGAGGTAGCACCGCGATGCGCCGGTCCCTCTACGCTTCGGGAAGTCTGCACGCGGCCTTGCTGTTATGGGTCGTGTTCGGCGGAACGCTGTTTGATCGCAGCCCCGAGGACGCGTTCGAGGTGACGGGTGTGACGCTGATGTCCACCGAGGAATTCGAGGCGATCACCGGCGGCATGGCGCCGTCGCAGCCCGCCGCGCTGGAGCAGGCGGTGGCGCCAGCCGTGCCAGAGGTGGCCGAGGCGCCCCCCGCCCCGACCGAGGAGGCGCCGCCGCCCGAGCAGGACGCGCCGGTTGAAACCGCCGCCCCGCCGCCCGAAAGCACGCCGGTGCCGGTCGAGCCGGTGCCTGACACGGTGGTGACGGACGAAGTGGTGCCCCTGGCGCCGCCGCCCGGTGCCCCGGACGCGCCCGTCTCCCCCCTGCCGCGTCCGGAAGCGGCGCCGCGCGTGGCCCCCGTGGCGGCACCCCTGCCCGAGCCGGACGCAGAGACATCGCCCGAGGTGCTGGAACAGCCGACGCAGTCGGATGTGCCGACCGAGACCCCGGTGGAGGAGGCGCCGGAAGCTGCGCCCGAGCAGGCCACGACCGAGATCGTGACCGAGGCGGAGGAGCCGGCGGCAGCGCCACTTGGCCCGACTTCGTCCGTGCGCCCCGCGCCGCGCCCGGCGCGTCCCGAGCCGCAAGAGACGCCCGCCGAGGCCCCGGTCGCGGTGGCCGAGGCGGTGGAGACACCCACGCCTGAGCCGACACCGGCGCCCGCCGAGGTTGAGGCGCCCGCCGAGACGCCGGTTGATCCGCTGGCGGCGGCGATTGCCTCTGCCGTGGCGGAAGCGGTGGATACGCCCGCCCCGGCGGCCACGCCCGGTCCCGCCGCTGCCCCCTCGGGCCCGCCGCTGAGCCAGGGCGTGCGCGATGGCTTCCGCGTCGCGGTGCAGGCCTGCTGGAACGTCGGCGCGTTGTCGACCGAGGCGTTGAAC
>JBBQHZ010000020.1:0-41145 GCA_038324445.1 Rhodobacterales bacterium | reverse complement strand
ATAGCGCATGCCGATCTCGCCTGCCGTGCTGCCTTCTGCCCAAAGGGCGGGCAGGGCGGCGGTGCCTTCCATGCTTTCGTTGTCCGTGCCGGCCGGCCAGTAGAAGCGCTGGCTGACAGTGCCCATCGCCACGAGGTTGTTCGCGGCCGTCTGCGCCACTTCGGCATCATACTCGATATTGCCGCGCGCCATGTCGCCCAGGATGCCGAGGTTCAGGTTCATCACCTGCATGTGTCCCTGACGGGCGGCGACGGCGGGGTTTTGTCCCTGTGCAAGGGCGGGCAGGGCGACGGCAGTCATGGTCAGGGCGCCAACGAGCGCTGCGGACAGGGAAAGGCGGGAAAACGACATGAAAACAAGCTCCGGGAAGGGATGGTTTGAGGGGGTGGTTCGGGGAAGCAGCTTGCCGTCACGGTAAAGAGGATCGCCAAGGGGTCAATTCACCTTGTCGTGCAATGCGGCACCCTTGCCCTGCGCCATCGCACACGACGTTGGGTTTACTCCCGGCGCTGCCTGGGCGTCGCCCTCGCGCGGCTTGTCCGTCCGCAGGGTCCTGAGATCGGCGTCAATCGGTCATCCGCACCTTGCCGATGAACGGCAGATTGCGATTGCGCTGCGCATAATCGATGCCGTAGCCCACGACGAATTCGTCGGGGATCTCGAACCCGATCCAGTCGGCGCGGATATCCACCTCGCGCCGGGATGGTTTGTCGAGGAGCGCGATGGTCTTGATCCGCGCGGGCGCGCGCTGTCGCAACAGGGCCATCACATGGGTCAGGGTGTGGCCGGTATCGACGATATCTTCCACCACCAGCACGTCGCGCCCTTGAATTTCGCCGCGCAAGTCCTTGAGAATGCGCACTTCCCTGCTGGAATGCGTGGCATCGCCATAGCTCGACGCCTCGAGGAAATCGACCTCTACCGGCAGGTCCAGTTCGCGCACCAGATCGGCGATGAAGACGAAACTGCCGCGCAAAAGGCCCACCACCACCAGCTTGTCGGTGCCCTTGAACGCCCGCTCGATCTCGCGCGCCAGATCCTCGATCCGGGCGGCAATCGCCTTGGCCGAGATCATCTGCTCCACAGTGTAACCCGTTTGCGCCATGTCGCCCCCATCGCCCGACCGCATCCCGTCCGAGCCTTGAAATCCCTGTGCGGGTTTATGACATGGAGGGCACAGGTAAAAGCCGAAAGGGCGTCATGCCAAGCCATTCCGAAACCAGACCGCTGCCTTATTCGGCGCGCCAGATGTATGATCTGGTCGCCGATGTGGCGAGCTACCCCGAATTCATTCCCTGGACCATCGCCACAAGGGTCCGCTCGGTCGAAGAGGTCGAGCCGGGGCATGAGTTGATGCTGGCCGACATGGTTGTGGGCTTCAAGATGTTCCGCGAGAAATTCGTCAGCCGGGTGGACCTTTATGAGGACGCGCTGAAGATCGACACGCAATATATCGACGGGCCGTTCAAGCACCTGATCTCGAACTGGGAATTTGTCGAGACAACGCAGGGATGCGAGGTGCGCTTCAAGGTCGATTTCGAGTTCCGCAACCGCCTGTTGCAGGGCGCGGCGGGCCTGTTCTTCATGGATGCGATGCAGCGCATCGTGCGCGCCTTCGAGGCCCGCGCCAAGCTCCTTTACGGCACCAGTGCGCCAGTCACGACCTAGGCAAGTCTCGGCCGATAGAGTTTCATATCAATAGCTTGCAGGATGAAGCTCATCCTTCAAGCGCCTTGTCGCGCGGCGGCCAGGACCAGCCCCAGCGCATGCACCACCGTCGCACTCCGCACCGCTGCCCGACCAATCGCGCCGAATTCCACCGTTTCTGTCCAGGTGCTGTTCCCGGAACTCAGCCCAAAACACACCCGACCCTCGGGCTTGTGCTCGGACCCGCCGGGCCCCGCGATGCCCGTCACCGCGACGGCGATATCGACGCGCGCACGCGTCCGAGCGCCGTCCGCCATTTCCGCCGCGACCTCTTCCGACACCGCTCCGAACGCACTCAGCGTGGCCTCCAGAACCCCCAGCATCTCCACCTTGGCTGTATTGGAATAGGTGATGAACCCGCGGTCGAACACGTCCGATGATCCCGCCACATCCGTCACAGCGCCCGCGATCAGGCCGCCAGTGCAGCTTTCAGCCGTGGCCATCGTCCAGCCCCGCGCCCGCAAGGCTGCCAGCAGCACGTGCGCCAAGGCGGCCGAAGGGGGGGCAGCATCGCTCACATGATCACCAGATGCGCCAGCACCGCGAAAAGCGCCACGATCATTGCCGCCAGCCAGCCCGCGATCACGTCATCCGCCATGATGCCGAACGCGCCGGGCTGCCTGTCGGCCCAGCCGACCGGTCCGGGCTTGAGGATGTCGAAGGCGCGGAACGCCAGGAACGCGGTCAGCAATCCGGGCCAGAGCGCCCAGATATCCGCCCCCATCATGCCCGCCCCGAAGGACACCGGCCAAAGCGCCACCCATTGCCCCGCCACCTCGTCGATGACGATCTCGGAGGGGTCGTCGGCGCTGTCGCCGACTTCTTGCCCCACCGCCCACCAGCCAAGCCCGATGACCGCAAAGGTGGCGGCAAACAGCAGCCAGAAGCCGCCCGCCATGTGCAACAGCACAGCCAGCGCCACCGCAACCAGACTGCCCCAGGTGCCCGGTGCGGGCCGCAGCAGCCCCACGCCCCCAAGCGTCGCAATCAGGCGCGTCATCGCGCCACCAAGGTCACTGTCGCCATTGCCGCAATCCCTTCCTCTCGCCCGGTGAAGCCAAGCCGCTCCGTTGTGGTGGCCTTCACCGACACCCGCCCCACCTCGGTGCGGAGCAATTCTGCCAACCGCGCCCGCATGGCCGCGGCGACCGGCCCGATCTTCGGGCGCTCACACAGGAAGGTGAGGTCGGCATTGCCGATGACATAGCCCCGTGACCACGCCAGTTCCACCGCATGGGTCAGGAAAAGATGGCTCTCGGCGCCTTTCCACTGCGGGTCGGAGGGCGGGAAATGGGTGCCGATATCGCCTTCGGCCAAGGCGCCGTAGATCGCATCGGTGACCGTATGCAGCCCGACATCCGCGTCGGAATGTCCCTGCAGGCCCCGCTCATGCGGGACCGACACGCCGCAGAGCCATACCTGATTGCCGGGCCCGAACCGATGCACGTCAAAGCCGTTGCCCACGCGAATATCCATCTTGCCTCCCACCATCCTTTCGGCCCGCTCGAAATCGCCCGGTGCCGTCAGTTTCATGTTCGCCTCGTCGCCCGCCGTGATGGCAACGCTGATTCCGGCAGCGCGGGCGACCTCGACATCGTCGAGCGCGCCCCGGATGCCCGCATCATGGGCGGCGCGGATTGCCGCAAGCGCGAATCCCTGCGGGGTCTGCGCGCGCCAGAGGCCCGCCCGGTCCTGCAAGCCCTCGACATGCGTGCCTCCGCGCCAGAGCGCATCAGTTACCGGCAAAGCCGGGGCCGCGCCGTCCGAGGTCTCCAGCGCCGCCAGCACCCCGTCGATGACGGCGCGCGACACCAGCGGCCGCGCCGCGTCGTGGATCAGCACCAGATCGCAGTCCGCGACCGCCGCAAGCCCGGCCCTGACCGAGGCATCGCGGGTCGCCCCGCCCTCGACAACCGTGATCGGCCCCTCAAGCCCCACACATGCCGCCTCGAACAGGGCGCTGTCCTCGCCATGGATCACCACCACGATCTGCGCCACGGCAGGATGCGCCGCAAATGCCGCGATTGTCCGTGCGATGACCGGTTTGCCGCCCAGATCGCGGTATTGCTTGGGCACACCGCACCCCAACCGCGTGCCGCGTCCGGCAGCGACGATCAGGGCGGCAGCGGGGCGCGGGGGGGCTGCTGGATCGGTCATGGTCCGTGGTCTAGGCGCAAAGCCCGCCACGCACAATTCCCCAGCGGCGCGCCAAGCACGCCCCTGCGTTGCGCCTCCCTTCTGCGCGGGACGCTGAATTGCGCGCCCAAATGCCTAATTTTTGTGCAGACGCCTATCCCGGTGCAGATTCTGCGTCATGGGCCTTTGCCCTCCCCCCACATTCCACGTATCCCCATCGCAATTCGCACAAGGATTAAGCGTTTTGCCTGTCCTCCTCGCTGATATCCCGCTGACCCCGCCGGTGCTTCTGGCACCGATGGCGGGGATCACCGACTTGCCGTTCCGTCGGCTTGTCGCGCGTTTCGGCGCGGGCCTTGTCGTGTCGGAGATGGTCGCGAGCCAGGAGATGGTCGAGGCCAAGGCCTCCGTCCGCTCCCGTGCCGAGTTGGGCTTTGGCGAGCAGGCCACCGCCGTGCAACTGGCGGGCCGCGATGCCTACTGGATGGCCGAGGCCGCGAAGCTGGCCGAAGGGCAGGGGGCGCGGATCATCGACATCAACATGGGCTGCCCGGCCAAGAAGGTGGTCGGCGGGCTGTCCGGCTCTGCCTTGATGCGCGATCTCGACCATGCGCTTGGTCTGATCGACGCGGTGGTTGCCGCCGTCTCGGTGCCGGTGACGCTGAAAACCCGGCTTGGCTGGGATGATGCCACGCTCAATGCCGCGACGCTGGCCGTGCGCGCCGAGGCTGCGGGGATCAAGATGCTCACCATCCATGGGCGCACCCGCTGTCAGTTCTACCACGGCACCGCCGACTGGGCGAAGATCCGGCCGATCAAAAACGCGGTCAGCATCCCCGTGATCGCCAACGGCGATATCGTGGACGCGCCTTCCGCCGCACAGGCGCTGCGCAGTTCGGGGGCCGATGGCGTCATGGTCGGCCGGGGGATTCAAGGCGCGCCGTGGCGGCTGGCCGAAATCGCCCATGCGCTCTACGGCACGCCAGCGCCCATTGTTCCGCAAGGGGACGCGCTGACCGACATGGTCGCTACCCATTACGAGGATATGCTGTCCTTCTACGGCACGCCCCTTGGCCTGCGCGTCGCGCGCAAGCATCTGGGCTGGTATATGGACGGCGCGGGCACCCCGCCCGCCCTTCGCCGCGCGATCCTGACCGAGAAATCGCCCGCCACCGTGCTGTCGCTGCTTCCCGACGCCCTTGCGCAGCCGCCGCAACCCAGCGCGCTTGCGCGCGAGCCGCAAGGGGTTGCCGCATGACGCATATGACCACGGCACTCTGGGCCTCGCTGCCGGTGCCAGCCCTGATCCTCGATGACAAGGACCGCATCCGCGACGTCAATCCGGCGGCGGAAACCTTCCTCAACGCGTCCAAGAAATCGCTCGACGGGCATCTTGTCTGGGACAAGATCTTCGTCGATGCGCCGCTGGAGGACAGCTTCGCCCGCGTGCGCTCGGCGCAGGCACCGCTCTTCGTCAATGCCGTCGATGTCGGCACCGGATCACGCAAGCCGGTGTCGTGCGATGTGCAGATCGCGAGCCTGAACGACAAGCCCGACCATGTGCTGGTCTTGCTCGAGAACCGCGAACTGCAAGGCCGCATGGACCGCGCCATGTCGTCCAAGACCGCCGCCAAATCCGCCATCGGCATGGCCGAGATGCTGGCGCACGAGATCAAGAACCCGCTCGCGGGCATCACCGGGGCGGCGCAGTTGATCTCGATGAACCTGACGGGCGAGGATCTGGAGCTGACCGACCTGATCGTCGCCGAAACGCGCCGGATTGTGAAGCTCCTTGATCAGGTCGAACAGTTCGGCAATGTCCGCCCGCCCGCGCGCCGGGCGGTTAATGTCCACGATGTGCTGGACCGCGCCCGCAAATCCGCCGCCTTGGGCTTCGCCGCCCATATGCAGATCGAGGATGAGTACGACCCCTCTCTGCCGCTGACATGGGCCGACCCCGATCAGTTGCTGCAGGTGATCCTGAACCTCCTGAAGAACGCCGCCGAAGCCGGCGCATCCGGCGGCACCATCCGCCTGCGGACCTTCTACGAGATGTCGCTCAAGGTGCGACGCCGCGATGGCTCGGGCGGGGCGGTGCCGCTGCAGATCGAGGTCATGGATGATGGTCCCGGCATCTCGCCCGATCTGGTCGAGGATATCTTCGAGCCGTTCGTATCGGGCCGCGAGAATGGCACCGGCCTTGGCCTCGCGCTGATCTCGAAGATCGTCTCGGAACATGATGGCTGGATCTCGGTCGATTCGGTGCCGGGCCGCACCGTGTTCCGCATCTCGCTTCCCATCGCGCCGAAGGGAGAGGCGGAATGACCTACGCCGATCCTCTTGATGCTGTCATCTGGGCGCAATTCAAACCCCGTATCGTCCCAAAGTCGGGGCAAATGTCCCCATTTGAGAACATCCCGAAAGGCCAATGATTTATGGACGGAACCGTTCTGGTCGCCGATGACGACCGCACCATCCGCACCGTTCTGACCCAGGCGCTCACGCGCGCCGGGTGCAAGGTGCATGCAACCTCCAGCCTGATGACGCTGATGCGCTGGGTGGAGGAAGGGAAGGGCGATCTGGTGATCTCCGATGTGGTCATGCCCGATGGCAACGGGTTGGAGACGCTGCCACGCATCACCGAGCGGCGTCCCGGCCTGCCGGTCATCATCATTTCGGCGCAGAACACGATCATGACGGCGATCCAGGCGACCGAAAAGGACGCCTATGATTACCTGCCAAAGCCCTTCGATCTGCCCGACCTGATGAAGCGCGCCGCGCGCGCGCTGGACCAGAAACGCCGGGTGCTGCCGCCGCCGAAATCGAGCAATACCAAGTCGTTGCCGGGTGAAGGTGAGGATCTTCCGCTGGTCGGGCGCACGCCTCTTATGCAGGCCCTCTACCGTTTGGTCGCCCGCGTCATGAACACCGATCTGACCGTCCTGATCACCGGCGAAAGCGGCACGGGCAAGTCGCTTATCGCGCGCGCGGTCCACGACTTCTCGGACCGCCGCACGCTCCCCTTCGTGGTGGCCTCGGTCGCCGATCTCGATGGCGCGGACGGCCCCGCCACGATCCTGAGCCGCGCCAAGGGCGGCTCGATCCTGTTCGACGAGGTGGGCGATCTGAGCATGGAGGCGCAGGCCAAGATCGTGCGCATGCTCGATGCCTTGTCCGATTCTGCGCCGCGCATCATGGCCACCTCGCAGAAGGACCTGATGGAGCGGATGGACGAAGGCCGTTTCCGCCAGGACCTGTTCTATCGCCTTGGCGGCGTTGGCATTTCGGTGCCGTCCCTGCGCGAACGTGTCGACGATATTCCGCTGTTGGCCTCGCATTTCCTGTCGCGTGCCGAGCGCGACGGCGGCCCCGCGCGGCGCTTTTCGCCCGAGGCGATGGACCTTGTGCGCGCCTATTCTTGGCCCGGCAACGTGCGCCAGTTGGAGAATACCATCCGCCGTCTGACCGTGACGGCCCAGGTCGAGGAAATCAGCCGCTCCGAGGTGGAATCGGTGCTGGGAAGCCAGCCGGCGATCGAGCCGCTGATCGCGGGCGGAGGCGAGAATGACAAACTGAGCGCTTCGGTCGCCAAGCACCTGCGCCGCTATTTCGACCTTCACGGCGGCGTTTTGCCTGCGCCGGGCCTCTACACCCGTATTTTGCGCGAAGTGGAGACGCCTTTGATCGAATTGGCGCTGGATGCGACCGGCGGAAATCAGGCTAAATGTGCCGACCTTCTGGGCATCAACCGCAATACCTTGCGCAAAAAGATCACCGATCTCGATATCCGCGTGACACGGCGACGCAAGTTGATGTAAACTCGCAACAGCGTGGCGGATCGGGAACAGGCTCCCCTCCGCATTGGCCCTGTCAGGCCGCAACAGCGCTGGACGAGGGGAATGCGAGTGGTCGACGAGCCGGCCCGCGCTGCGGGCTATTTTCCGGGATTGCTGGACCGTCTGGGTGCCTTGCGGCGCAACCGGCGGCTGCGCAGTTTCGGAACCATCGGCCTTGTCATGCTGGCGCCGCTTCTGGCGCTGGCGACCTTCCTCGCGCTCGGTCCATTGGCCGAGGTGGCCGACAGCCCCGGCCTGCGCCTCGTGGTGCTGGCGGATCTGGTCTACATTCTGGTCGTGGCTACGCTCGTGTTGCGCGAAGTCGCCCGCATCATTGCCTCGCGCCGCGCGCAATCGGCGGGATCGCGGCTGCATCTGCGCCTGACCGCGATCTTCGGCGCGGTGGCGCTGGTGCCAACAATCGTTGTCGCCGTTCTGGCGGTGCTGAGCGTGAACATGGGCTTGGAAGGCTGGTTTTCCGACCGCGTCTCGACCGCGCTTGGCAATTCCGTCGACGCGGCCATGGCCTATCAGCAGGAACACCGCGACGATCTGGAACAAGACGCCCGCGCCCTTGGCGCCTACCTCAACATCAACCGCCGCGCGGCGCCGTTCCTGTCGGATGGCGACCTGCGCCAGATTCTAAGCCAGGGCCAAAGCCAGATCCAGCGCGGCCTGCGCGAGGCGTTTGTGATCGACGGCAGCGGTGAGATCCGCGCGCGGGGAGAGCGGTCCTATCTGTTCGATTTCGACCGCCCCAGCGACGCCAATCTGGTGCAGGCCGCGGACGGCGAGGTGGTCCTGACCGAGGACCGCGAACAGAACGAGTTCCGCGCCCTGTTCCGGCTCGACGCCTTCCCTGATCGCTATCTCTACATCAGCCGCGAGGTCGACGGGCAGATCATCGCGCTCCTAGACGAGACCGAGCAGACAGTGCGCCTCTACCGGCAGGTGGAGGCCGATCGCGGCCGTCTGCTGTTCGATTTCGCCCTGCTTTATCTGGGGTTTGCCACGCTGATGATCCTTGCCGCGATCTGGGCGGGCCTCAGTTTCGGCGAGCGTCTTTCCCGCCCGGTGGGGCAGTTGGCAGGGGCGGCGCAGCGGGTCGGGCAGGGCGATCTGGACGTCCGCGTGCCGGAAGAAACCTCGGACGACGAAATCGCCATGCTGGGTCGGCTGTTCAACCAGATGACCCGGCAGTTGAAGGGCCAGCGCGAAACGCTGGTCGAGCAGAATGCGGCGACCGAGGAAGCGCGGCGGCTTTTCGACAGCGTGCTGACCTCTGTCACCTCGGGCGTGATCGGCCTCGCCGTGACGGGGCGCGTCGACTTCATGAACCGCTCCGCCATGCGGATCCTCGCGCTGGTGGAACAGCGTGACAACGGCTTGACGGTCGAGGCGGCCGTGCCCGAATTCGCCCCCCTTTTCGAGCGGCTGACCCAGACCGGGTCGGAAGCGGTGCAGGAGGAAATCAAGCTGACTCGCAGCGGCAAGCAGGAAAGCCTGCTGGTGCGCATGGCCACCCGTCGCAACCTTGACGAAGACCTGGAAGGCTACGTGATCGCCTTCGACGACGTGACTCAACTGGTCAGCGCGCAGCGCATGGCCGCTTGGGGCGACGTGGCGCGCCGCATCGCGCACGAGATCAAGAACCCTCTGACCCCGATCCAGCTATCGGCGGAGCGGATAAAGCGAAAATTTTCCAGTCGGTTGGAAGGCGAGGATAAAGTATCGCTGGAGCAATTGACCGAAGTCATCGTGCGCCAGACCAACGATCTGCGCCGGATCGTCGACGAGTTCTCCAAGTTCGCTCGCATGCCCGAGCCGGAAACGAGGGAGGAGGATATCGTTCAATTGTTGAACGAAGCCGTTCTCCTCCAGCAATCCGGCCAGCCCGGAACCCGCTTTGTCACCGACATCCCCAGGCGTGTGGTGACCGCCGAAGTGGACGCCACGATGATCGGGCAGGCCCTGACGAACCTCATGAAGAACGGCGGCGAAGCGATTGAAACCCTGCAGGAAAAGGGCGCTCCCGCGGGCCATGTGCCGGAACTGCGGGTGCGGCTTGGCCTTACGGAAGGCAAGTTGCAGATAGACATTTCCGACAATGGCATCGGCCTGCCGCCTGACCGCGCCAAGCTGTTCGAGCCCTACGTCACAACACGCGACAAGGGCACCGGGCTTGGCCTGCCCATCGTCAAGAAGATCATCGAGGAGCACGGCGGAACGCTGGAGCTTCTGGATGCCGCCCCCTTCACCGACGGCGCCCATCCCGGCGCCATGGCCCGCATCACGCTGCCCCGTCTGCCGGACGGGCGCGAGCCCCCCAAAGGAGAGACTTCATGAGCGATATTCTTGTTGTCGACGACGAGCGCGACATCCGCGAACTGATCTGTGACATCTTGCAGGACGAAGGTTTTTCAACCCGCATGGCCGGCAATTCCGACGAGGCGATGGCCGAGTTGAACAAGAGCCAGCCGGGGCTGATGATCCTCGACATCTGGCTCAAGGACAGCAACATGGACGGGATCGACATCCTGGGCCATGTGAAGCGCGACAATCCCGAGGTGCCGGTCGTCATCATCTCGGGCCATGGCAATGTCGAGATTGCGGTCGCCGCGATCAAGCAGGGCGCCTATGACTTCATCGAGAAGCCGTTCAACATTGACCAGTTGATGGTGGTGATCAAGCGCGCGATGGAGACGTCGCGCCTGCGACGCGAGAATTCGGCACTGCGCAAACAGGATACCCGCGCGGCGGAAATGGTCGGAAGTTCCTCGAACTTCCGCACGCTCAAGGGGCAACTGGACAAGGTCACGAAATCCAATGGCCGGGTGATGCTGACGGGCGGTGCCGGCTCAGGCAAGGAAGTCGCCGCGCGCTACATCCACGCCCATTCGAACCGCGCCGATGCGCCGTTCGTCACGGTCTCCTCGGCCTCGATCCAGCCCGACCACATGGAAGAGGTGCTGTTTGGCCGCGAAAGCCAGCAGCGCGGCGTGGAGCAGGGGCTGCTGGAGCAGGCCCATAGCGGCGTCATCTATTTCGACGAGGTGGCCGACATGCCCCTTGGCACCCAGTCCAAGATCCTGCGCGTGCTGGTCGACCAAAGCTTCACCCGCGTCGGCGGCACGGCCAAGGTGCGTGTCGATCTACGCGTGATTTCCTCCACCACCCGCGATCTTCAGGCCGAGATAGCCTCGGGCCGCTTCCGCGAGGAGCTCTACCATCGCCTCAACGTGGTGCCGGTGGAGGTTCCGGCCCTGGAGGAACGGCGCGAGGATATTCCCGAACTTGCGCGCCATTTCATCGACATGTTCAACCGCGAACAGGGCCTTGCCGCGCGCCCGCTTGGCGACGATGCCGCAGCGATGCTGCAGACGATGAGCTGGCCCGGCAATGTCCGCCAGCTCAAGAACGTGATCGAGCGGGTGCTGATCCTCGGCGAAGGCTCGGGTCCGATCGAGGCGCGCGACCTGCCCGGCCAGACAGAGGCGCCCGCCACCGACGACGATATCACGCTGTCGGCCTCCCTCACCACGCTGCCACTGCGCGAGGCGAGGGAGCTGTTCGAGAGGCAGTACCTGATGGCCCAGATCAACCGCTTCGGCGGCAATATCAGCCGCACCGCCAGCTTCGTCGGCATGGAGCGCTCGGCGCTGCACCGGAAGCTGAAATCGCTCGGTGTGGTCACCACGTCGAAGGCAGGCACACGGGTGGCGCAGGTCAGTGAGGGGTAGGGTGACGGCCGATCCCTTTCACCACGCCCCCGTTTCATCTTGGTAAAAAAACTCCTCTCTCGCCCAAGCCCCGCACCCAGTCGCCGTGGCCTGCCGCCAAAGCCCCGTTGACGCCCCAAGCCCAAGCGGCCTAAAAGTCCCAACCTTGGACCCTCCCGAACGGACCCCCTCGACATGAAGGTGATCATCTGTGGCGCAGGTCAGGTCGGCTGGCAGATCGCGCGCCACCTTTCCTCAGAAAACAACGATGTGACCGTGGTCGACAGCAATGCCGATCTGGTCCGCCGCGCCACCGATACGCTGGATGTGCAGGGCTTGACGGGCTTTGCCTCGCATCCCGATGTGCTGGACCGCGCGGGTGCGCGCGACGCCGACATGATCATCGCCGCGACCTTTTCGGACGAGGTCAACATGGTCACCTGCCAGGTGGCGCATTCGGTGTTTTCCGTCCCGCGCAAGATCGCGCGGATCAGGGCGCAAAGTTATCTCGACGTGGTCTATTCCGATCTTTACCGGCGCGATCATCTGCCCATCGACGTGGTCATCTCGCCCGAGAAGGAGGTGGCCGAAGCGGTCCTGAACCGCATCGCCTCGCCAACGACCTTCGATACCGAAAGCTTTCTGGGCGGCGACGCCAAACTGCTGGGGATCGCCCTGGATGCCGACTGCCCGGTCCTCGACACGCCCTTGCGCCAATTGTCCGAGCTGTTCTCGACCCTGCGCACCATCGTGGTGGGCGTCCGGCGCGAGGGCACGCTCTTTGCGCCCGAGCCCGGCGATCAGCTTTATGCGGGTGACCAGATCTATGCCTTCACCCATTCGGAGGATGTCGCCCGGACGCTGGAGATATTCGGCAAGACCCGCACCGTCCCCGAGCGCATCCTGATCATCGGGGGGGGCAATGTCGGCCTGACCGTGGCGGCCAAGCTGGAGAAATGGGCCACCCGCATGCGCACCCGTGTGATCGAGGCCAACCGCCCGCGTGCCGAACGGGCGGCGGATGCGCTGGAGCGCACCATCGTGCTCCATGGCGACGGCCTCGACATGGACCTCTTGCGGGAAGCGGGCGTCGAGCGTGCCGATGTGGTGCTGTGCCTGACCGACGACGACAAGACCAACATGCTGGCAGCGGTGCGCGCCAAATCGGCCGGGGCGGGGATGGCGATCTCGCTCGTCAACGACCCGACGCTGATCCCGTTGATGGAACCCCTCGGCATCGACGCCTATGTCAACCCGCGCGCCACGACGGTCAGTTCCATTCTGCGCCACGTCCGCCATGGACGGGTGCGCGGCGTCTATTCCGTCGGCGACGCCGAGGCCGAGGTGATCGAGGCGCAGGTGCTGTCGACCTCGCCGATCTCCGGCAAGACGATCGCCGATGTCGATTTTCCCGAAGGCGCATTGGTCGGTGCCGTGCAGCGCGGGCGCAAGGTGTTTCGCCCGACCGGCACGACCCGGATCGAGGATGGCGATGTCATCGTGATCTTCGCGCTTGCCGCCGATGTGCCCGCGGTGGAGACCTTGCTGCAAGTCTCCATCGATTTTTTCTGAGCCCGCGACGGGGACGCCGCCGCCATGGCCCTCTATATCCGCAACCTGCCATTCTTCGTGATCCTGCTGTTCGTGGCAGGGGGGGCGATGTTCGCGCCGGCGGCTGTAGCAGCGGCGACCGAAGATTTCGCGACGGCGCGCGTGTTCTTCTACACCGGCGCGATGGTGCTGATGGCGGCGGTGCTGGTCGGGTTCGCCAGCCAGACGCCGCGCCGACAACCGTCCGAGCGGAGCCATCTTGCCAGCCTGTTTCTGGCTTATCTCTGGCTGCCGCTGGTGCTGGCGCTGCCGATCGATCAGGCGGTCGGCAATACCCGCTTCATCAACGTATGGTTCGACATGGTTTCGGCGCTGACCACCACGGGCGCGGCGGTGTTCGAGCCAGATCGCCTGACCGACGCCATGCATCTGTGGCGTGGCCTGGTCGGCTGGTTTGGCGGTCTCTTGATCTGGATTACCGCCTTTGCGGTTCTGGCACCCCTGAACCTCGGCGGCTACGAAGTCACATCCGAGGCGAATATCCAGGGCCAGGTCGTCTCGTCGCGGGGGCAGATGCGCGTGGCGGGGGCGTCCGAGCGGCTGCGCAAGCATGCGAGCTACCTGACGCCGATCTATCTTGGCCTGACACTGGTGCTTGGCCTTGCGCTGACCGCAGCGGGCGAAGTGCCGCTGGTGGCGGCGATCCACGCGATGTCCACCCTCGCCACCTCGGGGATCAGTCCGCTGGCCAATCTGGACGGGCGTCCTGCGGGGATTCTGGGTGAGGCGCTGATCTTTGTGTTTTTCGTCTTCGCCTTGTCGCGGCGCACCTATTCCAGCGGCATCGGCCGCACCCTGCGCGAGAGGTTGTTGAAGGACCGCGAAATCAGGATGGCGCTTTTTGCCGGTATCGTGCTGCCGACGCTGCTGTTTTCGCGCCACTGGTTCGGCGCCTACGAGGCGAACGAACTTGCCGATCTGCCGGCGGCCCTCATTGCGCTCTGGGGCAGCGTATTCACCGTGATCTCGTTCCTGACCACGACCGGTTTTGTCAGCGGCGCGTGGGGCGATGCGCGCAGTTGGTCAGGGCTTGCGACGCCCGGCCTTGTGCTGGTGGGACTGGTCTTGATGGGCGGCGGCGTGGCGACCACGGCAGGGGGCATCAAGCTGCTGCGGGTCTATGCGCTCTACAAGCACGGCGTGCGCGAGATGGGCAAGCTGATCTATCCGCATTCCGTTGCGGGCGCCGGCCGACTGGGCCGCCGCATCCGGCGCGAAGGCGCCTATATCGCCTGGATCGTCTTCATGTTGCTGGTGCTGACCATCGCCGTGGTGATGGTTGCCTTGGCCGCGACGGGTCTGAACTTCGAGGAAGCCACGATCCTCGCCATCGCCTGCCTGACAACGACGGGCGCGCTGGCGCAGGTGGCGGGGGAAGCGCCGATCTCGTATTTCACCTTGTCCGACACGGCCAAGCTGATCTGCGGGGCCGCCATGATCGTCGGGCGGATCGAAACGCTGGTGCTGATCGCGCTATGCAACCCCGCGTTCTGGCGCGACTGAAAGAACGGCGAAACGGCGGGGATGATCGGGGGGGTGGAATTCCCCCGCAAACGGCGACATAGTAACTCTGCACGGGATGCAACCGGACGTAACTCCGGGTCAAAAACACCAACAGGGCGTGATTACAAATGGCCGAAAACAAACAGAACTTGCAGGACGCGTTTCTCAACCACGTCCGCAAGACAAAGGTTCCAGTGACGATCTTCCTGATCAACGGCGTCAAGTTGCAAGGCGTCATCACGTGGTTCGACAACTTCTGCGTGCTGCTGCGCCGGGACGGGCAGTCGCAACTCGTGTACAAACACGCGATTTCGACAGTGATGCCGGCGCAACCCATCAACCTGTATGACGGGGAAGAGTGAGCGCCGATAACAGCGCCACCGACGCTGAACTGACCACATCGCGCGAGGGCCCGATGCGGGCCTTGGTTTTGCATCCCGACCTCAAATCCGACCGAACCCGCCGCGCGCCCGAATTTGCTTTGCAGGAAGCCGTGGCGCTGGCCGCTGCCCTGCCCAACCTGGAAGTTGTGGGCGCGGACATCGTGCGCCTGCAGCGGGCCTTGCCGGGCCTGCTGTTCGGCAAGGGCAAGATTGCCGAGCTTGGTGCAAGGATCAAGGCCGAGGAGGTAGGGCTGGTGCTGGTGGACGGCCCCGTCACGCCGGTGCAGCAGCGCAATCTGGAAAAGGAATGGGGTTGCAAACTTCTCGACCGGACGGGTCTGATTCTCGAGATTTTCGCTGACCGCGCCGCGACGCGAGAGGGTGTGTTGCAGGTGGAACTGGCGGCTCTGTCCTATCAACGCACCCGTCTGGTGCGCGCCTGGACCCACCTTGAACGCCAGCGCGGCGGGCTTGGCTTTGTCGGCGGCCCCGGCGAAACTCAGATCGAGGCGGATCGGCGCGCGATCGACGATGCGGTCGTTCGCATTCGCCGCCAGTTGCAGAAGGTGGTCAAGACCCGCGCCCTGCACCGCGAGGCGCGCAAGAAGATCCCCTATCCGATCGTCGCGCTCGTAGGCTATACCAACGCGGGAAAATCCACGCTGTTCAACCGCTTGACGGGTGCGGAAGTGCTGGCCAAGGACATGCTCTTCGCCACGCTCGACCCGACCATGCGCGCCGTGACCCTGCCCGAGGGAACCGATGTGATCCTGTCAGACACCGTGGGTTTCATCAGCGATCTGCCGACGCAGCTTGTCGCCGCGTTCCGCGCCACGCTGGAGGAGGTTCTTGATGCCGACCTGATCTTGCATGTGCGCGATATCAGCCATCCGCAAAGCACCGAGCAGGCCGCCGATGTGGCCAAGATCCTGACCGATCTGGGTGTGACGGAGGGCGCGCCGATGGTGGAGATCTGGAACAAGCTTGACCGGCTGGACCCCGAAACACAGGAAGCGCGCCGGACCGAGGCGGAGCGGCGCGAAGATGTCTTTGCCACCTCGGCCCTGACCGGCGAGGGGATGGACCGGATGCTGGCCGCAGTCGCGCGCACCCTGGCGCCGCCGCGCCATGTCAGCAGTTTCGATCTGCCCCACGCCGAGGGACGCAAGCGCGCCTGGCTTTACGCGCAGGGCGTGGTGGAAGAAGAGATGCAGGGCGAGGCCGGCACCAGCCTGAACGTGCGCTGGACGGCGCGGCAGGAAAAGGCGTTTCGCGACCTCTGACCGGCGCCGCTGGCGTCACGCGTCGGTCCGGAATTCCCTCAAAACCGATGGATTGACCCTCGGCACGGAAACCCTCCGTTAAGGCGGCTTGGCCAAGGTGCGCGGGCGAAGCGCCGGTCCGGCTCGGCAAACGAGGTGTCATTGATGTCGAATATCGCTGCCTTTCAGGCTGCGCTGGCAGAGCCTGCGGTCGAGCGCGATGCCATTTTCGAAGCGCTGCACACGATGCGCACACATCTGGGCATGGAAATTGCCTATCTGTCGGAATTCGTCGACGGCAAGCTGGTGTTTCGCGCCATCGACGCGCCGGGGCTGGAGCATCTGGCACAGGTCGGCGGCTCGATGGACCTGGCGGATACCTATTGCAACCAGATCCTTTCCGGACACCTGCCGCAACTGATCCCTGACACGCTGGATCTGCCGGTAGCCGCCGCGATGCCGATCACCCATCAGATCCCGATCCGTGCCCATGTTTCGGTCCCCATCGAACGCAGTGACGGCTCGACCTACGGAATGTTCTGCTGCCTGTCCCCCAAGCCCAATACCAGCCTCAACAATCGGGATCTTGCGTTGATGCGCGTTTTCGCACGGCTGGCCCAGTCCGAGGTTCAGCGGACGCTGGAAGTGTCGTCGAACCATTCGATGTTGTCCGACCTGATTGACCGCGTCATGCGGGAGCGTGCGTTTGACATGGTCTATCAGCCGATCATCGACCTGCGCAGTGGCGATCTGAAAGGGATGGAGGCATTGTGCCGGTTCCGCTCTGACCCCTACCGCGCCCCCGATCTGTGGTTCGGCGATGCCGCACGCGTCGGCAAGTCGGTGCTGCTGGAACTCACCGTCATCAAGATGGCCCTCAAGGCGCTGCAGGATGTTCCGGCGGGGGTGTATCTGTCGCTCAACGCCAGCCCGGACACCGTGGCATCCGGGCGTCTGGCGGAGGTGTTCGCAGGCCATCCCGGTGACCGTCTGGTGATCGAGGTGACCGAGCACGCCGCGGTTGCGGATTGGGCAACGCTGGACAGATGTTTGCACGCCTTGCGGACCATGGGTGTCCGGGTCGCCATCGACGACGCGGGTGCGGGCCATTCCGGCCTGCAACAGATGGTCCGCCTGCGCCCGGACCTCATCAAGCTAGACCGTTCCCTGGTGGACCGCATCGACGAGGACCGCGCCCGCCGCTCGCTGTGCGCCGCGATGGTCCATTACGCTGCAGAAACGGGCGCAAGCCTGGTCGCCGAAGGGATCGAACGGCAAGAGGAGGCAGAGGTGTTGCGGAGCCTTGGCGTGCAGACGGGGCAGGGCTACCTCCTTGCCAGACCGATGCCGCTTGCCGATCTGCTGGCAAGCTGCGGGCCCAAGCGACACTAGGGACATGACCCTGCTTCAGGCAGGGGCGGGGTTTCAGGGGGCGGGCGTCAGAAGCGTGATCCCGAGATTGCCGGCGCGTGCCAGTTCAGGGTCGAGCGTCATGGGCACATATTCACCGCGTCGCCACAACTCGCCCAGATCGTCATAGTGACGGCTGAAGGGGTGGCCGGATTGCCCGGTCGAGATGATAAAAACCGAACTGTCCGGATCGGCGAAATCATAGACCCCGCGATACCCGGCGCCATGGGTGTTGAGGTAGGGCTCGGGTCCGGTGCCGGGCGTGGCCGCCCGATTGAGGGTGAAATCGCCCCCCGAGGTGGGCTGACGGATATTCACGATCCACGAAAACAGCCGCGTCTCGCCCAGAACGGGATGCTGATGCAGCGCCTCATGGGCCGCCCCCCAGCGCCAGCTTTCCAGATCGCTGCCATAGATGTCTGAAAGCTCCTGCAAGGCATCATCCAGCGCCAGTTGCGCGGTTTCGGTGCAGGTTTCCACCACCGAGGACGGGCGCACATCGCACCAGACCGACGCTCCGCCCACATCGCGGAACACGCGTTCCAGAAACACCGGCTCGACCTGCCAGAACTCCTCGGCGAGCGGTCCGATATCGTCGCGGATCAGGCGGTGCTGCAGGTTGCGCATCCACGCCGCATAGATCAGTGGCTCGGGCAGATGCTCGTTCATTTCGCCGTTCCAATCGGCCAGCAATTCCAGCGCGCGCTGGCGGCGGCGCTCGATCGTGCCGGGCTCTGCCGGCTCGCCGGTGAACCACAGATCGCGCGCGACCAGCGGCAGAAGATTGCGCGCGGCGGGAGAGACGGTGTCCAACTGCGCCTCGATGAAACTGTCGCGGGTGTGGACCGCGCGCACTTCCATCAGGCGGCTCAGCCGCGTGATGCGCTGCGTGTCGCCCCACAGGAACGAGACGTGAAGCGGGAATTCACGCTCGATCATCTTGTTGTTGGTGTTTCCCAGAACGCCGCTTTCAGGATCGATGAAGGACGGGTTGGCGAAATATTGCGTGATGCCCTGCCAGCGATTGCCCGCGATCCAGCCGCGCGACGGCATGCGCGCCTGCGTTTCGTGCTCGACCAGCCGCCACGGCATGTGACCGATGACCTGCATGGCGATGCGACCATCCTCCGATGCCAGCATGAGGTTGGCGGAGGGGGCGACGAAATCTTCGCCCGCCTCCATCGCCTCCTCGATATTGCGTGCACGCATCAGGCGCAGGCCGGTCTGAATCGAGGTGTTTTCGTCGCTGAGCGCAGTCCAGCGCATCGCCATGACATGGCCTGCCGGGGTGACCGTCGACAGGTTCCAATGGGCACCCGGAATGACGGGACCGTTTTCGGTGTTGCGCAAGGTGATGGTGACCGGCGCCTCGTCCGCGATTTCGATGATCTCGCGCCGTGTCTCGAAATCAACCCAACCGTCCAGCCCGCGATATTGCTCGGGGTTTTCCGGGTTCAGTTGTTCGACATAGAAGTCGATGTCGTCCATATAGGCCGAGGTGATGCCCCAGCTCAATCGCTCGGACCGCCCGTTGAGGACACCAGGCATACCGGGGATCGTGGCCCCGATAACGCCCCCGGTGGCCAGTTCAAGCCGCGCCAGATACCAGAATGACGGAGCGGTCAGCACCAGATGGGGGTCAGACGCCATCAAAGCGCCACCCGCGGCTGAGCGCGCGGGCGTGGCGGCCCAGACATTCGATGCGCCGCCCCGGTTCACGCCTTGCCAGTTCGGATCGAGCGCGTCGCGCGGCAGGTCGGCACCGCTGGCTGCGGCAAAGAGGCTGCGTGGCAGGTCCAGCAAGCTTGCGAAATCGCCCAGTTCCGCTGCGCCGCTTCCCGGCGCGTCAGGCATCAGGTCGGCAAGGCGGCCCGGTTCAGGCAACGCAAGCGAGGCGCGGGCGCGCAGAACCTCATCCTCATGGTGGGTGGCCACCTGCAGCGCCATCAGCTGCGAGATCATGATGGAATCATTGGGCCGCCAAGGCGCGATATCGGGCGAGAACAGGAAAAGTTCGGGGGCGCCCCGACCCAATGCCTCCTCACCGACCAGTCTGAGCCAGGCGTTCACGCCGTCGGCGTAGGCTTGCATGACGGCGCGGTTGTCTTCCGTGAAGGCTTCCAGCGACCGCGCGGCATGGGTCGAGAAATCGAGCCGCCGCATCAGGTCGTCCAGCTCCAGCGTCCGGCGACCGAACAGTTCCGACAGGCGCCCCTGCGCGGTGCGGCGCAGCATCAGCATCTGCCACAGACGGTCCTGCGCGTGGACAAAGCCAAGGCCGTAATAGACATCGTGATCGGTCAGGCCGAACACATGCGGCACGGCGGCGGTATTGCGCACGATCTCGATCTGCGCATCGATGCCGGGAACGGTCCAATCCGCCTCGTAATCCGGGATCGAGCGGCTGGCCATCCAATAGGCCAGGGAACTCACGACCACCACCAAAACGAGTCCGGCGGCCACAAGCCGCGTCAGCCATCGCAACAGGGTGAACATGGGGCCTTGGTTCCTTTGCTCAGGCGGGATTGCCCGCGTCTATCGCGCGGTGGCCTCTTGGGCAATGGCGGCGAAGAGGGCATCAAGCTCGGACGCGGCAACGGCAAGGTCGGGGCCGGCCGCGTCGAGATAGGGCGCGAAGATCTCGGATGGGCGAATATAGCTCAGCGTCGCGGTGCCATCGGTGTTCTCGGTCACGTACAGCCGGATCGGCGCGTGGATCATGGCGGGCGTCGACAATGCCAAAAGGCGAACGGCGAAGACGTTGTTGAACACGCCGATGACCATGTTTCCGGGGATCTCGATGCCTCGGTTGGCGGCGGCGTCCGTGGGGCCGGCGCGCGTAACAACGGCCATGCCGTTGGCGGCTATGGCATCATTGGTCCGCGTGACCAGCGTGTCGAAATCATGGGGTGTGACGGCCACCTCCCATCCGGGCAGGGGGGCCATATCGGACACTTCCTGCGCCGCAAGGGGCAGGGTCATCAGGATCAGGGCAAGAAGCGGGCGCAACATCGGGGTTCCTCCGGTCATGGACCGGGTCACGATGCGGGCTTCCCCCGCGCAGGGCCAATCAAGCCTGCGCGAGGCGCGTTACGGAATGATGCGGGTATATCGTGTGCCGTCGAGTGTCGCCCCGATGATCAGGCCCGCCTGACCATAGATCACGGCGATCACCGGTTCGGCCAAGGTGGCAGTATCAAAGCCGAGGTTGCCTGCGGTGGTGTTGACGGCATAGCGCACATCCGCACCGACCGACCAGCCGACCGAGTTGCGGAATTCGCTGAGGGCGGCAGGTGTCATGAAGAATAGTGTATGGGCATATTGCTGAGCGCCGATCTGCAGGCCGAAGGTGCCGGAGACTGCCGAGTAATAATCCACCGTCGCCCCGTTGATCCTGAGCGCGCCGCGCCCGTAAGCAGCGCCGAAGCCAAATCCCGCCTCGGTAATCAGCGGCATGATCAGCATGCCGGCCGCCGAGTTCACCAGCTCGGTGGTGCCAGGAACTTCCTGTTGCATGAACTGGATCGCACTGTCGACGCGCCCATCGATGCGGGGACCGTTGCCAGTGCCCAAGGGGTTGCCGCAGGCCGCCAGAAGCGGCACGGCGCCCACGCCCAGAACCAGAGACCGCCGAGAAATACCATCTGTCATGTAATGCTGCCTTGCCTTGTTGCCTCGCGCCGGGGCGTCCATTGCAACCCGATCTTCGAGGGTAACTCTACCCTCATTTCACAGCATTGTCATCCGCGAAGACACAATCCCTGCGGGAATTTGCCGATGGCGGCGCTAGGGGTAGGGGTCAGCCGTTGAGAAGACGCGCGACGCGGGGTGCGAAATAGGTCAGGACACCGTCACAGCCCGCGCGGCGAAACGCCATCAGGC
This sequence comes from Rhodobacterales bacterium, assembly GCA_038324445.1. Classification (GTDB taxonomy): domain Bacteria; phylum Pseudomonadota; class Alphaproteobacteria; order Rhodobacterales; family Rhodobacteraceae; genus Gymnodinialimonas. Next base: position 19,696 of record JBBQHZ010000020.1, on the reverse strand, counting down.
TTTCCAGCATCACCTTCTCGCCGTCGATCCAGCCATTTGCGGCAGCCGCCTGGATCATCGCGTATTCGCCGCTGACCTGATAAGCGAAAGTCGGGGCACCGAAGCGGTCCTTCACGGCCCGGCACAGGTCCAGATACGGCATGCCGGGCTTGACCATGACCATGTCCGCCCCCTCGGAAAGGTCGCGCTCGACACAGCGCAAGGCCTCGCGCGCGTTCAGGGGGTCAATCTGATAGGTCTTCTTGTCGCCCTTCAGCGCGCCCGAGGCACCGACCGCGTCGCGGAACGGGCCGTAAAAGGCACTGGCGAACTTGGCGGCATAGGACATGATGGTCACGTTGGTATGGCCGTTTTCCTCAAGCGCTGCGCGGATCGCCCCGATCCGGCCATCCATCATGTCGGACGGTCCCAGGATATTCGCCCCCGACGCCGCCTGCGCCAGACCCATGCGGACCAGCGCCTCGACCGTTTCATCGTTCACGATGACGCCGTCTCTCACGATGCCGTCGTGGCCGTTGATGTTGTAGGGATCGAGCGCGATGTCGGTCATGATAGCAATGTCGAGGCCTGCGTCGCGGATCGCCCGGATCGCGCGGTTGGTCAGGTTGTCGGGGTTCCATGCCTCCTCGCACAATTCGGTCTTCAGGGCGGGGTCGGTATAGGGGAAGATGCAGATCGCGGGGATGCCGAGGGACGCGGCCTCGCGCGCCGCCTGCACCAGCAGATCCACCGACAACCGCTCGACGCCCGGCATGGAGGCGATCACCTGCCGCTCATTCGAGCCGGCGCAGACGAACACCGGCCAGATCAGATCATGCACGCTGAGGCTGCTTTCCCGCACAAGGTTGCGCAAGGCGGGCGAGGACCGGACGCGCCGGAAGCGAGTCAGCGGGAAGGCGGCTTGGTTGGCGGTCATGGAGGCTGCTCTCTTCGGCGTCGGGAATGCCCGACAGAGGTGCCACGGCAACGCCCCCCGCGCAAGCGTCGGGCAAAGGCTTGCAAAGGCTGGCATCCGCCAAAACACGCCCCTATGGTGCGTGACAAATGCGCTGCCGCCTGAATGGACCGCCCGTTGGATTTTCTCGACCTGATCACCGAAGTCATCGACCTGCGGTCGTTCTCGAATCTGTGGTACTGGATCGTGCTGGCCATCATGTGGTCGTCGATGTCCCATTGGACCATCGGCGTGCCGTTTAACCTCGTCACCCGCGCGCGTCGCGGCGATGCGCAGAGTCAGTCCGACATGATGGTCCTGACCCAGATGAACGCCGAGCGCATGGTCTCCTTCGCCGATACCAGCGGCACGATCGCCACGGGATTTGCGACGTTCCTTGTCAGTGGCCTTGCCGTGGTGGGGTGGGGATACGGGGTGGAGTTCTGTCAGGCGATCTTCCTGCTGATCTGCCCCGCCCTTATCGTGCTAGGGCTCGGTGTGTGGACTTCGCGACGACTTGTGGCGAACGACTATGACAATACCGCCAATATCCTGCGCCAACATCGCACCATCGTGCAGATGCTGGGGGTGGTGTTCATCTTCCTGACCGCGTTCTGGGGCATGTATCAGAATGTGAATGTCGGCCCGCTCGGCTGATCGCATGCCTGCTGCCTTGACAGTGGCGCGCGGCAGGGTAGGTGACGCGCTCCATGGCTGATCCAACACATATCCTGTGCTCCGGCGCGCCCGAGGGCTTTGACGCCACGCTGTTGCTGGCCGAGGCCGCCAAAGGCGCGCCCGTGGTCCATGTCGCGCGCGACGACAAGCGCCTGCGGGCAATGGTGACGGCACTCGCGTTCTTCGATCCCACGGTGCCGGTGCTGGAGTTTCCGGGCTGGGATTGCCTGCCCTACGATCGCGTATCCCCGCAGGCCGAGATTTCCGCGGCGCGCATGGCGACTTTGGCCACGCTGGCTGCGGGCCTGAAGGGGCCGTTCATCCTGCTCACCACGCTGAACGCCGCCAGCCAATATGTGCCGCCGCGCGACCTCTTGGCGCAATCGGCCTTCGTGGCTGTTGTCGGCGGGCAGATCAACGAAGGCCGGCTGCGGCAGTTTCTTGTCCGCATGGGGTATGTGCAGGCCCCGACAGTGTCCGAGCCGGGCGATTACGCGGTGCGCGGCGGCATCATCGACGTCTGGCCACCGGGCGAGGATATGCCGGTGCGCCTTGATCTCTTCGGTGACACGCTGGACGGCGCGCGCCGGTTCGACGCCACAACCCAGCGCACCACCGAGAAGATGACGCGGGTGGAGCTTGCGCCGGTATCCGAGGTGATCCTCGATGAGGCCGCGATTGCGCGCTTCCGGCAAAATTACCGGGTGGAATTCGGGGCGGGGGGCACCGACGATCCGCTTTATGAGGCCGTGACGGCGGGCCGCAAGGCGCAGGGGATGGAACATTGGCTGCCGTTTTTCCACGCAAGGCTCGAGACGCTGTTCGCCTATCTCCCCGGTGCCACCCTGACGCTCGACGACCAATCGACGCCGCAGCGCCTTGCGCGGTGGGAAAGCATCACCGACCAATACGACACGCGCAAGACCGCGCTGACCCAGAAGGGGCGGCTTGATACCGTCTACAAACCCGCGCCACCGCAGTTGCTGTATCTGGATGATGCGGCGTGGGAAAAGGCGGTGGCGGGCCATCGGCGGTTGCAATTGGCTTTCCTACCCGCCGCGACAGGGCTTGGCGTAATCGATGCCGGCGGCCGCATCGGGCGCAATTTCGCGCCAGAGCGTCAGCAAGAGAACCTGAGCCTTTTCGGTGCCTTGGCGGCGCATGTTAAAGTTCTTCGTAAAGACGGGGCTGTTGTCATCGCGTCCTGGTCGGAAGGCGCGCGGGAACGTCTGGAGGGACTGCTGGAGGATGAAGGGCTGACCGACATCAAGCGCATCAAGGATGCGCGCGGGATCGGGGCCAAGGGCACCGTCAGTCTGACGGTGTGGCCGCTGGAAGAAGGGTTCACCGGCCCCGGTTCCAACGGCCGCCTGACCGTGATTTCGGAGCAGGACGTGTTGGGCGACCGTCTGATCCGGCCCAAGCGCAAGACGAAACGGGCCGAGAACTACCTGACGGAAGCCCAAAGCCTCTCGCCCGGCGATCTGGTGGTCCATGTCGATCACGGCGTCGGGCGCTACAACGGGTTGGAGACGATCACCGCTGCAGGTGCGGCGCACGAATGTGTGGCGCTGGAATATGCGGGGGGTGACCGCCTCTACCTTCCGGTCGAGAACATCGAACTGCTCAGCCGCTATGGCCATGACGAGGGGCTGCTTGACCGTCTTGGCGGCGGCGCCTGGCAGGCCAAGAAGGCCCGTCTGAAGGAACGCATCAGGCAGATCGCCGACAAGCTGATCCGCATTGCCGCCGAGCGCGAGTTGCGCAGCGCCCCGATCTTCGAGCCGCCCGGCGACATGTGGGAGGCGTTCAATGCCCGCTTCCCCTACGAGGAAACCGATGACCAACTGGCCGCGATCCACGACGTGCTGGACGACCTGACACGCGGTCGCCCGATGGACCGTCTGGTGGTGGGCGATGTGGGGTTCGGAAAGACCGAAGTCGCAATGCGCGCGGCCTTCGTGGCCGCAGCAAGCGGCATGCAGGTCGCCGTCATCGCCCCCACGACCCTTCTGGCGCGCCAGCACGCCAAGACGTTTCAGGACCGCTTCCGGGGATTCCCGGTCACCGTCCGCCAGCTCAGCCGCTTCGTCAGCGCGAAGGAGGCGGACGATACCCGCAAGGGTCTGGCGGACGGGTCGGTCGATATCGTCATCGGGACCCATGCCGTGCTGGCCAAGCAGGTGCGCATCAAGAACCTTGGCCTGATGATCATCGACGAGGAGCAGCGCTTTGGCGTCACCCACAAGGAACGCCTCAAGGAGATGCGGTCGGACGTGCATGTTCTGACCCTGACCGCCACGCCGATCCCGCGCACCTTGCAGATGTCCCTCAGCGGTGTCCGCGACCTCTCCATGATCGGCACGCCGCCCGTCGACCGACTCGCGATCCGGACCTATGTCAGCGAGTTCGACACCGTCACGATCCGCGAGGCGCTGTTGCGCGAACATTACCGAGGCGGGCAGACCTTCTACGTCGTGCCGCGTATCGATGACTTGCCGGAAATCGAGGAATTCCTGCGCAATCATGTGCCGGAAGTCACCTATGTCGTCGCCCATGGCCAGATGGCGGCGGGCCAACTGGATGACCGGATGGTCGCCTTCTACGACGGCAAGTATGATGTGCTGCTGGCCACCACGATCGTGGAATCGGGGATCGACATTCCGACAGCCAACACGATGGTGATCCACCGCGCCGACATGTTCGGACTGGCGCAGCTTTACCAGATCCGTGGCCGCGTAGGCCGCGCCAAGACGCGCGCCTACGCCTATCTGACGACGAAACCCCGCGGAAAGCTGACGCCGTCAGCCGAAAAGCGGCTGCGTGTTCTGGGCTCCCTCGACAGTCTGGGGGCGGGCTTCACCATCGCGTCGCAGGATCTCGATATTCGCGGCGCCGGCAACATCGTCGGCGAGGAACAGTCGGGCCACGTCAAGGAAGTGGGCTTCGAGCTTTACCAGTCCATGCTGGAGGAGGCGATTGCCAAGATCCGCTCGGGCGAGGCAGAAGGCCTGCCCGGGGATGATGGCCAGTGGTCGCCGACGATCAATCTCGGCGTGCCCGTGCTGATCCCCGAGCCATATGTGCCGGACCTCGACGTCCGCCTAGGCCTCTATCGCCGTCTGTCGCAGCTTGAAACCAAGGTTGACCTCGAAGGTTTCGCGGCCGAGTTGATCGACCGTTTCGGCAAGCTGCCGAAGGAGGTCAATACTCTGCTGCTGGTGGTGCGCATCAAGGCGATGTGCAAGCGCGCGCAGATCGCCAAGCTCGATGCCGGACCCAAGGGTGTCACGATCCAGTTCCACAACGACAAGTTTCCCAACCCCGCCGGGCTGGTGGCCTTCGTGCATGACCAGAAGGGCGAGGCGAAGATCAAGGACAACAAGATTGTCGTGCGGCGCGAATGGGCAAGCGAGGCCGACAAGATCAAAGGCGCCTTCGCCGTTGCGCGCGATCTGGCCACCTACGCAAAGGGCTGAAGCGGCCTGCTTGAGGTTGCGCTCCCAAATCGGCTATGAGCCAAGAAAAACGCAGTGCCTGACGATATAGGGGCCCCATGTCCGACCGACCCTCCAGCCCGCGCCGCAGCGCGCCCCGCCAGATGCCGCGCTGGGGTTGGTATGCATTCTTGCTGTTCTCGTTCCTGTCGGCGGTGTCGGCGTTCAAATATGTGCCGCCGGGATTGATCTATGGCGTGTTCCCCCATTGGGGCGAGGGCTTTGCCGCGACATGGTCGGCCTTCGTGTTCGAGGGTATCTCGCGCGGGGCCGATCATGTGGCCCATCACATCGCCAATGTCGGCTCGATCCTTGCGGTCCACATGGTGGCTGGCGGGCTGGCGGTTGTGCTGGTGCCGCTGCAGGTCAGCCGCATGTGGCGGCGGGGTGATCGGCGCAAGCATGCCTATCTGGGATGGGCGCTGGTGCCGATCGTCACCATCGGCGCGCTGACCACGCCACCGATCTCGTTCAACATGGATTATCCGCTGTGGTCCGAGGCCGGGTTTGCCCTTGGCTCCCTCGCGTGGTTCAGCGCGATGGTGATGGGGATCTGGCACATCCGGCGGCGCAATCTGGACAGCCACAGGCGCTGGATGGTGATGATGGCGGCGCTGAGCTTCGGGGCGGTGTCGTTCCGCCTGCAATTGCCGATCCTGCGCCTGTTTTGGGATATGGACGTGGTATTTCCGTATCTGGGCTGGACCTGCTGGGTGCCCAATGTGCTGGTGATCTTGTGGTGGTGGCGGCGGGAAGATCGCCGCCGCCTGCAATCAGCGCCCGTCGGAGCACCGGCGGAGTAACGTCAGCCCCGGTCGCGCGGCATCGCGCGCATCAGCACGGCACCCGCGATCATGGTGAGGCACGTCGCCGCCGCAAGGGGCAGAGCGGTGCCGTTGTAAAGCTGCCCGATCAGCGCGCCAAGCAGCGCTCCGCCCACGGTGGCCAGCGCCCCCATCAGCGACGCCGCAAGCCCCGCGATATGGCCCAAAGGCTCCAGCGCCAGCGCGTTGAGGTTGCCGATGGTGAAACCCATCGTGGAAAATACCGTGACGGTCCACGCGAAGTAGAGCCAGAATTCGACGCCAATGGGCAAGCCTGCCAGCAGCACCACAATGATCGCCGCCGCAAATCCCGCCTGCGCGAACAGCGCCCGGCGCACCAGCGGGCGCATCCCAAGGCGCATGACCAGCGTGCCGTTGATCGGCGCGCAGGGCGCTGCCAGAAGGGCAATGGCGGCGAAGTACCACGGGAAATTCTCGCTCCGTCCATAGGTCAGATCGAAGATCTGCTGGATCGAGGAAATGGTGCCGAAGAGCATCCCGAAGATCAGCGTCTGAACCAAAATCGACAGCTGCATCTGGCGCAGCGACAGCGCCTCGCGCGCGCCGGAGAGGAGGTGTGCGACGTTCAGCGAGCGGCGCGTCGCGGGGGGCAGCGTCTCCGGTTGGCGCAGGGTCAGCCAGCCGACCGAGACGAGGGAGAACACCAGAAAGCTGAGGAATATCGCGCGCCAGCCGAAGCCCGCGATGATCGCCGAGCCGATCAGCGGTGCGACGGCGGGGAAGAGCGTGAAGACCAGCATGACGAAGGACACGATCCGCGCCATTTGCCGCCCGGAATAAAGATCGCGGATCAGCGCCAGCGACACCACGCGCGGGCCAGCGGCGCCCAGGCCCTGCAACAGGCGCGCGGCGATGGTCAGCTCCAGTGTTGGGGCAGCCCAGGCCAGGGCAGCGCCCATCATGTAGAGGGCGGCACCGGCCAGGATCACCGGCTTGCGCCCGAACGCGTCCGAGAGGGGCCCGGTAACCAGCGTGCCGATGCCCATGCCCAGAACGAAGCTTGTCAGCACCAGTTGCGCCAGTGTCGGCGCGTCCGGCGTCAGTTCGGCCGCGATCTCGGGCAAGGCGGGCAGCATCGCGTCGATGGAGAAGGCGATGGTGGCGATCATCATGCCCATGAGGGCAATGAATTCCGCCTGGGACAGGCGGGCGGTGGGAGATGTCATCGCGGGTGCCTGTGAAGGGGAAGGAAAGATGAGTATTTGAGAAAAGGTGAAGGGGGGCGGCGTGTCACGTCGCGCCGCTCTTGTCCAGCCAGGCCAGTTGAGCGGTCAGGTCGTCGATGATCGACAGCCACGCCTCGGGCGGTTGCGCGCCGGGAACGGCGTGTTGGGACGCGATGACGAAGGTCGGCACGGCGTGCACCCCGCGCGAGCGGGCATGGGTATCGCGGGCGCGGATATCGGCGGCGTCGGCATCACCGGCGTAAAGGGTGGCGATCATGGCGCGGTCAAGACCGATGCCTTCCGCGATGTCGAGCAGCGTGGGGATGTCGCCGATATCGCGCGCCTCGACGAAATAAGCGCGGAAGAGCGCCAGAACGGCCGGCGTCTGGCGGCCCTCGATCCCCGCCCAGTGGATCAGACGGTGGGCGTTGAGCGTATTGGGCGTGCGGGGGATGGCGTCGATGTCGAGGGTCAGGCCAGCCTCTGCCGCCTTCGCTTCGACCGACGCATAGGCGCGCCGCGCGTTCTCGGGGCCACCGAACTTGTCCTTCAGATAGGTGCGGCGGTCCACGCCATCGTGGGCCATGTCAGGGTTCAGCTGGAACGGGTGCCATTCCACAGTGAAGGGGTGGTTCGGGCGTTGCTCCATCGCGCGGGCGAGGTTGGTCCAGCCGATATAGCACCAGGGGCAGATCGGGTCGGAAAGAATGTCGAGCGTGATCATGTCAGATCCTTCACATCGTGGGCCGAAGCGTGGCGGGCCAAAGCGTGGCGGTTGAGTTTTCCGTTGGCACCGCGCGGCAGGGCTTGCAGGCGCAGATAGGCACGCGGGCGTTTGTGGGGGGCAAGACGAGTCTCGCCGAATGCTGCAAGCGCAGCCTCGCTTGTGGTGCCGCAATAGGCAAGGGCAAGGATCGTGGTTTCGGGGTTTGGCTGGAGTGTCAGCGCGGCACAATCAGTCAGACCGGGCGCGCCATCGAAGGCGGCCTCGATCTCGGGCGGGGCGATGCGGTAGCCGCCGGCGGTCAGGATATCGTCGCGTCGGCCATTGTAGGTGAAGGCGCCATCCGGGCGTCGGGTGGCCAGATCGCCGGTGGCGAACCAGTCGGCACTCAGCGGCAGGGCAGGGGTGCCACCATCGAGGTATCCCAGCATCAGGCCGGGGTCCGAACGATGGACCGCAAGGATGCCCTGCTGACCGTTGGGCAAGGGCGCGCCGCTGTCGTCGAGAATGGCCAAGCGTCGTCCGTGTTGCGCGAAGCCCATGGTGCCGGCTGGGGCGGGGCGCGACGGGCTGCCGGAAAGGAAGGTGGAACATTCCGACATTCCTAGCGCCTCGTGGATATCTGTTCCGGTCGCCGCCTTCCAACGTTCGCGCAGGCTTGGCGGCAAGGCTTCACCGGCGCTGAGCGCGTGGCGAAGCTTTGGCATGGGCGGCAGGGGTTGGTGCAACAGTTTGCGGAAGATGCCGGGGCTGCCGGCAAGGATGGTGGCGTCATGGCGTTTGGCGAGAAGTCCAAGCGTCGTGGGATCGGTGCCGGGGGCAGGAACCAGCGCGGTGGCACCGATGGACCATGGGTCCATCAGGCCGGTGCCAAGCGTGTAGGTCCAGTTGAACGCGCCCGCATGCAAGAGCCGATCATCGCTGCGCAGGCCATACCAGCCGTCCCACATCATCTGGCGGGCCAGAATGGCGCGGTGGGAGTGGGCGACGGCTTTCGGTCTGCCGGACGAGCCCGAGGTGAAGACGATATAGGCGAGGTCGTCCTGAAGGGTCGGCGTTGTGGCGGCCTCGGGGCCATCCAGCGTAGCGGGCGTCAGAATGCGCCAGGAAAGGGAAGCGGGCAGGGGATCGGGCAGGGCGATGCCCGGCTCGGCCAGAATTGCGTCGGGCGGCAGGGCTGCGGCCAGCGCGGTGATCTCGGGCACCGTCAGGGCGGCGGGGGTCGGCATCGGCACGATGCCTGCCCTAACCGCCCCCAGAAACGCGACCGGAAAGGTGGCGGAGTTGCCCAGTCGCAGCATCAGCCTGTCGCCGGGCTTCAGCCCCGCCGCCAGAAGCCCGCCAGCCGCGCGCGCCACAGCCTCGGCCAGCCGACCGTAGGACCAGCGCTCGGCACGGGTGGGCCCAAGGACCGCCAGCGCGATCTTGTCGGGCTGCACCCCGGCACGGGCCAGCACGTGATCGGATAGGTTGAAGAGGGGCGGCGCAGTCATGGACAGGGGCCTATGCCCGAGCGGGTGCGGTTGCAAGTGGGGGCGGAGGTGGGCTAAGCGAGCGGTCATGAACGCACCCTCGACCGAGCCCAATCTGATCCGCCTTGCCCGAGCCTCGGGGCAGGAGGCGCGGCCTTTGCCGGTCGATCTGGCGGCCCGCGTGCGCGAGTTGCGCAAAGCGCGCAACTGGACGCTGGAACAGGCGGCGGTGCAGGCGGGGTTGGCGCGCTCGACCCTCTCGAAGATTGAGAACGGGCAGATGTCGCCAACCTATGATGCGTTGATGAAACTGGCAGGCGGGCTTGGGATTTCAGTGCCGCAACTGTTCACGCCTTCCGCCACCCCGCAGGGCGACGGGCGCATGGCGGTGACGAAACGAGGGGAGGGCGCGGCCCATGCCACCGCGACCTATGAGCACGAATTGCTGGCCGACCAGTTGGTGCAGAAGTCGATGCTGCCCTACCGCGCGCGCATCCGGGCCCGCGCGTTCGAGGAATTCGACGGCTGGGTGCGGCACGACGGCGAAGAGTTCCTCTATGTCCTGACCGGCACGGTGCGGCTGTTCACCGAGTTCTACCAGCCCGTCGACATGGGCCGGGGCGACAGCGCCTATTACGACGCGGCGATGGGGCACAACGTCATTTCGGTCTCGGATGATGACGCGACGATCCTTTGGGTGACGTCGTTGGCCTAGGGCTTTCGCGGGAATAGCACGTTGGCCAAGGCAAGGACCAGCAAGGCCCCCACGATCTGCGCCAGAATGAAGGCGGGGGCCCCTGCCGGGGCGATGCCCGCAAAGGTGTCGGACAGGCTGCGGCCGATGGTGACGGCGGGATTGGCGAAGCTGGTGGAGGCGGTGAACCAGTAGGCGCCGGTAACGTAGCACGCCACAAGCGCCGGCACCTGCGACGGCGCATGGCGCAGACCGCCAAGGATGGTCAGCAACAGGCCGAAGGTCGCGGTTACTTCGGCGATCCATTGCCCCGGTCCAGTGCGGATCGTGGTCGAGACCTGCAGGATGGGCAGGTCGAACATGGCATGTGACAGCCAGACGCCAAGGATGCCGCCTGCGATCTGCACTGCGACATAGGCAAGTGCCTGCAGGGGGGCGATCTGGCCCTTGAAGGCGAATACAAGCGTCACCGCCGGGTTGAAATGCGCGCCTGATATCGGGCCGAGGATGGTGATCAGCACGTAAAGCGCCACGCCGGTGGCAATCGCGTTGGCCAGAAGCGCCACACCGATATTATCGGGCGACAACGTGGCGGCCATGATGCCGGAGCCGACGACGGCCACCAGCAACAGCGCCGTGCCCAGTCCTTCAGCCAGCAGGGAGCGCTGCATCGGCGTGCCTTTCGATCCGGCCTAGCGCCGCTTGCAGGGTTGGCCGGACGTAGTCGTCGAAGGGCAGGACAGACAGCGCCGCGGCCCGCTCGTTCAGCGCGGGGTAAGTCGCGTGAAAGGCGGCGTCAAGCTGCGGTTCCGATGCGGCTGCGGGGTTGGACACGCGCAAATACACTAGGTCTGGCGCGCCGGACCAAAACGGGCAGGTGTCGCTTGCGCCGAACTCATCCCCTAATCTGCGTTCAAGCAAGACGAACCACCGTGAGAATGCCCGTGCACACGACAAGAATGTTCGGCAGGCGATCCTCGCCGGAACGCATGTCGCATAACAAGCCATTGTGACAGTGATGTAACGGTTTTGCGTCAGCCGAACATTGTCGGCAGATCGATACTGCTTGCACGACCCAGATCGGCGAAATGATCTTCCAGGAATGTCTCGGCCGCCGCGCGACCGGCTGCACGCAGCTGGAACAGCGTATGGGGCGTCGGGAAGGTCTTTGTGGCGACCGACAGATTCGCCATCAGGTCATCATCCGAGATCATGTGGATCAGGGCGTTCTTCATGGTGCCATCTGGCAGATTACCCTTAGCCAACAGGCGTTGAACGAATTCGATGGCGCGCAATTCGCGCAGCAGGGACGAATTGAAACTGATCTCGTTGACCCGGTTCTGGATCGCGCGCGCCGATGTCGGTATCTCGGCCCGGTAGAGCGGGTTGATGTTCACCACCACGATGTCGCGTGGCAGGTCGAGTGCGAAAAGCGGGAAAAGCGCCGGATTGCCGGTATAGCCGCCGTCCCAGTAGGCCTCTCGCTTGCCGGTGACGGGGTCCTCGATCTCGACGGCGCGGAACATCGTCGGCAGGCGGGCCGAGGCCAGCAGCGCGGCAGGCGTGATGTCGGCACCTGTGAAGATGCGGATCTTGCCGGAACGGACATTGGTGGCGCAGACATGGAAGGCGGGGCCGACTGCGGCGCAGACCTTGTCGTAATGGAACCGGGTGACGATGGGCTCCAGCGGGTTTCGGTAATAGGCGCCGCTGGCATAGGGGCTGACGCTGCGGGTGAAGGCATCGGACAGCGCAAAGGGCAGGGACCCTTCGATTGCGCGGCTGATCGCTTGCGGGGCGAAGAGGTCGAGCCACGGGGCGAAGGCAGTGTCGGTGATGGCCCCGACCTGCTGCCACAACCATTCGAGGTTCTCGCGCGCCAGATCGCGCGATCCCTGCGCCAATCCGGCCTTGACCGCCGCGCCGTTCAACGCACCGGCCGAAGTGCCGGATATGGACGCGATCTCGATCTCGGGCGCGTCGAGCAGCGCATCGAGCACGCCCCAAGTGAAGGCGCCATGGGCGCCGCCGCCCTGAAGGGCAAGGTTGATCGCCTTGGGCCTACTGGCCACGGGTCTTGCCCCACACTGTCTGCGGGAGGGTGCAGGTCGCGCGATCTGACAACGGCGATGTCACAACGCCGTCCATCCGCCATCGACGCTGATCGTGGTGCCGGTGATCTGGTCGGCGGCGGCAGAGCACAGGAACACGACCGTGCCACCCAACTGCTCGACCGTGGCGAATTCCTTCGAGGGCTGGCGCTCGAGGATGATCTTCTGCGTTACCTCCTCCTCGGTCATGCCATATTTCTTCGCGGTGTCGGGGATCTGCGCCTCGACCAAGGGCGTCAGCACGTAGCCGGGGCAGATGGCGTTGGCGGTGATATGCTCCTTGGCGGTTTCCAGCGCGACGGTCTTGGTCATGCCGACCAACCCATGCTTGGCGGAGATATAGGCGGACTTGTAGGGCGAAGCTGTCAAGCCATGGGCGGACGCGATGTTGATGACGCGACCCCAACCCGCCTTGCGCATCATCGGCAGGGCCATCGCGGTGGTGTGGAAAGCCGAGGACAGGTTGATCGCAATGATCGCGTCCCATTTCTCGACGGGAAACTCGTCGATGGGGGCGACATGCTGGATGCCAGCGTTGTTGACGAGGATATCGCAGACACCCGCCTTCTCGATCAGGGCGCGTGCCGCGTCGCCCTTCGACATGTCGGCTTGAATATACCGCGCCTTGACGCTGAAATTCGCGGCGATCTCGGCGGCGAGGTCATGATCTTTCTTGGTGTCGGTGAACGAATTCAACACCAGATCGGCACCCGCCCGCGCCAGTTCCCGCGCGATGCCAAGCCCGATGCCGGAGGTCGATCCGGTGATGACGGCAGTCTTGCCGGTAAGATCGGTGGTGATGGCCATGGGAGCGCTCCGTTCAGTCTGATTTTGGCCCAATGTAATGCTGCGCCTGCGAAATGAACAGGGGACGGGGCCGAACGCCTCCCGCTGCGATCACGGAAGTCCGCTGGCGAGTCGTCTGGCGATTGGCCAAAAAAAACCCCGGCACGAAGCCGGGGTTAAGTCATTGAGGCAGGTTTCATACAGGCAAGAAACCTATCGAGCAGTGAGACCTTTATAAGCAATGACTTGGCCGGAGTCCAACCGAAAAGTTTGATCTGTCCAAAGCAGGCGGATAGCGTGAGGCATAACAAAATCGAGCCGCAGGGGATTGTTCGCAAATGCTGAAAGATTGTTTCACCAATGGACTGCTCGCCGGGGCGCTGGTCCTGGGGGTAGCCGCTAGTGCTTGGGCCGAACCCCAGCACGGTATCGCCATGTATGGCGAACCGGCCCTTCCTGCGGATTTCATCCATCTGCCCTATGCCAACCCTGATGCGCCCACGGGCGGGCGGATCGTGACCGGCGAGATCGGGAGTTTCGATTCGCTCAACCCGCATATCCGCGAAGGGTCGACCCCCTGGCAGCTGCGCTATTTCGTCTACGAATCGCTTTTGGGCCGGTCGTGGGACGAGCCGTTCACCCTCTACGGCCTGCTGGCCGAATCGGTCGAGGTTGCCGAAGACAGCACATGGGTCGAATTCTTGCTGCGCCCCGAGGCGCGGTTTTCGGATGGCAGCCCGGTGACGGTGGCGGATGTGATCTGGTCGATGGAAACCCTCGGGACCGTCGGCCACCCGCGCTATCTGGGGGCGTGGGCGCGGGTTGCGAGTGTCGAGGCGGTGGGCGAGCGCGGCGTGCGCGTCAACTTGCTGGAGGCCGACCGCGAATTGGCGATGATCATGGGCCTGCGCCCGATCCTGCAGGCGGCGCAGTGGGAGGGCCTCGACTTCACGCAAAGCGGCCTCGACGTGATCCCGATCGGCACCGCCCCCTACGTGATCGACGATTTCGAAGCCGGGCGTTTCGTCTCGGTCCGGCGCAACCCCGATTACTGGGGCGCCGATCTGCCGTTCCGGCAGGGCACCAACCGCATCGACGAGATCCGGATGGAGTTCTTCTCGGACGGCACGGCGATGACCGAGGCCTTCACCAGCGGGCTGGTCACGACCCAGCGCGAGACCTCGGCGCAGGCATGGGCAAACGACTACGACTTCCCGCGGGTGCAAGCGGGCGACGTGCTGCTGGCCGAGATCCCGCACCAGCGCCCCGCCGGCATGACGGGCTACGTGATGAACACGCGTCGTCCGATCTTCGCCGACTGGCGCGTGCGCGAGGCGATGATTCAGGCGTTCAACTTCGAGTTCATCAACCAGACTGTGAATGGCGGCGTCGATCCGCGCATCACCTCGCCCTATGCCAACTCGCCCCTCGCGATGGAACCGGGGCCCGCCACGGGCCGCGTGGCCGAGTTGCTGGCACCCTTTGCCGCCGACCTGCTGCCCGGCACGATGGAGGGTTATGCGCTGCCCGTCTCCGACGGAACCGAGCGCAACCGCGCGGGGACGGCGGCGGCCATCGCCTTGATGGAGGAGGCCGGTTACACCGTCGAAAACGGCGTGATGACAGGCCCGGACGGGCCCGTGACCTTCGAGATCCTGCTGCAATCGGGCAGTTCCGAAAACGATGCGATCACCAATATCTATACCGAGGCGCTGGAGCGCGTCGGGATCGACGTTACCGTCACCCGCGTCGACAGTGCGCAATTCCGCGAGCGGCAGGACAACTACGACTTCGACATGATCTATTACCGTTGGGGCCTGTCGCTGAGCCCCGGCAACGAGCAGCGCAACTATTGGGGCTGCGAGGTGGTGGACCAGATCGGGGGGCGCAACATCCATGGTGGCTGCAATCCCGCCGTCGAGGCCATGATCGACGAGATGCTGCAGGCGGACGGGCTGGAGAACTATACCTATGCCGTGCAGGCGCTGGACCGTGTGCTGATTGCGGAGCGCTATACCGTGCCGTTCTACCACAACCCGGTCAGCCGCATCGCCTACAACGCGGAACTGCATTACCCGGACTATATCCCGATCTATGGCGACTTCATCGAGTGGCAGCCCGATGTGTGGTGGTTCGAAGAACGGTGACGGGAAGGGGGGTGCGGCCCCCGGCAAACTTCCTGATGTGATGAAGGAGGGCGTGGGTCGAAGCCGACCGCGCCCTTTTTCGTCCGGTCTACTCGGCCGCTGCGGGAAGCTCGACGGGTTGAATTTCCCCTTCGAGGTCATTGGGATAGACCAATCCCGCCGAGATGATCAACTTGGCCGCATCCTCGACGCTCATATCCAGCACGATCACGTCCTGACGCGGCACGAAGAGCAAGAACCCGGACGTGGGGTTCGGGGTGGTCGGCATGAAGACCGAGACCACCTCATCGTTCGTCCTGGCCTGAATCTCGCCCTTGGCCTTCGTCGAGATGAAGGCGATGGCCCATATTCCCTCACGCGGATACTGGATGAGGCACGCCTTGTCGAAATTCTGTTGTCCCTGCTTCAGGATGGTCTCGGCGATCTGCTTGAGGCCGGAATAGACGCTGCGCACCACCGGGATCGACAGCACTAGCGATTCCGCCCACCGGATCATCGAGCGGCCGATCAGACCCTTGGCGATCCAGCCCACGACCATGGTGAAGATCAGGAAGGTAACGACACCTATGCCCCTGATATTGATGCCAATCCCGGTCCATTCGTTGATCAGGAGCGAGGGATTGTAGCGGGCCGGAATGAACGGCAGCACCCAGCCGTCGATCCAGCCCGCCAGGGTCCAGATCAGCCAGATGGTGATGCCGATCGGCGCGATGACGATCAAACCGGTAAAGAAGTTCGCCCGCATCGAGGCGAAAATGCCGCGGCGCGGCGGTTTTGGGGGCGGTGGCAGTTTCATGGGCGCGATGGATTTCGAAGGGGCGTCAAGGATTACTTAAGGGTGTGGGCGCGGGCGCACAAGCATGGGGGTGCGTGGAAAAAGGGGGGGCGTGGAAAAAGTGTCAGCTCGGGAATTCGCGGGCAATGGCGGCGGCTAGGCGAGCATTGTTGCGCACGAGGGCGATATTGGCGGTGAGGGTGGCCCCCTTTGTCGCCTCGAACAGGTGCTGGAGGAGGAAAGGCGTCACGGCTTTTCCGGTGATGCCGTGGGCATCGGCCTCGGCTTGTGCCTTTGCAATCAAGGGCTTGAGGGTTTCGGCGGGGATTTCCGCCTCGGCCGGGATCGGGTTGGCGATCAGTTGGCCGCCGGGCAGACCGAGGGATTGGCGCAGAAGATGCGCGCGGGCGATGGCATTTGGCGTGTCGAGGCGCAGCGGCGCCCGCAGGCCGGAATCGCGGCTCCAGAACGCCGGAAACGCATCCTGGCCATAGGCGATGACTGGAACTCCAAGGGTTTCAAGGACTTCCAGCGTCTTGTTCAAGTCGAGTATTGCCTTGGCACCCGCCGCCACGACCGTCACGGGGGTTTGCGCAAGCTCATGGAGGTCGGCGGAGATATCGAAACTGGTCTCTGCGCCCTGATGGACGCCGCCGATCCCGCCGGTGGCGAACACCTTTATGCCTGCAAGTGCTGCACAGATCATGGTGGCGGCGACGGTGGTGGCGCCGATGCCGCCAGTCGACAGGCATACCGCCAGATCGGCGCGCGAAATTTTGGCCACGCCCTTGGCCTTACCAAGGGCATCCAGCTGCTGATCGCTCAAGCCTATGAAAATGCTGCCATCTTGCACCGCGATGGTGGCAGGAACGGCGCCTGCGGCGCGGATGTCGCCTTCGACCAGACGGGCGGTTTCGACATTCTGCGGGTAGGGCATGCCGTGGGTGATGATGGTGGATTCAAGCGCCACGATGGCCTGACCACTGGCGCGGGCGGCTTCCACTTCGGGGGAGACTTGCAGCGGCAGGGTCATGACTTGTCTCCGGCGACATAGGTGGCGGCGGCTTGCACGGCGCGGGTAAGGGCATCTTCGCGCGACGCTCCGGCGATCTCGGCGGCGATGTGCGCGGCCATGAAAGTATCGCCCGCACCGGTGATGCGGCGCGCCTCCACCGGGGGAGGAACGGCGCTTAACGTGCTGATAGTGCTGGCATCCACGGCCATCTGGGCACCCTCCGTCACCAGCACGCGGCGCGCACCTGCGGCCAGAAGGGCGGCGGCGGCGGCCCCGGCATTGGCGGGGTGGGTGTTGGTCAGGATGCCTGCCTCCTCCCGGTTCACATAAAGCGTGGCGTTGGGGTGGGAGAGGAGCGGGCGCAACCGCTCGGCCTTGCCGGGCGAGGCGGGGGCGATGCGGAGATCTGCCTTGGAAAACAACGAGCTGGTGGCGATTTCGGTCAGCAGCGCCTCGGTCAGATTGCCGTCGAGTGCGATGGCTTTGCTCCATGGCGCGGCCTCGGATGCCAGCGTGCCGTCGGAGAGCGGCGCCAGAATCCGCGCGCCGGCGGCCTCCAGCCCATGGGCATGGGCGATGGCGGCGATCAGCGCGCCCTGCGCCTCGATCGCCATGTAGCGGTCGGTGGGCAGGTCGGGATCGACCAGCATCGCCTCAACGTCGAGGCCCAAGGCCTTGCAGGTATTGGATAACTCGCGCCCATCAGGATCATCCCCGATGACCGACAGAAGGCCGGGGCGCAGGCCGAAGCGTGCCAGCGTCATCGCGATGTTCAAGGCGACGCCCCCCGGCAAGCGGGTAATCCGCCCCGGCTTGTCGTTGCCAAGGGCCATGGGCAGATCGCACCGCCCGATGATGTCCCAAAGGACGGCACCGATGCACAGGATGTCGGGTTTGGCTGTCATGGGTCGGAGGTGTAGCGGGGCGGCGCAGAAGGTTCCAGATGGGACGATCCCATTTGGGGACAGACAGGGGCGGTTTGGGACGATAGGGATTTGCCTGAACGCCCAAATGGAAGCATGTGTCGCCAGATGGGACGATCCCAGTTGGGGACAGATGGGGGTGGTTTGGGACGATAGGGATTTTCGACTGTCCCCATCGGGCAGCAATAATCGCGCCCATATGGAACCTTTCCATTCGGCACGATCCTGAGGGGTCGCGCGATGGGGCTTGCATTGGCCGGACATGCGGTCTAGATCGCGCGCACTTCACAGGCGGAGGCGGGCCCTCGGGGGAGACATCCCTGAACGGTCCACCGGTTGCGGCATATGCCGTGAAACCTCTGCCAGGGTATAAACCGGAAAGGACCACATTGATGGCACTCCCTGACTTCTCCATGCGTCAGCTTCTTGAAGCTGGCGTTCACTTCGGCCACCAGACCCAGCGTTGGAATCCGCGCATGGGCGAATTCATCTATGGTGACCGCAACGGCATTCATATCATCGACCTGACGCAGACCTATCCGATGCTGGAGCAGGCGCTGATCGCGGTGCGCGAGACCGTCGCCAAGGGCGGCCGGATCCTGTTCGTGGGCACCAAGCGTCAAGCTCAGAAGTCGATCGCTGAATCGGCTGAAAAGTGCGCGCAGTACTACATGAACCACCGCTGGCTCGGCGGCACGCTGACCAACTGGAAAACCATCCAGAACTCGATCGCCCGCCTCAAGGCGCTGGACGAGATCCTGGCTGGCGGGGCCGAAGGCCTCACCAAGAAAGAGCGTCTGAACATGGAACGCGAGCAGGGCAAGCTGCAAGCTTCGCTCGGCGGCATCCGTGAAATGGGCGGCACGCCGGACTTGTTGTTCGTCATTGACGTGGGCAAGGAATCGCTGGCCATCACCGAAGCCAAAAAGCTGGGCATTCCGGTTGTGGGTGTCGTCGATACCAACTGCTCGCCCAAGGACATTGACTATGTCATCCCGGGCAATGACGACGCGAGCCGGGCGATTGCCATGTATTGCGACCTTGTCTCCCGCGCGGCGCTGGACGGCATGACCGCCCAGATGGGTGCGGCTGGTGTCGACCTCGGCGCGCTGGACGAAGCTCCGGTTGAAGAAGCCGTCGCTGAAGCCTGATCTTCCTTGGCTCCGCAGCGTTTTGCGGGGCCAGCTTCATAATTCTGGTATCGGGCGGGGGTAGATCCCGCTCGCTGCCATTTCAGGAACATGGAGACTAACATGACCGTCACCGCACAAATGGTGAAAGAGCTGCGCGAATCCACCGGCGCAGGCATGATGGACGCCAAGAAGGCGCTGACCGAAACCGATGGTGACATGGACGCCGCCGTCGACTGGCTGCGCACCAAGGGTCTGGCCAAGGCCGCCAAGAAGTCGGGCCGCACCGCCGCCGAAGGTCTGGTCGCCGTCAAGGTCGAGGGTGGCAAGGGCATCGCGGTCGAGGTGAACTCGGAAACCGACTTCGTCGCCAAGAACAGCGATTTCCAGTCGATGGTCGGTGACATCGCCGGCGCCGCCATGGGCGTGTCCGATGTCGAGGCGCTGAAGGCGGCCCATGTGGGCGGCAAGCCGGTCGAGACGGCGATCACCGACGCCATCGCCAAGATCGGCGAGAACATGTCGCTGCGCCGGATGGCCGTGCTGGAAGGTGAAACCGTCGTGTCCTATGTGCACAACGCCGCCACCGACGGCATGGGCAAGATCGGCGTTCTGGTTGCCCTGTCGGGTTCCGATGCCGGCGCTATCGGCAAGCAGATCGCCATGCACATCGCCGCCACCAACCCGGCGTCGCTGTCCGAGGCCGATCTCGACCCGGCACTGGTCGAGAAGGAAAAGCAGGTCCAGATGGATATCGCCCGCGAAAGCGGCAAGCCCGAGGCGGTGATCGAAAAGATGA
>JBBQHZ010000019.1:0-42243 GCA_038324445.1 Rhodobacterales bacterium | reverse complement strand
GAAGAGTCGTCCGAGCATAAACGCCATTATGCGCGGCAGGGCGACCCCGATTTTCAGGCATTCCACCACGACCTCTACCGTGCCGTCGCGGCGCAGGCGCCCGACGCCCAGACGCCGCGCTGGTGGGTGATGGAGCAACAGCCCGGCCCGGTGAACTGGGCCCCCTCCAACCCCGCGCCGCTGCCAGGCATGGTCCGCTTCTGGACGTGGGAGGCCTTCGCCCACGGCGCCGAATGCGTCGCCTACTTCCGCTGGCGCCAGGCGCCGTTTGCGCAGGAGCAATACCACGCGGGCCTCCTGCGCCCCGACAGCGTCGCGGCCGAGGCCTTCGCCGAGGCTGCGCAAGTCGCCAGCGAAATCAAGGGTATGCCCGATGTCGAGCAAACCCGGGCACCCGTGGCCCTCGTCTTCGACTACGCCGCCGCCTGGGCATGGGCCGTGCAACCGCAGGGCGCAGGCTGCGATTATTTCCGCCTCGTCTTCGAGTTCTACCGAGGCTTGCGCAAACTCGGTCTCAGCGTCGATATCCTGCCGCCCGACGCGACCAGCCTTGATGGTTACAAACTCACCCTGATCCCCGGCGCGATCACCCTTGCCGCGCCAATGAAGGCCGCCATCGCCGCGGCTGAAGGACAGGTCGTCCTCGGTCCCCGTACCAACGCCAAGACTACCAATCTCGCCATCCCCGTTCCCCTGCCGCCTGCCATCGCGGGCCTTGATGTGACCATCTCGCGGGTGGAAACCCTGCGCCGCGACATGCCGGTGCCGTTGCAACAGGGCGGCTCGGTCGGCCTCTGGCTGGAACAGATCGAGACTACGGAACGCGTTGTCGAGGCCACAACCACCTGCGCCCCCATCCTCGTTCAGAACGCCAACCGCAGCTACCTTGCCGCCTGGCCCGACCCTGTCGCCCTGTCGCGCATTCTCGGTCGCGCGGCCACCGCCGCTGGCCTCAAAGTGCACGACCTGCCACCGGATATCCGCCTCCGCGACACGGGGCAAACCCGCTTCCTCTTCAACCACGGACCGGAACCCGTCCTCTACGACGGCACACCCATCCCCGCTGCCGGAGTCGTCTGGGCACGGACCTGATCCCATTCACATTGGCAAAAAACTCTCGGGGGGGGCCGCCCTTGGGCGGTGGGGGGCAGACAGCCCCCCTTCTTCTTTTCAGATCCCGTCGATGCAGACGTATTTCGTCTCGAGATAATCTTCCAATCCCTGCGACCCGCCTTCTTTGCCGAGGCCGCTTTCCTTCACACCGCCAAACGGCGCTTCCACCGTTGTGATCAGCCCCGAGTTGATCCCGATCATGCCGTATTGCAGCCCTTCGTTCAGGCGGAAGGCGCGGCCCAGATCCTTCGTATAGGCATAACTCGCCAGCCCAAAGACCGTGTCATTTGCCATCGAAATGGCCTCTTCCTCGGTCTCGAACCGGAAGACCGGCGCGAGCGGTCCGAAGATCTCTTCCTTGGCAAACGCCATGTCCTGCGTCGCGCCCGTCACCACCGTCGGCTCGTAGAACGATCCACCCAGCCCGTGCCGTTTCCCGCCACAGGCGACCTTGGCGCCCTTTTCCTTGGCGTCCTCCAGCAATTCCTCCACCTTCGCCACCGCGTCGGTGTCGATCAGCGGGCCCTGCACCACGCCCGCCTCGCGCCCGTCACCGACCTTCATGGCCCGGGTCTTCTCGACCAGTTTGGCGACGAACGCATCGTGGATGCCGGCCTGCACATAAATCCGGTTGGCGCAGACGCAGGTTTGCCCCGAGTTGCGGAACTTCGACACCATGGCCCCCTCGATCGCCGCATCGATATCGGCGTCGTCGAAGACGATGAAGGGCGCGTTACCGCCCAACTCCATCGACACTTTCTTGACCGTGTCGGCGCTTTGACGGATCAACTCCTTGCCCACCTCGGTCGATCCGGTGAAGGTCACTTTCCGCACCTCTGGCCGCGCCATCAGGGCGCCCGCGATCTTGCGCGCCGATCCGGTCAGCACGTTCACCACGCCCTTGGGGTAGCCCACCTCTTCCGCCAGCGCGGCCCATGCCAGTCCCGAATAGGGTGTTGCCGTCGCCGGTTTGGCGACGACCGGGCATCCCGCCGCCAGTGCGGGCGCAATCTTGCGCGCCAGCATCGAGGACGGGAAGTTCCACGGCGTGATCATGCCCACCACGCCCACCGGGTGCTTGGTCACCAGAATGCGCCGCCCGTTCACGCCGGCGGGCACGATCTCGCCCTTCGCGCGGCGCGCTTCCTCAGCGAACCAGCGCACATATTGCGCGCCGATGGCAATCTCGCCCTTTGCTTCGGCCAAGGGCTTGCCCATTTCGACCGTCAGCAACTCGGCCAGCGCGGCCTGATTGTCCATCAGCGCGTCATGCAGTTTCCACAGCAGGCCGACGCGCTCCATCAGCGACAGTGCCGCGAACCCCTTGAACGCGGCCGAGGCGGCGTCGATCGCGCGCATCGTCTCGGCCTCGCCGCAATTCGGGACCGTGCCGATCACCTCGCCGGTGGCGGGGTTCTTGACGTCGATGGTCTCGCCGCTGTCCGAGCCGATCCACGCGCCCGCCACGAACGCCGCTTCCTTCTTCCACGCTTGCCAATCGGCCATCCAACTTCTCCTTTATGCGACCACCGCGTTGTTTCGCGGTGACTTGGTCAATGCCCTGCCGCCTCGCTACCGGACGGCCTGCTGTCCCATGATCCGCGCCGCATCCAGCATCCGGCACGAGAAACCCCATTCGTTGTCATACCAGCCGAACACCCGCAGCATCCCGCCCTTGGAGCGCTTGATTTCTGGCCCCGCCACGATCAGCGATTCTGGCCGCGCCCGCAGGTCCGACGAGACGAGGGGTCTGTCGGTGAACCCGATGATCGGCCCGGCGGTTCCCAGCAGGAACTCTACCGCTTCCGCCGCCTTGGGCATGTCGCGCGTCATCACCGCAAGGTCCACGCAGGATACCGATGCCGTCGGCACCCTGACCGCCGATCCGGTCACGCGTCCCGCCAGATGTGGCAGCACGATATCCACCAGATGCTCGGCCGAGGTTGTTGTCGGCACCATGCTGAGTGCTGCTGCCCGGCTTCGTGCCGGATCGCGCATCGGCATGTCCACCGTCGGCTGGCTGCCGGTATAGCAATGCACCGTCGTCATCAGGGCGGAATCCAGCCCCCAGGTCTCGTCGATCAGCTTCACCAGCGGCGCGATCGCGTTCGTCGTGCACGATGCGTTCGAGACGATCCGGTGATCGGCCCGCAGCGCCGCATCATTGGCGCCCAGAACCAGCGTCAGGTCCGGGTCCGGTGCCGGCCCCGAGATCAGCACCCGGCCCGCTCCCGCGCCCAATGCGGCCTCGGCCACGGACCGCGCGCCGCGTCCGGTGCATTCCATCAAAACGTCCACATCCGTCAACGGCAACGCGCCGGTATCGCGCTCCATCGTCAGCCGGATCTTGCGTCCGTTCACCACCAGATGCCCGTCCTCGATCGTGACCGAGCCGGGGAAAACGCCAAATACGCTGTCATATTCAAAAAGATAGGCGCAGGTCTGGGCATCGGCGATGTCGTTGATCGCGACAATCTCGATTTCCGGCCAATGCGGGCCGGTGCGCCCACCGCCCAAGGCCCATGCCCGCAGGACCGAGCGTCCGATCCGTCCGAACCCATTGATCGCCACGCGGATTGTCATACCAAACGTCCCCTTTGCGCGGGAGTGATGCACGGGCCCGCCGCCCCGCGCAAGGGAGGGGCGGCCATGGCCTTAAGGGTTTTCGGCTCTGGCCAAGGCGGGCACGGCGATCACCGCCCGACCCGGCCCGATCCCTCTGGCACCGGCAGTCCCGCCTGCGCCTTTGATATTTCTGCCAAGGCGTCCGAGACCGCCGCATTCGGCAGGCAGGTCTTGCGCGTGCCCAGATCGACATGCAGCAAAAGGCTTTCCACCGTCGCCACAATCGTCCCGTCGCCGCGCGTCAGCACATGGAACAGGTGCAGCTTCTTGCCCGTCCCGTCCAGAAGCTGCGTCTCTGCCCTCAAACGGTCGCCGGCATGGACTTCGTCCAGATACCGCACATGGTTCTCGACCGTGAAGTAGCTGAGGCCGCCGGCGATGTAGGCGGCGTCCGCACCCACCAGTTCCATGAACCGATCCGTCGCCTTCGATCCGGCCTCCAGATAATTCACCTCGTTCATGTGGCCGTTGTAGTCGGTCCAGACCTGCGGCACCTGCCGGTCAAGCGTCACCGGCAAGGTGCCGCCTTCGGGCCATGCCAACGCCGCCTCATGCCGGCGCAAGACGCCCCCGGCACCCGAACCGGACTGTTTCAGCGCCCGGATGATCCCCACCAGATTGTCGTCGCGCAGCCGTTCCAGCTCGCGGATGGAGCGGTGGCCGGACTGCTCGTCCGACTGTCCGGCGATCAGGTCCACCAGATCGTCGGTGAACTCCGGCACGTCGGTCAGCCTTGACCACGGCCATGTCAGGCAAGGCCCGAACTGCGCCATGAAATGCTTCATGCCCGCCTCGCCGCCCGCCACGCGATAGGTTTCGAACAGGCCCATCTGCGCCCATCTGAGGCCAAAGCCCATGCGGATCGACTCGTCGATTTCCTCGGTGGTGGCGATGCCGTCCTTGACCAGCCACAGCGCCTCGCGCCAGACGGATTCAAGGAAGCGGTCGGCGATGTGGGCGTCGATTTCCTTGCGGACAAGGAGGGGGAACATGCCGATCCCGCGCAGGATCTCGGCCGCCGCCGCACATTGATCCGCGTCGCCCACCAACTCGATCAGCGGCAGCAGGTAGACCGGGTTGAACGGATGCGCCACGATCGTGCGCGCGCCCTGCGCCGTCAGTTCCGACGGCTTGAAGCCCGAGGTCGAGGATCCGATGACAGCCGCCTCCGGTGCCAACCGCGTCAATTCCGCAAGGATGCGGTGCTTGATATCAAGCCGTTCCGGCACGCTTTCCTGCACCCAGTCCACGCCGCTGCAGGCATCCGCCAGATCGTCCGTGAAGCGCATCGCGCCCTCGGCGGGCAACGCCCTGTCATAGAGCGCGGGCAGCGCGCGGCGGGCATTGGCCAGCACCTCGCCGATCTTCCGTTCGGCTTCCGGGTCGGGGTCGTAGATCGCCACGTCCCAGCCGTTGAGCAAGAACCGCGCGGCCCATCCGCCGCCGATCACGCCACCACCAATGATCGCCGCCTTCATGGGGTCACACTCCGTTGCAATTGGCTCAGGTCATAGCCGTTGAAATCAAGCACTTCGCGCGCGGCCGCCAGCCGGTCCGCCGGAATTTCCGGGTCACGGTTCAGGATCCAGCCCACGCGCCCGTTCGGCGCACCGACGACTGCGGTGCGATATCCCTCGTCCACCCAGAGCACCCAATAGGGGGCCGCGACGGGCACGCCTTGCAGGCGGACCGACAGACGGCCAAGCCCCTCATCGGTGGCGGTTCCGGTGATCTGGGCGGTCGGCTGCCCCGCCGCATCAAGGCAGGTGTTGCGCACCGTCAGCACGCCCGGCGTGTCCGACACACCATATTCCGCAATCGCCCCGGCGCAGTTCGCCTGAAACGGATTGGGATAGCGCGCAACCTCGTACCAGCGCCCGACATAGCGCGACGGGTCGAAATTCGCGCTCGACGCGATGGTTGCGGTCTCATCGCGGTAGCTTGGTGCCACCACGTCGCATCCTGCAACGGCGACAAGGGCCGCAAGGCCAAGGAGCGCGGCCTTCATGGTCGCGCACGCTTGGTCAGCCCGAGCTTTTCGCGCACCTGCTCGGGCCCGATCACGCGGGCACCCATGCCCTCGATCACGCCCACCGCCTGCTCGACCAGTTGCGCATTGGTCGCAAGCACGCCCTTGTCGAGCCAGAGGTTGTCTTCAAGCCCGACCCGAACATTCCCCCCCGCCAGCACGGCGGCGGCAACATAGGCCATCTGGTTGCGACCCAGCGAAAAGGCGCTGAACGTCCAGTCGGACGGCACGTTGTTCACCATCGCCATGAATGTATTCAGATCATCGGGCGCGCCCCATGGCACGCCCATGCACAATTGCACCAGCGCGGGCGCGTCCAGCACCCCCTCTTTCACCAATTCCTTGGCGAACCACAGATGGCCGGTGTCAAACGCCTCGATCTCGGGCTTCACGCCCAGATCGGTCATCATCCGCCCCATGGCGCGCAACATGCCGGGCGTATTGGTCATGACATAATCGGCTTCCGCGAAATTCATCGTGCCGCAATCGAGCGTGCAGATTTCCGGCAGGCATTCGGCGATGTGGGCAACGCGTTCCGCCGCACCCACCATGTCGGTGCCGCCGCGCAGCGGCAGGGGAGCGTCGGTAGGCCCGAAAAGGATGTCGCCGCCCATCCCCGCCGTCAGGTTCAGCACCACGTCGGTGCCGGCGTCGCGGATGCGGTCGGTGACCTCGCGGTAATAGGCCAGATCGCGCGACGGCGCGCCGCTCTCGGGGTCACGCACATGGCAATGCACGATCGCCGCACCGGCCTTGGCCGCGTCGATCGCGCTGTCGGCGATCTGCTTGGGGGAACGCGGCACGTGGGGGCTGCGGTCCTGTGTCCCGCCCGAACCGGTGACGGCGCAGGTGATGAAGACTTCCTTGTTCATCGTCAGGGGCATCATGGTGTCCTTTCCTGAGGGGGAGGGGGGTCGGACGCTGGTGCCAAGGCACCTCGCCCCGCCCACCCTCCCGTAATGTCGTGCGCTACTTTCCCTGCCAGACCGGATCGCGCTTCTCGGCAAAGGCCCGCGCGCCTTCCTTCTGGTCGTGCGAGCGATAGAGTTTCTCCACCGTCTCGAACTGGCTTTTGGTGATCTTGTTGAGCACGTCCTGAAACTTCATCCCCTCCGCCTCGCGCACCACTTCCTTGATCGCCGCATTCACCAGCGGCGGGCCGGAGGCGATCAAGTCCGCCATCTCGCGCGCCTTGGACATGAGCGTATCGGCGAGGTGTATCTGATTGATCAGCCCCCAGCGTGCCGCCTCTGCCGCATCCAGCCAGCGGCCGGTCAGCAGCATTTCCATCGCGATATGGTAGGGAATGCGCTTGGGCAGCTTGATCGAGGCGGCATCGGCCACGGTGCCCGACCGGATCTCGGGCAGGGCAAAGGTGGCGTGCTCGGCGGCGAGGAGGATGTCGGCGGACAGGGCCAGTTCCAGCCCCCCGCCGCAGCAGATCCCGTTGATCGCGGCGATCACCGGCTTGTTCATGCCGCGCAGTTCCTGCAACCCGCCAAAGCCGCCCACGCCGTAATCGCCATCCACCGCGTCGCCCTCGGCGGCAGCCTTCAGATCCCATCCGGGGCAGAAGAATTTCTTGCCCGCCCCGGTGATGATCACCACGCGCAACTCGGGATCATCGCGAAAGCGGGTAAAGACCTCGCCCATGATCCGGCTGGTCGCTAGGTCGATGGCGTTGGCCTTGGGGCGGTCCAGCGTGACCTCCAGCACATGGCCACGGCGGCTGGTCTTGATGGGGTTTTCGGTCATGATTGGTCCCTCAGTCGGATCAGCGCATCGGCGGCAACAGCGCGCGTCGGTGTGCAGATGAGCGGGTTGATCTCCACCTCGAACACATCGCGTGAATTGGCGGTCACATAGTCCTGCACCGCAAGGACGGCGCTGACAATCGCCGATCGGTCGGCGGCAGGCGCCCCGCGATATCCGTCGAGGCGCGGCGCAAGGCGCAGGTTGTCGAGCGCTCCGTCAATCTGCGCGGCCGAAACGGGCAGCAGCAGGCAAGTCGTGTCCTGCAGCAACTCGGCGAAGGTGCCGCCCGCGCCTAAGGTCAGGACGAAGCCATGAGCCGGGTCGCGCAGGACACCGACAAGAAGTTCGACCACACTGCCCCCGATCATTTCTTCTACAAGAAATGATCCGGCTGACATGCCCGCAGCCGCTGCCTCGATCTGGTCTGCCGAGAGGTTCAGCTTGACCGCGCCTGCCTCCGTCTTGTGGGCAATGCCCTCGCCCTTCAGGGCAAGGGGCGCTGCAAGCGTCGTCGCCAACTGCGCCGCCTCCGCGGCCGTTCCCCCTCGGATCGAGGCCGGGACCGCCACCCCGAACCGCTTCAGAGCGGCCTTCGCCTCGGCCTCGGCCAGGATGCGCGTCGCGCCATCCGGTCCCGGCAGCAGCAACGCTGCCGCTGTCGGCACTTCCCCTGCCGCCACCGCCACGGCATCGAGCGCATCGGGCAATCCGGCCAAGGCCGCAATCCCCCGCGCCATGATGCGCGCTGCGACGTCCTCGGGCATCGTCTCTGGCAGGCTCGCCACAATCGCCATCGGGACGCCGCGCGCCGCCTGTGCGTCGGCAACGGCGTCGATAACGATATCCCATTGCTCGGGGTTGCAGCGATCCGCGCGCGGGAAATCCAGCACGACGATCCCCAAGGAAAGCGACGGGTCCATCATCGCACTGAAACTTGCCGTCATCGCGGCGCGGTCCGCCCAGATATAGGTGTGATAATCCAGCGGGTTGGCCAGTGCCACCTTCGGCCCCAAAGCCGCTCGCAGATCGCGCGCCTGTGGGACGTTCAGCGCCGGATAGACCACGCCGCGCCCCAGCGCGGTATCCGCCATCAGGCTCGCCTCCCCCCCCGAACATGACAGCGAGGCAATGCGGTTCGACGCCAAAGGCCCCGTCACGTGCAACAGCTTCAAGGCCTCCAGCAGCGCCGACAAGGAGCCGACCTGCCCGATCCCCAACCGCGCCAACAACGCCCGCGCGCCCGCGTCGCTTCCCGCGAGCGAGGCCGTATGCGACACCGTCGCCATCTGCGCCTGATCAGACGCGCCCACCTTCAGCGCCACAATCCGCTTGCCCAGGCGCTGCGCCGTTGCGGCCAAAGTCTCCAACCGCCGCAAATCGCCGATGCCCTCGATATGAAGGCCAAGCGCCGTGACCCGAGGATCCTCAAGCAACGCCGCGCCGATCTGTGCCAGATCCGTCTGCGCCTGATTGCCAGCCGTCACGATATAGGCAATCGGCAGCCCGCGCTTCTGCATCGTCAGGTTGATCGCGATATTCGATGATTGCGTGACGATCGCCACGCCTGAGGTGACCCTCAAGGCGCCATGCTGGTCAGGCCACAACGCCGCGCCGTCAAGCGCATTGATCAGGCCATAGCAATTCGGCCCCAGGATCGGCATGGCGCCTGCCGCTTCCAGCAATTGCGCCTGCAGATCGGCGCCATCCGCCAGTTCCGCCACCGCCTCCCTGAACCCCGAGGCAAAGCAGATCGCACCGCCTGCGCCCCGCGCGGCAAGCGCCGCCACAACCCCGATGGTTGCGTGCCTGTTGACCCCGATGAACGCCGCATCCGGCGCACCCGGCAAATCTTCCACCGACCCAAACGCGCGCCGTCCCCGCACTTCCGCCCGCGACGGATGCACCGGCCAGATCGCGCCCGCAAAGCCGATCTTCTCGCATTGCTCGATCACGTTCTCGCACCAACCGCCCCCGCCGATCACGGCGATCGAGGCAGGCCGCAACAATCGGTCCAGCGCATCTTCCCTATTCATCTTGGCAAAAAACTCCGGGGGTTTGGGGGCTGGCCCCCAATCTCAACGCCAACCAAAGACACCTGACAGGCAATCTGCCGCATCATGCCCCCAATGGCCGAAACAGGTCGCGGCTGATGATATGGCGCTGGATCTCGGACGTGCCGTCCCAGATCCGCTCGACCCGCGCATCGCGCCAGAAACGCTCGATGGGGAAATCATCCATCAACCCCATGCCGCCGAAGATCTGCAACGTCGTGTCGGTGACCCGGGCCAGCATTTCGGTCGCGTAAAGCTTCGCCGAAGCGATTTCGCGGTTCGCGGGCAACCCCTGATCCAGCCGCCACGCGCCCACCAGCGTCAGCCAGTCCGCCGCGTCGATCTCGGTGATCATGTCGGCGACCTGAAAGCTGACACCCTGAAACTTCGCGATCGCCTGCCCGAACTGCTTGCGTTGCGCGGCATAATCTACCGCATAGTCGAAACACCGACGCGCGCGGCCGACGCTGAAGGCGGCAACCGTCAGTCGCGTGGCGTAAAGCCACTCGTTCATCACCGCGAAACCGCCATCCACCTCGCCCAGAACCTGCGCATCCGACAGGCGGCAATCGTCGAAATTCAGGATGCAATTCTTGTATCCCCGGTGGCTGACCGAGCGATAGCCATCGCGCACTTCAAACCCCGGATGCCCCCGATCCACCAGAAAACAGGTGATCCGCTTCTTCGGCCCATGGGCCGTCTCGTCCACCCCGGTTGCGACGAACACGATGAAGAAATCGGCGTGTTCAGCGCCCGAGATGAAGTGCTTGGACCCGTTCACCACCCAATCGCCGCCCCCGCCGCCAGCGGCGGCAAGTGTCGTGTCGCGCACGGCCGAGCATTTCATGCCGCGCACGTCCGATCCGGCATCGGGCTCGGTCATCGCCAACGCGTCCATCCGCTCGCCCCGCACCGCCGGCAGCAGATACCGCTCACGCTGCTCGGCGTTGCACGCCATCAGGATATTCTGCGGCCGCCCGAAGAAATGCGTAAGCGCCATGGAGCCGCGCCCCAATTCCCGCTCGACAAGCGTGAAATCCAGATGGCTCAGCCCCGCGCCACCGACTTCCTCGGGGAAGTTGCAGGCGTAAAAGCCCAGATCGATGACCTTTTGCTTGATCTCCTGCCCCAGTTCCAACGGAACCTGTCCGGCACGCTCCACTTCCGCCTCGAACGGATAGATCTCGTTCTCGACGAAACTGCGCACGGTGGAGACGATCATCTCCTGCTCATCGCTCAACCCGAAATGCATGGCACGTCCTCCCTGCGGAACAGTTACCCTTGGCGCACCGGCTCATTCATGCATATTGCGCAGGGATCATGCAGAACCCGCAGCCCGACATCTTTTCCATGTTGCTCTTCGACGGGTTCTCGAACCTGTGCCTTGCCAATGCGGTGGAACCGCTGCGCGCTGCCAACAGCCTGTCGCGTCGCCCGCTCTATCGCTGGAACTTCCTGTCACTGGGCGCGGCCCCGGTGCAGTCCTCGTCCGGGCTTCCGGTGCAGACCGAGACATTGTCGTCCCAGTCGCGGGGCAGCTACCTTTTCGTCATGCCAAGCTACGGCCACACAACCCTTGCAACACCAGCCACCGCGCGGCGCCTCCGCTCCGCCGCTGGCCGCTTCGAGACACTGGTGGGCCTCGATACCGGCAGCTACCTTCTCGCCCAGGCGGGCCTCCTCGACGGCTACAAGGCGACGTGTCACTGGGACGTTCTCAATGCACTGGCCGAGACATTCCCCGATGTCACTGTCACCGAGGATCGCTTCCTGATCGACCGCGATCGCGCCTCCTGCGGCGGGGCCACGACCACGCTCGATCTGATGCTGGAACTGATCGAACGACGGCATGGCGCGGCGCTGTCGCTCGAGGTTGCGGCACTCTTCATGTATGGCGAGCGGGATCCGCGCATGGACCCCCAGCGCCTGATCCCGGCCAACCGCGTCGTCAAGGCGGCCGCCGCGCTGATGCGCCGCCATGTCGAGGATCCCTTGTCGATTGACCAGATCGCAACAGCCCTCAACCTCAGACGCCGGTCATTGGAACTTGTCTGCCGCCACCATGCCGATGCCAGTCCCGCGCAGATCTACCGCACCATCCGTCTGGCCGAAGCGCGCCGCCTTCTGGAGCAATCGCGCGCCTCCGTGGCCGAGATCGCCTTGCGCGCAGGCTACCGCGATGTCACGTCTATGGCACGCGCCTTCAAGGCGGAATACGGGATCACGCCCTCCGCCGCGCGGGCGCGTCGATTGGCGGAGGGGTAGATGAAAACCGTAGGCGAGGCCCTGATCACCCTGCTGGAGCGGCGCGGGGTCGATTTCATCTTCGGCATTCCCGGCGTCCATACGGTCGAGATGTATCGCGGGTTGCACGCGTCGGGCATCCGCCACGTCACGCCCCGGCACGAACAGGGTGCTGGCTTCATGGCCGACGGCTATGCGCGTGCCACCGGCAAGCCGGGCGTCTGCCTGCTGATTACGGGGCCGGGCGTCACCAATGCGATCACCCCCATGGCGCAGGCCCGCGCCGACAGTATCCCGATGCTGGTCATCTCCGGCGTGAACCGCGCCGCGACCTTCGGGCATGAGGAGGGGTTCCTGCACGAACTGCCCGACCAGCGCGCCCTGATGCGCGAGGTGGCCCTGTGGTCCCACACCCTCCACCTGGCGGAAGATCTGGAGCGCGTCATCGACCGGGCCTTCATCGCCATGACCGGGGCGCGTCCCGGTCCGGTGCATATCGAGGTGCCGTTGGACATCATGCGCGCGCGCATCGACCTGCCGCCGCCACGCGCCGTGATTGGGGCGCTGCGCCTGCCCGACCCCGACATCATCGCCGACGCGGCGGCCCGCCTGAAAGCCGCGCGCACTCCGCTGATCCTGGCGGGTGGCGGCGCGATCACGGCGGCCAGCGCGCTGACAGTGCTGGCCGAACGCCTTGATGCCCCCGTCATCACCACCACAAATGCGCGCGGCATTCTGGGCGGGCACAGGCTGCGCGTCCCCGCCAGCCCCAGCTTCGCCCATATCCGCGCGATGATGGCCGAGGCCGACGTGATCCTTGCCATCGGAACGCAGTTCGGCCGCACCGATTACGACATGTATGAAGATGGCGGGGCGCCAGTGCTTCAAAACCTGATCCGCATCGATTGCGACGCCGTGCAGATCACGCGCGGCAGGGTGCCGGACCTGGCGATTGTCGCCGACGCCAAGGCCGCGACCGAGGCCCTCGTCATCGCCACTGCCGATCACCAAACCGCCGCGAATAGCGCGGGACGCGCCGACACTGCGGCGAACGGCGCGGGACGCGCCGACAAGGCCCGCGCAGCGGCACGCGAAGCGCTGTCGCCCGCCTATCGCGGCCATGTCGATCTGATCGACACCATCACCGCGACCATCCCCGGCTGCCGGATCGTGGGCGACAGCACGCAAGTGGTCTACGCCGGCAACATGTATGCCGACATTGCGCAACCGCGCGGCTGGTTCAACGCCTCCACCGGCTATGGCGCTTTGGGCTATGGCGCTCCCGCGGCGATCGGCGCCGCCTTGGGCGATCCCGAAACGCCGACCGTCTGCATTACCGGCGACGGCGGCCTGCAATTCTGCCTGTCCGAGCTTGGGACCGCCATGGACGAGGCGGCGCCCGTCATCTTCGTGGTCTGGAACAACAACGGATATCAGGAAATCGAGCGCTACATGATCGACAACGGCATCCATTCAGAGGGGGTGAAACCCTCCGCCCCGGATTTCGTGGCGGTTGCCCGGGCCTATGGCATGGCGGGCGAGCGGCTGGACGGCCCCGGCGATCTGGCGCAGGCCCTGTTGCGGGGCAGGGCCACCGGCAAGGCCTATCTGATCGACCTCATCACGCCGTAGGGCGGGGTTGACCCCGCCATCCAGCGGCACGGCGGAGTGAACGTCGCGACCTGGACCAAGCGGCGGGGTCAACCCCGCCCTACGGCCTAGTTGCCGGCGCTTTCGGCCACCCCGGTGACAGCGCGTTCCGCCAGAAGCCTGCTCAGCCAATCCGGGTCCATCTCGGGGACCGAGGATAGCAGCAACTCGGTATAGGGATCATGCGGCGGCTGGAACATCTCGGCCTTGGGGCCCTGTTCCACCACCACGCCCTCCTTCATCACCACCACCTCGTCGGCAATCGCCTTCACGGTCGCAAGGTCATGGGTGATGAACATGTAGGCCAGCTGGAACTCGGTCTGCAGCTTGTCCAGAAGCTTCAGGATGCCCTCCGCCACCAACTGGTCCAAGGCCGAGGTAACCTCGTCGCAGATGATGAACTGCGGCTCGGCCGCCAGCGCGCGCGCGATCCCGATGCGCTGTTTCTGCCCGCCCGACAACTCGGACGGCAACCGGTC
Organism: Rhodobacterales bacterium; assembly: GCA_038324445.1. Lineage (GTDB taxonomy): Bacteria > Pseudomonadota > Alphaproteobacteria > Rhodobacterales > Rhodobacteraceae > Gymnodinialimonas. Next base: position 28,297 of record JBBQHZ010000019.1, on the reverse strand, counting down.
GATGTAGCCGGCAGGCTCCAGCTCGATCAGGCGCAACAACTCCTTCACCCGGTCTTCCAGCTTCTTGCCGTTGAGGCCCAGATACATCTGTGCCGGGCGCCCGATCAGTTCGCGCAACCGCTGCTTGGGGTTCAGCGCCGTATCGGCCATCTGGTAGATCATCTGCGCCTGCCGCAACTGGTCCTTCGAGCGGCGTCGATAGTCGGGCGGCAGTGGCTTGCCGTTGAACAGGATCTCGCCCTGCCGGGGCGGCAATAGTCCGGTGATGACCCGTGCCGTGGTGGATTTGCCCGATCCGCTTTCGCCCACCACCGCCACGGTGCGGCGCGCGTGGATGTCGAAACTGATGTTCTTGAGGACATCGATCGTCCCATAGCCCGCCGTCACGCCACGGACCGACACCACCGGCGTCGCACCCGCAACCGGGGCCTGCTCGGCGCGGGCATAAGTGCGCACGGCCCAGAGCGACCTGGTATAGTCCTGCGACGGCGCCGCCAGCATGGAGCGGGTATCGGATTCCTCCACCTCCTCGCCCTTCAGCAGCACTTTGATCTTGTCGGCCATCTGCGCCACAACCGCGAGGTCATGGGTGATGTAGATGGCGGCGGTGTTGAACTGTTCCACGATGTTGCGGATCGCGGCCAGAACCTCGATCTGGGTGGTCACGTCCAGTGCCGTGGTCGGCTCGTCGAAGATGATCAGATCGGGCCTGCATGCCATCGCCATGGCCGTCATCGCGCGCTGCAATTGCCCACCCGAAACCTGATGCGGATAGCGGAAGCCGATGGTTTCCGGCTCGGGCAGTTGCATCTTGCGATACAACTCCATCGCGTCCTTCTCGGCCACGCCACGTGCCATCACGCCATGCTCTACTGGCCCCTCGCAATACTGGTCGATCAGCTTGTGGGACGGGTTGAAACTCGCCGCCGCAGACTGAGCGACATAGGCGATGCGCTTGCCGCGCAATTCGCGCCGCAGGGTCTCGGAGGCGCGGCGCAGGTCGATGCCGTCGAACAGGATCTCGCCGCCCGAAATCCGGCAGCCATCGCGCGCGAAGCCCATCGCAGCCAGTCCGATGGTGGATTTTCCCGCGCCGGACTCGCCGATCAGCCCCAGAACCTCACCCCGCCGCAGCGTCAGGTCGACGCCCTTGACGATCTCGATCCACTCCTCATCCGCGCGGCCTTCGATGCGAAGGCCCTTCATGGTCAGAAGGATTTCCTGCTCGGCCATGGCGTTACTCCTTCAACCCGGATGCGCGGTGCAACTGCCAGTCGACCACGAAATTCACGCTGACCGTCAGAAGGGCAATTGCCCCCGCTGGCAGAAGCGGCGTGATGTCCCCGAAGGTGATCAGCGTGGCGTTGTCCTTGACCATCGAACCCCAGTCCGCCGTCGGCGGCTGCATGCCAAGGCCAAGGAACGACAGCGCGGAAATGGTCAGGAACACGAAACAGAACCTGAGCCCGAATTCCGCCACCAAGGGCGCCATCGCATTGGGCAGGATCTCGCGGGTGATCAGCCGCCACAACCCCTCGCCCCGCAGCTTTGCGGCTTCGACATAGTCCATGACGACGATGTTCATCGCCACGGCGCGGGCAAGGCGGTAGACGCGCGTGCTGTCGATCAACGCGATCACAAGGATCATGTTGATCACCGAGGTGCCAAGGATCGTCAGCAGCAACAGCGCGAAGATCAGCGCGGGAATGGCCATCAGGACATCGACCGTGCGGCTGAGGATCTGATCCAGCCAGCCGCCGACAATGGCCGCAAGCAGTCCCAGAACCGAGCCCAGGATGAACGCCAGTGCCGAGGTGACAAAGGCGATGCCCACGGTATTGCGCGCCGCATAGATCAGGCGCGACAGCATATCGCGGCCCAGATTGTCGGTGCCCAGAAGGTTGACGCTGCTCCACGGCTCGTATTCGCGGCCGACGATGGCCGTCTCGCTGAAGGGCGCAAGCCAATGGGCGAAGAAGGCCACGAAAATGTAGATCAGGATCATCAGCATGCCGAAACTGGCGGTCAGCGGCGCGGTGCGCATTTCCTTCGCCACGCCGCGGGGCGAGATCGTCACCATCAGCGTGCGAAACAGCCAGCCCGCCGCCATCGCGGCTGCAATGCCGCCCAGAAGCCACAGAAGTCCGGTGAGAAAGCCGATCATGCCTGATCCCCCTAGCGGCGGTGCACGAGGCGTGGGTTGGACAAGGTCGCCAACACATCCGCGGTAAGGTTCAACAGCACATAGGCTGCCGCGAAGATCAGGGCGACGGCCTGCACCACGGGCATGTCGCGCGCGGCCACGCTGTCGACCATCAACTGGCCCATGCCGGGATAAACGAACACCACCTCGACCACGACGACACCGGTGATCAGATAGGCGAGGTTCAGCGCCACCACGTTGATAATGGGCGCCAGCGCGTTGGGCAGGGCATGGCGGACGATGACCCGCATCGGCGACATGCCTTTCAGCCGCGCCATTTCGATATAGGGGCTGGCCAGCAGGTTGATGATCGCGGCGCGCGTCATCCGCATCATGTGGGCCGTCACCACCAGCGTCAGCGTCAGCGCGGGCAGGAACGCGCGGTAAAGGTATTCGCCAAAGCTCACTTCGCCCCGAATGCTGGAGATCGACGGAAACATGCCCCCCGCTCCGGCCAGCAGGAAGATCAGGATGTAGGCCACGAAGAACTCCGGGAACGAGATCGAGGTCAGCGCCGAGGCATTGGCCACCCGGTCGAAGACCGAGTTGCGCAGCAGCGCCGCCAGAATCCCGAGGACAAGGGACAGCGGCACCGCGATCGCGGCGGCGTACAGCGCCAGCGACAAGGTATATCCCAGCCGCCGCCCGATAAGCTCTGCCACGGATTGCCCATTGGCAAGGCTGACACCCAGATCACCCCGGACCACATCCGCCAGCCATCCGCCATATCGCACGAACAACGGATCGTTCAGGCCCAACTGTTCGCGCAGGGCGGCGACGGTGGCGGGGGTGGCGGACTGACCGAGGATTTCCTGCGCGAAGTCGCCGGGCAGAAGTTCGGTGCCAAGGAAAATGATCAGCGACACGACAAACAGCGTGACCACGCCGAGGGCCAGCCGCTGGAGGATCATGATCAGGATAGGTGGCATGGACGTCCCTTCAGGACCGTAATGGCAACCGGGGCTCTGCCGGTTCGGTGTCGATTGCAACCATTTGGGTGCACTCTTTTTGGCTTATCGTCCCAAACCACCCGTAGTTCATCCCAAATGGGATTGAAAAAACCCCCGGCCAGATGACCGGCCGGGGGCTTAAATCGGATCAGGCTGCGAACCACCAACGTTCACCCATCCGGTGGCCGTCATTGCGCCAATGCGTGGAGATCTGCTCGGGATGGGCCAGTGTCGAGCTGTAGGCGCCGACATAGTTGGCGAACATCGGGATGATGATGCCGCCTTCGTCGGACACGATCTGCTGCATCTCGAAATACTGCTCGCGACGCAGGTTGTCGTCCAGCTCGGACCGCGCGGACAGCAGCAGCTCGTTGAAGCGGGTATGGTCCCAGAACGTCTCGTTCCACGGCACACCGGCCTCGTAAGCTGTTGCAAACATGAGGTCTTCGGTCGGGCGACCGCCCCAATAGGTGCCGCAGAACGACTTTTGCATCCAGACGTTGGACCAGTAACCATCGTTGGGCTCGCGCACAACGGTCAGGTTGATGCCCGCAGCCGTAGCGCTTTCAGCATAGAGCGCACCCGTATCGATCGCGCCCGCAAAGGCCGCGTCGGCAAGGAAGATCTCCACGTCAAGCGTTTCCATGCCGGCCTCGCGCAGGTGGAACTGCGCCCGCTCGGGGTCATATTCCCGCTGTGCCAGTTCCGTGTTGTAGAAGCGCTGGCCGGATCCGATCGGGTGATCGTTGCCCAGACTGCCGTAGCCGTTCAGGATCGTGTCCACCAATTGCTGGCGATTGATGGCGTATTTCAGCGCCAGACGGACATTGACGTCGTCGAACGGTGCCACGCGCGTGTCCATCGGCAAGCCGTAGTGCTGCGTGCCGGTGATCGACAGGATCTCGATCCCCGGAGCGCGCTCCAGCAGGCCGACGGTGTTGAGATCGGCGGTATCGATATAGTCGACTTCGCCTGAAATCAGTGCGTTCTGGCGTGCCGCATCGTCGTAGATGACGATCTGTTCGATGCCGTCGAAGTAAGGCAGCCCGGTCTTCCAGTAGCCTTCGTGCCGCGCATAGGTGGCGCCGACGCCGAATTCGATCTCGACAAGGCGGAACGGGCCGCAGCCGTCCTGCGTCATCGGATCGATGGTGCCATCCGCCTGCGCCGGCAGGATCGGCAGGTGATAATCCGACATCACGAAGGGGAAGTCGGCGTTGCCCGATGCCAGCGTGAAGACAACGTTCATCCCGTCGGCGGTCATCCCGGTGATTGCCGACACGATGGGTGCCGCCGCCGATGTGCTTTCCGCGCCCCTGTGGTGGTTGATCGAGGCGATCACGTCTTCAGCCGTCAGCACGTGACCGGAATGAAACTGCACACCGGACCGGATCGTGAAGGTCCACGTCGCCGCATCGGACGAGGCTTCCCAGCTTTCGGCAAGCTCAGGCACCAAGGTGCCGTCTGCGGCGATTTCGGTCAGGAAGTTGTTGCGCTGATGCGCCTGGAAGATCACGAAATCCGATTCCCAGGTTCCGGGATCAAGCGAGTCCGTGGTCGAGCCATGGGCCATCCCGATGCGCAGCGTGCCGCCACGAACCGGCTGCGCCTGAAGGCGTGTGCCCCATGGGGTGATCAGTGCTGCGGCGCCAATGGCGGTCGCACCCTTCAGAACGCTCCGGCGTTGGACGCCATGGGGTCCATTTGGTCGGTTCATTATCGTCTCCCTGGTCTGTTTTGAGCGAGGCACCGTTTATCCGGCTTGGCCTTCGCGGACATAGTGCCTGCAATCGTTTCGCATTCAACACCTTTGTTCCGGCTTGGACTTACCATTCCCGTATGGTGGACTCATACCCCGGCCGCAAAGGCGCAAGGCCGATCCCGTGGCGCGGCAGAGCAGCGGCCATTGGCTGGATCGCACCCCACGGCGCTGGGCGTGGCTGTTCGATCTTTCACGGCGTCTTGGGAACGGCCTCGGCTTCGACATGCCGTGACGAGCACGAAGGCGTAGATGCGCGACTCTCTCGGGCACGGCCACGCCGCGTCAATAACCGCGCGCCGGGTCGACGATGTTGACCAGCGGCGTGCCCATTTGAAACCGCGCCAGATTCTGCAGGAACAGCGAGAAAGACGCCGCTTCCCACCCCTCATGCACGGCCGCGCAATGGGGCGAGATGATCAGGTTCGGCGCCTCCCATAGGGGGCTTTCGGGGGGCAGCGGTTCGGTCTCGAACACATCAAGGGTGGCGCCGCCTACATGGCCGGATGTCAGCGCCGCACAAAGGGCGGTCTGGTCCACCACCCCTCCGCGCGACACATCGGCCAGGATCACACCCGGCTTCATCGCGGCAAGTGCCTCGGCCCCGATCAGGCCGCGCGTTGCGGGGATCAGGGGCGTGCAGATGGCGATGAAATCGGCTTGGGGCAGAAGGTCGGGCAGGTCGGCGGCCGCGCCGACATGATCCACATGGGGCATCGGACGCGGCGTGGCGCGGGTGCCGATGACCCGCATTCCGAAGGCTTTTGCGCGCAGGGCCAAAGCCGCCCCGGTGTGACCCAACCCCACGATCAGCAGCGTGCGCACGTTCAGCGGCCGCATCCCGCGCTGATCGGCCCATCGCCTTGCCACTTTGTCGGCCTGCAGTCCCGGCACATCGAGCGTGAAGTGCAGGAAGCCGCCAAGCATGTATTCCGCCATCATCTCCGACGCGACACCGGCGGCGTTGGTCACCGTTACGCTCCCCGTGTCCCAATGCCCGAAATGATCCGTTCCGACGCCGCCATTGGCGATCCAGCGCGGACCACCGGCCATGAACAATGCGTCGCGTGGGAACGGCGCGGTGCCGGTGAAGCGGACCGAATAGACCGCGTCAGGGCGGGTCTGCGCGATCAGGTCGGGTAGGTCCTCGTGGCGCGGGCAGAAGGTTGCCGCGACTTCAGGCACCTCGGCGCGGAGGCGGTCCATCATCGGCTGGCCGTTGTCGTAGTGGATCAGGACACGCAAAGGATCAGGCATGGGCGCTGTCCGCAGCGGGCAGGATCAGCGCCAGAAGTTCGGCAAAGCGGGTGCCCGGATCGGCCATTCGCCCCCGCATCGCCCAGATCGCGTCCCGCCGTGCCGTTGGCAGAGTGGCGGCCATGATGTGGAACTTCGCTTCGACATCGGCCATCGCCATCGGTGCCTCTGGCCCGCCGCGGGCATGGACATCGCCGGACGCCAGCACCCGCCCATCGCGCAACTCGACCGTCACGTCGGACCAGCGCCCAAGTGGAAACCGCGTGGAATGTCGTGGCTCTTCCGTGATCTCGATCAGCGTCAGTGCGGCCGCGATGGCTGGGTCGCGCAGGACTTCGCCAACGATATCCTCCGGCCCGATCCGCCCGCGCAGTAGGCGCGTGGCCATGGCAAAGCGCAGCGAATATTGCGCTTGGGAGGTCGTCTCCGGCATCCCCGGAAACAGCGCCGCGGCCTGCGCAAAGGTCCGAACCTTGATCCGCGTGACATCGCCCGCACCAAATCCATGCGTCCCCATCAAACCATCCAGGGCATCAATCGCCGCATGGGCCCACCGGCAGATCGGATAGGGCTTGATGTAGTTCTTCTCCACCGTCCACTCGCGCCCCAGATCGGCCCAGACCTCGGCCACCTCGGACGCTTCCACCGTGATCGCCGGGGCACCCTCGAACCCGTCCGCTGCCATCAGGCACGCCATGGCTCCCACCAAGGCCCCCATGCCAGACCCGTCATGGAGCATCGTGGGCGTTGCGATCTCGCGCATCATCTGGCTGCGGGGGCCGTGGTATTCCGCGATCCCCAGCGCATGGCGCAACTGCTCTGGCGAGGCCCCGCGCAACCGGCAGCCCAACGCCACCACACCCAACGCGTTCCAAGCGCCAGAGGTGTGGTAGTCGCTGACGGTGCCATGCAGCGCCACCGCCGCACGGGCGGCGATCTCGTAGGACATCACCAGGGCCTCCAACGCCGCGCGGGCCGTCAGGTCCGGCATGCTTTCCGCAAATGCGCAAAGGGCGGGGACGACGGCACAGCCGATATGGCCCTTGGTCGGGTTGTAGCCGTCATGGGCATCGAGGTTGTCGATCTGGGTTGCAGCGGCAAAAGCCGCGCCGGGGATCGACGCTTTGCGTCCGTCGAAAAGCATGCCTGCGGCGTCGCGCGGATCGGAAGCTGCAAGGAACCGCGCCGCGTGGTCGCGCGCGATACGGCCCGCGTGCATCGGCGCGGCGCCGGCGGCAACGCCAAGGGTGTCGATCAGCAAGGTAGCGCCGAAATCGAGCGCGCTGTCGGGGATGTCCAGCGGACCAAGGGCGAATTGAGCGAGGGTTTGGGCGTCCATCAGTGTGGCCTTTTCAGGAGGTGTGGGTAGCCCGGCACCGGCTTCCGGATGCCCGAGCGCTTCGGGCTTGATCGTCTGGGAGGAACCTGTTTCGAGGTTTACCTGGGTCGCTTCCATTCAGGAAATCCCCCGGACCCTGCGCACGCCAATGCACGACATTGCAAGCGCTCGCCTTTCAAGCAGCCCAAGGCGGGCCGCGCTGGGGGAGGGGGTCATCAGGCACGCTCCTTCCAGTTCTTGAGGCAATTCAGGCCCGCTTCCATTGCTTGCGGGCCCGATCATCATGCGCAGGCTTGCGCGAGCTTAGCGCCGGGTTGCGGGCGCAGGAAGATGCCTTGCGCGCAAACGACGACAGCGGCGCTTGGCGATGCGCTTGGGGGTGCCCCGGGCGGGTCAGCCCGAAGAAGGCTAAAGCCAGGGAGGATGCGCTGAGCAAGATTCTGCACCGGACTGCTGACTGATCGTGATGCCTCCGCAGGCCCGAAGTCGGAGGATGAATGCGGGCGTCACGGTGCGAACTGGATCATGAACGCGGCGCCCTCCTCTGACGGCTCCAATTCGATCGTGCCGCCCGCCGCCTCGATGATCGAGCGGGTGATGTTGAGGCCCATACCGGTGCCGCCCTCTTCGCGCCTGTTGGTGAAGAACGGCTCGAAAATGCGCGCCCGGTTGCCGGCGCTGATGCCGCTGCCGTTGTTGGCGAAGCGCATGAATTGGGCCTCCACGTCGATCCGCACCCCGGTGGCGCCATGTTCCGCGGCGTTCTCCAGAAGGTGGCGCAGAACGATGCTCAGAACTTCGGGCGGCAAAGGCACCTGTGCGTCGGGCGGCGTCACCTCTCCCGGCAGGATACCTAGCGCGTCGATTACCTCGGCCACCCGCGATACGCCGCGCAGCATCCGCTGATCCACCGCACTGAAATCGCGCATGCTGGCCAGAAGGGCCTCCATCCGGGCACTGTCGCGCAGGATGTTCCCGACAAACCGCGCCCGTTGGTCCGGCGTCATCTGCGCGTCCTCCAACAGCTCTGCCGCTCCCTTGATGGCGGTCAGGGGCGACTTCATCTCGTGGCTGACATGGGCGGTGTAGGTGCGCAGCGCCTCTTGCTGGCGGTGCAGGCGTTGGGTCAGCGAGTGGAAGCTGGCCCCCAGCGTCTCGATCTCGCGGGTGCCGTAATGTGCCTGTTCCATCTGCACCGCGCCGCCCCCTTGGGTGCCGTCGATGCGCCGGATCAGGGCATGGATGGGCCGGGTCACGAAGCGCCAGAAAACAAAGCCGATCAGGCTGGTGGACAGCACGACGAAGAGTGCCGCTTTCAGAAGGTTCACCCGCTCGCCATAGAGGAAGCGGAAGATGTGGTTGGGGGTGCGGTTCACGTAGACCACGCCGATGATGTCATCCCCCACCATGGCGGGCATCGCCACGAAGATGCGCACGCTTGTGCCGCGGCTGAGGGCATAGACCGCCGGTTCCGGCTCATCCCGCAGGCGGGTGCGGGCGACCGAGACGACATCGCCGTTCAGGGCCAGCGCCACCTCCTCCACATGGCCGAGATAAACTCCCTCCTCTGCGCTGCCTGCGATGACGGTGCCGAAGCGATTGAGGAAACGGTAGCCGGCCAGGGTCTGCTCCTGCGCGCGCAGGGCGATCTGCGACAGGGTAGGGGCGATCCGGGTGTAGATCGGCCCGATGGCCTCGGTCGCGGGCAGCCCATCGGGGCGGGGGGGGCGGATGGCCCGCGGGTTCATCGTGACCGACGGGAACAGCGGCGCATAGCTGCGGCTGTCGCTGCGCGGCACCGTGGGCGCAGGCAGGTCGGCGGCGTCGCGGTAGAGTTGCTCGTAGGCCGCCGTCAGGACCGCCGCCTGCGTCAGCAGGCTCTCCTCGGTCTGTTGCACCAGTTGGTTGGCGTAGAAGCGGAACAGAGACAGGCCCGCGAAGGGCAGGCACAGCACCAGCCCCAGCACGACCAGCACCACAGCCCAGAGGCCCGGCCGCCATTTGCGCCTTATTCCACCCTGCATGCGCCCATCCGCAGGCCCACGCCATGCACCGTCACGATGTTGTCCGGGCATCCCGCCCCCGCCAACTTGGCGCGGATATTGCGGATGTGGCTGTCGATGGTGCGGTCCGAGACGTGGATATTGGCGCCGTAAACCTCGTCCACCAGACGGGGGCGCGCGACCACATGGTCGGGCCTGCGCATCAGCACCCGCAGCAGCGCGAATTCCGACGTGGTCAGCGCCACCTCCTGCCCGGCCACGCGGCAAAGGTGCCGGTCGGGGTCGATCTGAAGATCGCCCCACTGCGTCAGGGTGCCGGTCTGCTCGGTGCGCGTCCCCCCCGACCCGCGTGTTCGCTTAAGGATCGCCTTGATCCGCGCCACCAGTTCGCGCGGGCTGAAGGGTTTGGTGACGTAATCGTCGCCGCCGATCTCCATGCCGACGATCCGGTCGATCTCGTCATCGCGGGCGGTCAGGAACAGGACCGGCACGTCAGAGGTCCTGCGCAGCGCCTTGCACACATCGAACCCGTCCATTTCAGGCAGACCGATGTCGAGCACCACCAGATCGAACCCGCCCTCCCGCGCCAGCGACAGACCCTGCGCGCCGTCCCCGGCCGTTTGGGCGCGAAAGCCCGCCGCCTCGACCGCGAAGGAGATAACCTCGCGGATATGCGGGTCGTCGTCGATGATCAGAACGTTGGGCGGCATGCTCTCGGCCCTTCACAAATCGTGGTAGGCTTCAAGGTAGCGTTGCAGCCGCCACCGACGAAAGCCCCAATCCCGCCAATCGTCAATCGGGTCGAACCGAACCTCGGGCAGGTAGCCGCGTCCGCAGGCGACCTGATCGGTGATCTGGCCGTAGTCGATCATGGCGGGGATCGCCTGTTCGCCCAGACCGCACAAGTAGCCAAGGTCGAGAGTCCCGGCAGGATCGGCCGCGTTCAGGTTATGCTCGGCGATGAGAAACGCGAAGTTGATGAAACAGCAGACGTAAAGCGTGGCCACCGTCAGGGCCGCCGTGTTGCGGATCAGCCAGCCAAGCGAGCGGGCCTGCACGATGGTGACGACGATCAGGATCAGCGAGGCGAAAACCAGCCCCATCCAGATGAACGCTGCAACGCGCAGGTAGGTAAGGGTATAGGCATCGACATAGAGGTCGAGCCGGAACATCGCCGTCAGCACAAGGATCAGGTTCTGACCCAGCCACAAAAGCAGCAACGCGCGCAGCAGGCGGTTGTCATCGGTCATATGGTGGGTCGCAATGGCGAAAATGCCCGACAGCAAAGCCGTGACCACCAACGGATACGCCCCGCGATGGGCGTACTGTGCGTAGGTTATGCCGTCCGGCAAGCTGAGCCCGCCGCTCAGCACGCTGAGATCGGTCACGGTCTGCACCGCGAACATCAGGATGAAAAGGACCAGCGAGGTGCGGAAGGAAGTTGGATTGATCAGCGCCGCGAGAGGGCCGGACGAAACGGACAGTGCTGTTGGTGTCGCCATTTTCCCTCGCCACCGCCCGCGCGGTGCGAGGTAGGGCCAGATCGCGCAGGCGGCGACCATCCAGAAAGTCGCACGAACGACGTTCTGTGTCGTCAAGATGCCAACGGGGCTGAGGTCCGACAGGATTCCCTCCAAGAGCGGATTGGCCGACGCGAAGAGGATCAGGAACACCAGCCCCATCACCAAGGGCAAAGCGACGGCCTTGGCCGCTTGCCCTGGGTCAAAGCGCCCCTTGGCGCCGCGCATGGTGTGAACCAACGTATCGGGCAAGTCGAACATCCCGAGGGTCGAGGCGCGCAGGAATAGGATCAGCGAGGGCCAGGTGCCGGGCAGGCGGTCGAATGCCGCCCATCCCAGAAGGCACGCGAGGCCTGCGGCGCTGAAGGCCACCGACAGGGGTTGCACCTGCTCGATCACCGGAAGGTTGAAGGCAAGGCAGGCGGTCATGGCGATGGTGGCCTCTCGCGCGCTCACGCCGCCGGGTTTGAACGCGACGATGCAGCCTGACAGCAACAGCACGTAAAGCGCCACGGAAACCCCCGGCGCGGCGTCCCAGAACAGCAGATCGGCCGTGATGGTCAGCGCGATCAGGGCGCTTATCATTGCCGGGTCGATTGCCCTGCGCGCGGCCCCGCCAAGGGTGGGCGGTTCGGTCGGCGCGCCAGTATCGCCGGCCTCTATCCACCACGCATCCAAGACGTTGCTCTGTGGCACGCCCCTGATAACCCATTGCCCGTGCATGACAGTCTCCGATCCGACGAAATCCTATGCTCCCACCATGGCAGGCCGGACGAGGACGTTGCGGGTCCGGCTTGCGCAAGACGGGAGGGGGTTTGGTGCAGGTTTCGTGCAGGCGCGGCGACCACCCACGGCAATTGCATGCGCGGGCGGTCTGGCCCCGCGTCGACCTACGCCCCTTCTGGCGCGCGCCACATGACCGGTTGAAGATCAACCGTCCCGCGAACGACCTAGCCAGCCCCGCCAAGATCAGCGCTGCGATCACGGGCAACCATGGCCCGAAGGCGAACCTGAACCTCCCTAAGACCACCCCTTTCAGATCGTGCTGTACGGTAATCTGGGCGGCATGTGTGGCTACACGGGCATGTCGCGGCAGTTTGGGGAACTTGGAGAAGGTGCCAACGAAGAGGCCGGTCGCGCCGAAGAATATTGTCGGGAAGCTGGGGATCGGCCCGGTCAGCCAAGGGCCGGCCGCTGAACCAGTCGGCGCCCGGAACAGCACGCTGCAAATCCCGAAACCCCGATGCCGATTTGCACGCAAACGAGTGGATGCGACACGACGGACCCTCGGGCAAGAACTCCATCATCGCGCCCCGGCCGTCCATTCGGCCGCGGCATCTGCCTGACTTTGGTGGCTCGAGACCGTGAAGCTTCAACGTCCGACGGCGTAGGCCTGCATCAGGCGCGGCGTTGCGGCGGCCTTGAGGATGCCGTTGGGGCTGTGGGACGCCGCCGTCAGGCGGCCTGCGGCCCAAGGCTCGGACACTTCCAGACGGTGGCCGCGCGCACGCAGCGCGTCGAGGGTGGCGGCGGGGAAATGCGGCTCGGCCAGCAGATGGCCCGGCTTGATGCCTCGGGGAAAGAAGCTCGCCTGCAAATGGGCGGTGTGAAACAGCGGGCCGTCGATGGCTTCCTGCAGGTTCATCCCGTGATGGATCAGGCGCAGCAGGAAGGCCAGTTGCCACTGATCCTGCTGGTCGCCGCCGGGCGTGCCAAACGCGATCCGCGTGCCGTCCGGCCGCCGCGCCATCGACGGCGACAGCGTGGTTCGCGGCCGCCGTCCCGGTGCCAGCGACGTGGGCAGGCCTTCATCAAGCCAGAACATCTGCGCCCGCGTGTTCAGCGGCACTCCCAGCCCCGGCACCACAGGGTTCGACTTCAGCCACCCGCCTGACGGCGTCGCCGACACCATGTTGCCCCATCTGTCGACCACATCGATATGCACGGTATCGCCGCGCTTTTCGGTCAGATGTGCCATCGTCGGCTCACCCGCTCCGATGCCCACCTCCATCACTGGCTTGCGGGTGGCGCGGGCAAGGAAGGCCTCCGCCAAAGCCTCGTGCCCGGCGATCGCACCGGGCCGTTGATCGAGCGAGGCGCGATCCCCGATCAACCCCGCCCGCTGCGTGCCATATTCCGCGGAGATCAAGGTGTCGACGGGCACATCAAAGGTCAGGGGGTCGCCGTAATACGCCTCCCGATCCGCGAAGGCGAGCTTCAGCGCTTCGGTCACGCGATGCACGAACGTGTCGCCGACCGGGTCCATTGCGGCAAGATCGTCGCCGGCCAACATCTGCAGCGCCTGCAACAGCACGGGGCCTTGGGTCCAAGTTCCGCATTTGAACACGTCCCACCCGGCATGGCGGACGGACAGCGCGGCCTCGTGGGAGGCCCGCCAATCGGCCATGTCCTGGCCAGTCATCACGCCCTTCCGGCGTTCGCCGGTGGCATCCAGCACGCAGGCCTCGCGCAGATGCGTGTCGATGGCCTCGGCCACGAAGCCCTCGTAGAACGCCACGCGCGCGGCTTCGATCTGCGCTTCTCGGCCCGACGCGGCCTCGGCTTCGCTCACCAAACGCTCCCAGAAATCCGCCAGCACCGGGTTCGCGAATAACTCGCCCGCGATGGGAGCATTGCCGCCCGGCAACCAGATCGGCGCCGAGGTCGGCCATTCGTCGCGAAAGACCTGTGCCATGTCGGCAATCGTCGCGGCGACGCGCTTGAGGATCGGGTGGCCGTGGCGGGCGTAGTGAATTGCGGGCTCCATCACGGTGCGAAGCGGCAACCGCCCATGGTCGCGCAACATCAGCATGAAGGCGTCGAACTGACCCGGCACCACGGTCGCCAACAGGCCCGAGCCGGGGATAAGGTCCAACCCTTCGCTGCGATAATGCGCGATGGTGGCGCCCGCTGGCGCCACGCCTTGCCCGCAGATCACCGTCGGCGCGTCATGCCCTGCAGGCCAGACCATCGCGGGCATGTCGCCCAAGGGCCCGTTCAGGTGCGGCTCCACCACGTTCAGAACGAACCCCGCCGCAGCTGCGGCATCGGCCGCCGATCCGCCCAACTCGAGCATCCGCATGCCAACGGCAGATGCCTGCCAATGGGTCGTTGTGACCATCCCGAACGTGCCTGCCAGTTCCGGTCTTGTGGTGAAGGTCATTTTCCGTCTCCCTTTGCACGCTCGGTCACCCGGAACATCCGCGCCGCAATCGGCGCGCCGAGTATCACGATGACCACCCGCACCAGATGATGCACGATGACAAAACCCAGATCGGCCCCGGCCACAATGGCCAGAACCGTCATCTCGGCCTGTCCGCCCGGCGCGAAGGCAAGGAACGCCTCCACATGCGGCGCGAGGCCAAGGAAGTAGACGAACTCGGTGAACGCCGCCGCCAGTGCCGCCAGCAACAGCACGAAGACCACTCCGGCGACCACATCGCGCCTCAATTCGTAGAGCGTGACGCCGACATAGCCGACACCGATCCCCAACCCGATCATGAACTGCGCTGTCAGGACGGCTTCGGCGGGTGGGCGGGTGTGGATCAGACCGCTGAGCGACAAGATCGCCGTGACAATCATCGGCCCGATGATCGACGCCCCGAAAAGCCCGATACGCTCTCCGCCTTTCCAGCCGATGAGGGCGGCGGCGGCCATCAGCGCCAACTCTCCCAAAGGCAGCGACGCGGCCGGTGCGCCGATCGGGTTGTCGAGCGTCACCCCGAAACCATGGATCATGATCACGGGCGCCAACGTCACGATGATCAGCACCCGGGTGGCGTGGATCAGCGACAGCGCGCGCGTGTCGCCGCCCGCTTCGGTCCCGAAGATCACCATGTCCTGCAAGCCGCCGGGCATCGCGGCATACCAACTTGTCGCCCAGTCGAACCCATAGACGCGCCGAAAGAACGGCACGCCGATCAGGCCGATGATGAGGATGTAGGCCGGGATCAGTGCCACCGATGCCGCAATCTGCGGCAGGCGTCCAATCAGCTCGGGGGTGATCGACGCGCCCACCGCGACGCCCAGTATCGTGCGCGCCGCGACCGAGAACTGGCCAAGCCCCATGAGCGGCAGGCCCATCAGCGCCGCCAGCAGGCAGGCCAGCAACGGGCCGAACAGGAATGGAAGCGGCAGGCCCGTGAACCAGAAGGCGACGGTGCCGATGGCGGCAATCGCCACGGTCAAGGCGCGGCGGACAAGGGCTTGGGGGCGGACGGACATGGTACCTCAAAGGCCAGTTGCACTCGAATGTATCCAAGCGTATGCAAAGTGGAAAGATGGAAATGTCGTCATCATGCCAGAGCCGAAAACCAGCGAGACGAGCCAAGGGGCAGAGGCCTATGCCCGCCTGCTGGCCGAAATCCGGGCGGGCACTTTGCGGCCAGGCGACCGGCTGACCGAAACCGACCTCGCGACCCGACTTGGCATCAGTCGCACACCGGTGCGCGAAGCCATCCGAACACTCGAAATCGACGGTCTGGTCACGCACAAGCCGCGCGTCGGTGCCACGATCCGGGTGCTGGATCATGCGGAGGTGGCAGAGCTTTACGAAATGCGCGCCGTGCTGGAAGGCACCGCGGCGCGGTTCGCGGCGCGGGCGGCCTATCCCTCCGAGCTGGAGGAATTGCAGGCCATCAATGCGGACATGGCGTCGGCAAAGGGTCGGACGGACCGGATCTATGCGCTGAACGCCCGCTTTCACGCGGTCTTGCTGAACGCGGCGCGGAATCGCTTTCTGGTGCGTGCGATCCAGTCGATCCAGAAGACGCTTCTGATCCTCGGCCCGTCGACGATGGAGGAGGCGGACCGCTTCACCAGCGCGCTCGCCGAACACGACGCCATTCTTGGGGCACTCCAAAACCATGACGGCGACACGTCCGAGGCCGCCATGCGTGCCCATATCGAGGCCGCGCTACGGGCGCGCCTCAGACAGTTGCGGCAGGAATGACTTGCCCCGGAATTTGATCCTGCAAGGTTGACGCCAGGGTGGCCCTGTTCTGACCTCAGCCGGTCAAACATTGTCTGCTTCGGCGTTGTCCAGACGCCCTTGCAGCATGGCAAACACCGTTTGCGCGGGCCGGGTCATAGGCACCTTGGCCGCCCGCAGGATCGCGCATTGCACCGTTCCCAAGGCGATCGGCAATCGCACCAGCCCCTGTGGCCTGGTGAGGGGGGTCAACGCCACCTCGGGAAAGATCGCGACAGACGCCCCGCTGCGCATCCTTGGCCATGCCTGCGCTGCCGTCACACTGGTCGACACGCCTTCCTCCAGATGATGGCGTCGCAACAGGTGGCTGATTGCTGAGCGCGATCCCGTGGCATCGGGTGGCAACACCAGTCGCCCGGCCACGATGTCCCAGAGCCCCACCTTCGCGGCCAAATCGCGTGCGCCGCCGCCCTGCCACGCACCCAGCGCCACCTTGGCCGAGTGCAGAACCTCGACCCCGTCATCGGTCTGCGGATTGGTCAGGATCGCCAGATCTACCAACCGCTGGCGCAGCAGATCGACCGAGTCGCTGGAGATCATCTCGACGCTGACGCCGGGATGGGCATGCTCGAACGCGGCCACCACCTCGGGCACCAATCCGGCGTCGAGATCGCTCCCGACGCTGAGGCGCAGGTGCCCCGAAAGGCCGTCACGCAGGTCCGAGACTTGCCCGATCAGGGCATCGTATTCGGTCAGGTGGCGGTCGATCAGCTCCATGAGCAACTCGCCTGCCGATGACAGGCGCACGCCGCCGGGAATACGCTCGAACACATCTGTGCCGAACTCCTCCTCAAAGCCCTGGATCGAGCGATTCAGGGCCGATGGCGACACGGCCAGCTTCTCGGCCGCCTTGCGGATCGAGCCTTGCCGGTGGATCAGCCGGATCGCGCGATAGAGCCTCAGATGGCGCATTTTGCTCTCGCATTGCGTGATGCAGAAAATGCACCGCGATGCGCGATAAATAACGGCAGACAACATCACGTCAATGGCGTTGAAGATGCTGCATGCGCTAACAAAACGCTTACGACCAGGGGGTCATTCATGAAGAAACTACTGCTAGCCAGTGCATTGTCGCTGGTTTCCGTCCATGCTGCTTCCGCAGAAATTCGTGTGGGCATCCTGCACTCGCTGACCGGCACGATGGCAATTTCCGAGACGACATTGCGCGACGTGATGCTGATGCTCATCGAACAGCAAAACGCCGCAGGCGGCTTGCTGGGGGAACAGATCGTTCCCGTTGTGGTCGATCCGGCATCCGACTGGCCGCTCTTTGCAGAGCGCGCGCGTGAGTTGCTGACCGTGCACGAGGTCGACGTGATCTTCGGTGCCTGGACCTCGGTATCGCGCAAGTCCGTGTTGCCGGTTCTGGAAGAATTGAACGGCCTGATGTTCTATCCCGTGCAATACGAAGGCGAGGAATCCTCGCGCAACGTGTTCTACACCGGTGCCGCGCCGAACCAGCAGGCGATCCCGGCGGTGGATTACTTCCTGGAAGAACTTGGCGTTGAAACATTCGCGCTCCTTGGCACCGATTACGTTTACCCGCGCACGACCAACCGCATTCTCGAGCAATACCTGCTCGATGCGGGCATCCCGCCGGAAAACATCTTCGTCAACTACACGCCCTTCGGTCATTCCGACTGGTCGTCCATTGTGGCCGATGTGGTTGCCTTGGGCGAGGGTGGCCAGCAGGTTGGCGTGATTTCCACGATCAACGGCGACGCCAATATCGGCTTCTACAACGAGCTTGCCGCCTCCAATATCAGTGCCGACGACATTCCCGTCGTCGCGTTCTCGGTGGGTGAGGAAGAGCTTGCCGGCCTCGATACCGCACCGCTGGTCGGACACCTGGCTGCGTGGAACTACTTCATGTCTGCCGACACGCCGGAAAACGAGGCTTTCATCACCGCCTGGCACGAGTTCATCGGCGACGATGCGCGCCCGACCAACGACCCGATGGAGGCGCATTACATCGGCTTCAACATGTGGGTGCAGGCCGTCGAGGCCGCAGGCACAACCGATGTCGATGCCGTCCGTGAGGCAATGTATGGCCTGCAGGTTCCGAACCTGACAGGCGGTATTGCCGAGATGTTGCCGAACCATCACCTGACCAAGCCGGTGCTGATCGGCGAGATCGAGGCCGATGGCCAGTTCACCATCATCTCTCAGACCGAACCGGTGCCCGGCGACGCATGGACCGACTTCCTGCCGGAATCGGCGGTTCTGACCTCGGATTGGCCCGGCCTCGGCTGCGGTATGTACAACACCGAGACGGCAACCTGCGTGCAGCTTCTCTCCAACTACTGATCCTCTCCAGGGGACCATTCGCGGGCCATCCCAAGTTTCGGGGTGGCCCGCCCGTGCCTGCAAGGCAGACCGACGATGATACGACGCCTTCACTCTGCCCTCCTCGCGACGCTCCTCGCAGCCGTCCTTTGGGGGCCCGCACAGGCGCAGTCCGCGTTTCAGACGCTGCTGCAAGACAACGCCGAGCAGATCGCCGACCCGTCGCGCCGCACGGTGGAGGAGGTGCTGGAAATCCTTGGCACAAGCGACCTGCCCGAGGTGTCGGAGTTCCTGAGCCGCTGGCAGGATCGGGGCGTCTTTCAGCGCAATGCCGACGGCTTGTTCGTCTATGTCGAGGATGATGGCGCCAACCCTCTGACGCTTCTGGACATTTCTACCTTGGAGCCTGTCGGCACGGCCGGATCGCGCGACGTCACGCAACTGCGCCCCAACGGCGGAGTGCGCCGCGTCATTTCGGGTGCGCTGGTGCAGTTCCAACTGGGTGCCGATGATCCCGACATTCGGGCGACTGCGCTTTCGGCCATCGCCAGTGATCCCGATGCCAGCCACCTTGCCCTGATCCGCGACCGCGTTGACGCGGAAGACGATCCGGCCCTGCAGGACCGCCTGGCGGTGTTGCTGCCGCAACTGGTGCTGGCCTTCGCCAGCGATGATGCAGAGCGGGTGGCAGCCATCGAAGGCCTTGCGGGCAATGTCAGCCTCGACGCTCGCGCCGTGCTCAATCGCTTGCTGACCACACGGCTGGAAGTGTTCGACGAAATTCCCGAGGGCACTAACATCGCGGCGGAGTTGACGCCCGGCAGCGATGATCTGCCCCTTGCCGATGCCTACCAGCTTCTGGTCGACGGCAATCTTGCCCCACCGCTTATCCCGGCCGCTGACCGGGTGGCTATCCTGGCCGCCAATATCGTCGATGGCCGCGTCGGCGGCGCGGATGTCGCAACCCTCGACACCGACGCGGCGCGCGACAGCGCCTATGCCGCGCTGGTCGAGGAGGGGCTTGCAGAGTTCTCCCCGACACCCGAGCAGATCGCCGCCGCTGTCGCGGCCTACCAATTCGTTTCGGTCTACGCGGAGCCTTCCGAACCGGTCACCACTGCCGCGCGTACCACGCTGGACGGGATCGAGACGCAAGTGGGCCTCTTCCGTTTCCTTGACCTGTCGCTTGACGGCATATCCCTTGCCTCGATCTACTTCCTCGCCGCCATCGGCCTTGCCATCACCTTCGGCGTCATGGGTGTGATCAACATGGCCCATGGCGAGTTCATCATGATCGGGGCCTATACTGGTTACGTCGTGCAGACTCTGGTGCCCGACTACACCCTGTCCATCGCCATCGCGATCCCGCTGGCCTTTGCCGTCACCTTCGGGATGGGCGTCGCGATGGAGCGGTTGGTCATCCGCTGGCTCTACCATCGCCCGCTGGAGACATTGCTGGCCACCTTCGGCATTTCCATCGCGCTGCAACAGATCGTGCGTCAGATCTTCGGCACGCAGGCGCGGCCCCTGACGCCGCCCGATTGGTTGGCGGGATCGGTCGTGGTGAACGACGTGCTGGCGATCAGCTCCATCCGCATCGCCATCTTCCTGCTGGGAGTGGTGTTTTTCGTGCTGCTTTGGCTGATCCTGAACCGCACCCGTCTGGGGCTGGAGGTGCGCGCCGTGACGCAGAACCCGCGCATGGCGGCCTCTATGGGGATAAACCCCGACCGCGTGAACATGCTGACCTTCGGCCTTGGTTCGGGGATTGCCGGCATCGCGGGTGTGGCCATCGGCCTGCTGGCGCAGGTGGTGCCCGATATGGGGGGCAATTACATCGTTCAAAGCTTCATGACCGTGGTGGTCGGTGGCGTCGGCAACATCTTCGGCACACTAGTCGGCGCGTCGATGATCGGCGGGCTGCAAAAGGCCATCGAGTGGCTGAACCCGTCGAACACGCTTGCCGCGCAAACCTACATGATCCTGTTCGTGATCCTCTTCATCCAGTTCCGGCCAAGGGGCATCATCGCCCTCAAGGGTCGGGCGGCAGGGGACTGACATGGGCGGTTGGATCTTCACCCGCAACCGGTCGGTCCCGATCTTCATCGGCCTTTTGTTCCTCTTTGCCATCGGCGTCACCGTGATGTCGCCCGCCTATGGCACCGGCGCGATTTCCATCAGCTTCACCAAGGTGTTGGGCATGACGCTGTGCCTGTGCCTTGCGGCCTTGGCGATGGATCTGGTCTGGGGCTATTGCGGAATCCTCAGCCTCGGCCACTTCGCCTTCTTCGGTCTTGGCGGCTACATCATAGGCATGTGGTTGATGACGGCGCGGACGGAGGACTTGGTGCGCGCCAACCTTGAGACGAGTGTCATCCCCCCGACGGAGGGGGAGGTCAGCCAAGCGACCGCATCGCAGATATTCTCGGTTGTCGGCGCGTCGGATTGGCCATGGATGTGGGCGGCGTCAGGCAGCCTGTTTTTGACGCTGTTGCTGGTCGTGGCCGTCCCCGGCCTTCTGGCGCTGGTGTTTGGCTGGCTCGCCTTTCGCAGCCGCGTGACTGGCGTCTACCTCTCGATCCTGACGCAGGCCATGACACTGGCCCTGTCATTGTATCTGTTCCAGAACGACACGGGCCTCCGCGGAAACAATGGCCTGTCGGGCCTGCAGAATATCCCCGGCGCGGAAACAATCGGGCAGGATCGCATCTCCATCTGGTTCTTCTGGGCCTCGGCCGTGGCCCTCGGTGCTGCCTATGTCGCCGCTGCCTGGGTGGTGTCGGGCAAGTTCGGCAACATCATTCGCGGCATCCGTGATGATGAGTTGCGGGTGCGCTTTCTTGGCTACCGGGTGGAGGTCTACAAGCTGTTCGTCTTCACCCTGACCGGCATCCTGTCCGGCATCGCCGGGGCGCTCTATTACCCGCAGGCCGGCATCATAAACCCCGACGAGATCGCGCCGATCGCGTCGATCTATCTTGCTGTGTGGGTCGCCATAGGCGGCCGCGGAAGGCTTTACGGTGCCGTCATCGGCGCGGCACTGGTGTCGCTTCTGTCCACCTATTTCACCGGCGGGCGCGCGCCCGATGTCAACCTCGGCTTCTACACGGTGGAATGGACCGACTGGTGGCCAGTGCTATTGGGGTTGGGTTTTGTGCTGGTCACGCTTTTTGTCCCCAAGGGCCTTGGCGGGCTGGTGGACTATTTTGACCGGAAGGGCAGGACATGAGCTCGCTTCTGGAGGTCAACGGTGTTTCCGTCTCGTTCGACGGGTTCAAGGCCATCAACAACCTGAGTTTCGCCATCAGTCAGCCGGAAATGCGCGCCGTCATCGGGCCGAACGGCGCGGGCAAGACCACCTTCATGGACATCGTCACCGGCAAGACGCGCCCCGACAGCGGCACCGTCAGATGGGGCGACATGGGCGTGTCGCTGTTGTCCATGTCGGAAGCGCAGATCGCGCAGGCGGGCATCGGGCGCAAATTCCAGCGGCCCACGGTGTTCGAGGATCAATCGGTCTGGGATAACCTGCGGGTGGCGCTGAAAAAGCCGCGCGGGCCGTTTGCGGCACTGTTGGACCGCGTCACCCAGGCCGACCGCGACCGTATCGACGAATTGGCGGCCGAGATCGGCCTGACGGCGGTGCTGGAACGGCGTGCGGGCACCCTGAGCCACGGGCAGAAGCAATGGCTGGAGATCGGCATGCTGCTGGCGCAGGATCCCAAGCTTTTGCTGGTCGATGAACCGGCGGCGGGCATGACCACGGCGGAGCGAACGCATACGACCGAGCTTCTCAAGCGCCTTGCCCAAAGCCACGCGGTCGTGGTTGTGGAACACGACATGGATTTTGTCCGCAAGCTCGATTGCAAGGTGACCGTGCTGCACGAGGGCTCGGTTCTGGCGGAAGGCTCGCTCGATCATGTGATGTCGAATGAGCGCGTCATCGAAGTTTATCTGGGGCGCTAGTCGATGTTGGAAACCAGCGATCTGACGGTGCATTACGGCGGCAGCCAGATCCTTAACGGGGTGTCCGTTGCCGCCAACAAGGGCGAGGTGACGTGCATCATGGGCACCAACGGGGTCGGCAAGACTTCGTTGATGAACGCAATTGCGGGCACCCATCACCGTTCTGGCGGGTCGGTGCGGTTTGACGGTGCCGATCTGCCGACTCTGCCCCCGCACCAACTGGCGCGGATGGGGATTGCCTATGTCCCGCAGGGCCGAATGATCTTCCCCCTGCTGACGGTGCGCGAAAATCTTGAAACGGGTCTGGCCTGCCTGCCCAAGGCCGAGCGCCAAGTGCCCGACCGCATCTACGAAATGTTCCCCGTCCTCAAGGAAATGGAGAACCGCCGGGGCGGCGATCTGTCCGGCGGTCAGCAGCAGCAACTAGCCTTTGGCCGTGCGCTCGTGACCAAGCCGCGCTTGTTGCTGATGGACGAGCCCACAGAGGGTATTCAGCCCAACATCATCCAACTGATCGGCCGCGTGATCCGGCAGCTTCGCGATGAAGGCGAGATGGCGCTTGTACTGGTCGAGCAGTATTTCGACTTTGCCTTCGATCTGGCCGACAGCTTCTATGTGCTGAACCAGGGTGCCACAGTCTTTGCCGCCAAGAAGGCGGACGTGACGCGCGACGAGGTGCAGAACGCCTTCAGCCTGCGCGTCTGAGCGACCGGCGCTACCGAAGCCGCGCCGCTGCCGCGCGGATCATATCCAGCAACACCGCCTGCGCCCGCGTCGGCACCCAGTCGCGGCGATGCGTCAGTCCGATCGCCCGCCCGGTCCAGCGGATGTCAGTTTCGAGCCGCACCAGCACATTGTTTTCCATCTCCGCCGCGGCCTGGTGGGCCGAAATGCAGCCGACCATATCGGAGCGCTTGAGCAATTCGCGCATCAACAGGATCGAGCCGCAATCAAGGATGCTGGCGGGCGGCGGCAGTCTTTGCGCAGTGAACACGGCGTCGAATTGCGCCCGTGAGGGCGTGCCGGGGCGCGGAACGACCCAAGACGCCTGCGCCAGTGCCGCAAGCGGCACCGGGCCCTTGCCCTGCAGCGCATGGCCCGGCCGGGTGACAAGGCACAGACTATCGGAAAACAGTTCCTCCTGCACGACATCCGCGATGGGCAGCGGGAGGCGCAAAGCGCCGATCACCATATCCATGTCGCCTCGCCGCAACGCTCCCAGCATCTCGTCATAGGGTCCGTCGATGACGCTGACACCCTGCGTTGGACGCGCCGCCCGGAACCGCGCGAGAGCTTCGGGCAACAGAACCGAGCGCGACAAGGGCAGCGCGCCGATGATGATCTGCCCGACTTCGCGCCCATCGAAATCCGCCATGTCGGCATCCGCCTGCTGCATCTCGGCAAAGGCCAGACGCGCGGCTTGCGCCAGATCGCGGCACGCGCGGGTGGGGACCATGCCGAACGATGTTCGCTCGAAGAGGGCGCGCCCCGCCCCGCGCTCGATCTGGGTGATCGCCTTGTGGATCGTGGGTTGCGCACGCCCCAACTGGCGTGCCGCAAGGGTGAAATTCTGCGCTTCGGACATCGCGATCAGCGCCCGCAATTGCGTGGTGGTCGTCGTCACGACCAGACGGGGCGCGGTGTCTGTCAGCGCGACATCCAGTCGCCCCATCGCGCGCCTGATGCGCGGCTCCAGCAAGGCGCCGCGGTCGGTCAGGAAGAAGCCCCGACGTGACCTGTCAAAAAGGGCACCGCCAGCCTCTAGGTCCAGCTTATTCAACGCCTGCGTCACAGCCGGTTGCGACACCCCGCATTGCACCGCCGCCAGCGAGGCGGAATGCAACCTGGAAACGCCGAGAAACAGACGAAAATGCCTGAGATTGTGGGAAAAGGTTCGTGCAGCGGGCATTGAAGCTGAGCTTTGGTTGATCCAGATCCGTATAGATCAGGCAGCGTCGTATAGCAAAATTTTATGCCGACGGGCGGCGTTCCGAATTGCTCCCCTGCTTAAAAAGATGGCACTGTTTCCGTGAAACCGTCTGAGAGGCCAAGGATGACCCAGAAAAAGACCGCCTTGATCCTGTCGGCCCATGCCGCCGATTTTGTGTGGCGGTGCGGCGGCGCGATCGCGCTTCACGCCGAAATGGGCTACGACATCACCATCGCCTGCATGTCCTTTGGCGAGCGGGGCGAAAGCGCCAAGCTGTGGAAGGAAGGCAAGGGGCTGGACGAGGTCAAGGCGATCCGCCGGGCCGAGGCGGAGGCCGCCGCCGAGGTGCTGGGTGCCGCACATCTGGAATGTTTCGATCTGGGTGATTACCCGCTGGAACTGGACCGCGCTGCCAAGATGAAGCTGGTCGACCTGATCCGCAAGGTTCAGCCCGCCTTCATGATGAGCCATTCGCAATACGACCCCTACAACACCGACCACATGTACATGACCCAGGTGGCACTTGAGGCGCGGATGATCGCGCAGGCATGGGGTCACAACCCCGGCGAGAAGGTTCTGGGCGCGCCGCAACTCTACCTGTTCGAGCCGCACCAGACCGAGCAGATGGGCTGGAAGCCGGATACCTTCCTCGACATCACGCCCGTCTGGGACAAGAAGCGCGCCGCGATGGAGCACATGAACGGTCAGGTTCACCTGTGGGATTATTACACGAGAGTTGCCCAGCAGCGCGCCAACCACTTCAAGCGCAACTCGGGCGGCATGTCGGGCGGGCGCGATTGCAAATATGCGGAAGGCTTCCAGTCCATATTTCCGCGCACGGTGGATGAGCTATGAGCGGCTGGGGAGATATCGCGCATCTTGGCCATGTCGAGATGCTGACCGACCGGTTTGAGGAAAGCCTCGATTTCTTCACGCGGGTTTACGGGCTGAAATTGTCGGGACGGGACGGCGACAGCGCCTATCTTCGCGCTTGGGATGACTATGAATTCTGCACCCTCAAGCTGACTGCTTCCGACACCACGGGCGTCGCCCATATCGGGTATCGGGCAGCCTCGCCAGAGGCGTTGGCGCGGCGCGTCGCGGCCATCGAGGCCAGTGGCTACAAGGTGCACGGCTGGCATGACGGCGACCAAAGCCACGGCCGCGCGTTCCGGTTCGAGGATCCCTTCGGGCATGTCTTTGAAATCTATTACGAAACGCAGCGCTACAAGGCGGAGGTCGCCGACCGCGCCGCGCTCAAGAACACCGCCTCTGCCTTCACCGGGGCCGCGCCCCGGCGCATCGACCATCTGAACCTGCTGGCCGCAGATGTGACCGAGTTCCGCGCCTTCATGGAGACCTGTCTGGGCAGCCGCGTGACCGAGTATATCCAGCTCGACAATGGCCGCATCGGCGGCTGCTGGTTCACCATCAACAACAAGACCTACGACCTTGCCTGCACCGAGGATCACAGCGGTGGCACGGGCCGGTTCCACCACCTGACCTACGCCACCGATCAGCGCGAGGATATCCTGCGCGCGGCCGACATCTTCCTGCAGAACGGTGTCCATATCGAGACCGGGCCCCACAAACACGCGATTCAGGGCACATTCTTCCTCTATGTGTGGGAGCCTGCGGGCAACCGGGTGGAGCTTGCTAATGCCGGCGCGCGCCTGATCCTTGCCCCCGACTGGGAGCCCGTCCGCTGGGTCGAGGCCGAGCGCAAGAAGGGCCAGGCCTGGGGCCTCAAGACCATCGAGACGTTCCACACCCACGGCACGCCACCCGTCAAGCCTAAGGAGTAGCGCCATGGGCATCGTCCGGCAACATATCGAGCGCGCAGACCCAGCAATCATTGATGCTTTGGGCCGCGCAGGCGTGGCAACGGTCCATGAAGCGCAGGGGCGCACCGGGTGCCTTGCGCCGCATCTGCGCCCGGTCTGGCGCGGGGCGCAGATCGCCGGATCGGCGGTCACGATCAGCGCGCCGCCGGGCGACAACTGGGTGCTGCATGTGGCCATCGAGCAATTGCGCGAGGGCGATATTCTGGTGCTGGCCCCGACCTCGCCCTGCACCGACGGCTATTTCGGCGACCTGCTGGCGACCTCCGCCATGTCGCGGGGATGTCGCGGGCTGGTGATCGACGCGGGTGTGCGCGATGTGCGTGATCTGGAGGCGATGCGCTTTCCGGTCTGGTCCCGGGCGATCTCGGCGCAGGGCACGGTGAAGGAGACGCTCGGCTCGGTGAACGTGCCGGTGGTCTGCGGCGGGCAGGCGATCGAGGCGGGCGACGTGATCGTCGCCGACGATGACGGCGTCGTGGTTGTGCGCCGCGCGGAGGCTTCGGCCGTTCTGGCCGACGCGGAGAAGCGTCTGGCCAACGAGGAGGCCAAGCGGCAGCGATTGGCCGCGGGCGAGCTTGGCCTCGACATGTACGAGATGCGCGAGAGGCTGGCCGAGAGGGGGCTGCGCTATGTTTGAAAAGTGCAATTTCGCAATCTCCGCAACCTGTAGTTATCCTGTAGTGATTCCATACCTACACAGGGCGACACGGTGACGAAGGGCGTGCGCTGCATGTGGATGCGCGGCGGCACGTCCAAGGGCGGCTATTTTCTGGCCTCCGATCTGCCGGCCGACCGCGACGCCTTCCTGCTGCGCGTCATGGGCAGCCCCGATGCCCGCCAGATCGACGGGATGGGCGGGGCCGATCCGCTGACGTCGAAGGTCGCCGTGGTCACCAGGTCGGAACGCGAGGGCGTCGATGTCGATTACCTGTTCCTTCAGGTGTCGGTCGATCAGGCGCAGGTCTCGGACGGGCAGAATTGCGGGAACATTCTGGCGGGTGTCGCCCCCTTCGCCATCGAACGCGGGCTTGTCCCGGCGCAGGACGGCCAGACGCGGGTGGTGATCTACATGGAGAACACCGGGCAGACGGCGGTGGCGACAATCGAGACCCCGAACGGCGTGCCGGTCTATGCGGGCGCGGCCGCCATCGACGGCGTGCCGGGGACGGCAGCGCCGGTCGCGCTGGAATTCGTCGGCACCGCCGGGTCCACCTGCGGCGCGCTGCTGCCGACCGGCAATGCGGTCGATCTGGTCGAAGGCGTCGAGGTGACGATGATCGACAACGGCATGCCCGTTGTGGTCCTGCGCGCCGCCGATCTGGGAATTAGTGGCACCGAAACCCGCGAGGTGCTGGATGCGGACGACGCGTTGAAGGCGCGGCTGGAGAAGATCCGCCTCGCCTGTGGTCCGCTGATGAACCTTGGCGATGTGACCGCCAAGACGGTGCCGAAAATGACCTTGGTCAGCGCACCGGCAAATGGCGGCGTGATCGGGACGCGGACGTTCATCCCGCACCGCTGCCATGCCACAATCGGGGTGCTGGGCGCGGTCAGCGTTGCGACCGCCTGCCTGCTGCCCGGCTCACCCGCTGCAAGCCTTGCGGTGCTGCCGGAGGGCGCGGAAAAGACGATGCCGATAGAGCATCCGACCGGAGAGACGACGATCATTGCCCGCACCGATGCGCGGGGCGATGTTACCTCCTCCGCGATCCTGCGCACGGCCCGCAAGCTGATGGATGGCACCGTGTTCGCCTGAGCCTAGTTGAACATCGTGTTGGGCAGCAGCAACGCGATCTGCGGAAAAATCATCAAGATCACGATTGTCACCAGCATCATGAACCAGAACGGGATGACGCCCAGAAAGATGTCGCTGAGCGGCACGTTGGGCGCGACCGATTTCACGATAAACACGTTGAGGCCCACCGGTGGCGAGATCAGCCCCATCTCGAGGGTCAGCACCACCAGCACCCCGAACCAGATCGGGTCGATGCCCATGTCGGTGACGATGGGGAAGAAGATCGGCAGGGTCAGCACCAGCATGGCGAACCCCTCCAGAAAGGTGCCAAGCACGAGGTAGATCAGCAGGATCAGCGACAGCACGGCGATGGGGCCAAGGCCGAGGCCGGTAATGAATTCGCCGACCGCCGTCGGGATGTGGCTTAGCGCCAGAAACGGGTTGATCATGTGGGCGGCGATCAGGATCAGCATGACGGTTGCCGTGGTCACGACCGAGCCGCGCAGCGCGTCGAT
>JBBQHZ010000018.1:0-42392 GCA_038324445.1 Rhodobacterales bacterium | reverse complement strand
CCGTCGCCTTCACCGACCAGATCGGGCCGGACGCCGCGCGCCGCGATCTCACCATGAACGCGCTTTACGCCACGCGCGACGGCGACGTGCTCGACCCCAACGGTGCGGGCTTGGCCGACCTTGCGGCGCGCCGCGTGCGCTTCATCGGCGATCCGACCGCCCGCATCGCCGAGGACTATCTGCGCATCCTGCGCTTCTTCCGCTTCCACGCCTGGTATGCCGATCCCTCGGGCGGCATCGACGCCGAGGCGCTTGACGCCTGCGCCGCCAATAACGAGGGTCTTGCCCAGCTATCGGCCGAGCGTATCGGCGCCGAGATCAGAAAACTCCTCTCCGCGTCCGACCCCGCGCCCGCCGTCGCGGCGATGGATCACGCGGGCGTCCTTGCGGCCGTCCTGCCCGGCGCGTCGTCGCGGTTGCTGACGGTGCTGACCGGGCTGGAGGGCGGGCTGCCGCCCGATCCGATGCGGCGTCTGGCTGCCGTGGGGGGTGAGGATGTCGCCCAGCGCCTGCGCCTTTCCAGGGCAGAGGCAACGCAACTGGCACTTTACCGGGACGAAATGGCCGGGACGACCCTGCCCGGTGCGCTCGGCTATCACCACGGGCTGGACGCGGCGCGCGATATCCTGACGCTTCGCGCCGCCGTCTTCGAACACCCCATCGACCCCGCCGCCCTCACCGCCGCCCAAACCGGCGCGCGCGCCGTGTTCCCCGTCAAGGCCGCCGATCTGCCGCATCTGCAAGGCCCCGCCCTTGGGCAGCACCTGAAAACGCTGGAACAACGTTGGATCGCCAGCGGTTTCACGCAAACCAGGCAACAACTTCTCGCCTGACGCGTTTCCAATCCCCACGGGCCGCGCTATATGGCCGGTCTGGCACGGGAAATGTCATGTTCAACAAATTCGAGAATCTGGTCGATCCCTATGTGGAATACCCGCAACAGGATTGCCCGCCGCGCAAGCTTTGGCCGTTCCTCTGGGACTATTCGCAGCCGTTCAAGGGGCTCTTTGCGATCACTGCGTTGACGTCGGTGGTGGTCGCCGCCATCGAGATCGGCCTGATCTGGTATATGGGCCGCGTCGTCGATCTTCTGGGCGGCGATCCGGCAGAGGTTCTGGCCGCGCATGGGCTTGAACTGATCCTCGCCGCGCTTTTCATCGTCTTTCTGCGCCCCGCCCTGCAGGGCCTGAACGTGGCGCTTCTGAACAACGGCATCCTGCCGCAATTCGGCGCGCTGGTGCGCTGGCGGGCGCACAAGCAGGTGCTGCGCCAATCGGTCGGCTTCTTCGAGAATGATTTCGCCGGTCGCATCGCCAACCGCATCATGCAGACGCCGGGATCCGCCGGCGACGCGATCTTCCAGATCTTCGATGCGATCACCTTCTCGCTTGCCTATCTGATCGGCGCGGCGGTCCTGCTGACCAATTCCGACCCGCGCCTTGTGGTGCCGCTGATCGTGTGGTTCGGCCTTTACGGTCTGCTCCTCAGATGGACGATGGCGCGTGTCGGCCCAGCCTCCAAGGCCTCGGCCGATGCGCGTTCGAACACCACCGGGCGTGTGGTGGACAGCTATACCAATATCCATTCGGTCAAGCTCTTCGCCCACCATGACACCGAGTTGGCCTATGCCAAGGAAGCGATCGAGGACACGCGGCAGACCTTCGCGTACGAGATGCGGATTTTCACCATCATGGACGTCATGCTGATGACGTTGAACGGGTTCCTGATCGTGGCCGTGGTCGGCTGGGGCATCTGGCTCTGGTCCGTCGGCGCGGCCTCCGTGGGCGTCGTCGCGGCTGCAACGGCGCTGACCCTGCGCCTCAACGCCATGACCGGCTGGATCATGTGGGCGGTCTCCACCTTCTTCCGCTCGCTCGGTGTGGTGGCCGAGGGGATGGAGACGATCACCGTCCCCATCGAGCTGACGGATGAACCGAACGCGCCCACCCTGAACCTGACGAAGGGCGAGATCGAACTCGACCGCCTCAGCCACCATTACGGGCGCGGCGCGGGCGGGCTTGATGCCATCTCTTTGACCATCAGGTCCGGCGAGAAGGTCGGCCTTATCGGCCGCTCGGGTGCCGGAAAATCGACCCTCGTGAAGCTGCTTTTGCGGTTCTACGACGCCGAACAGGGTCGCATTCTGATCGACGGACAGGATATCTCGACCGTGCAGCAAGACAGCTTGCGCTCCTTGATCGGGATGGTGCAACAGGACTCGTCCCTCCTGCACCGCTCGGTGCGCGACAACATCCTCTACGGCGCGCCCGATGCGTCCGACGCGGCGATGATCGCCGCCGCCAAACGCGCCGAGGCGCATGATTTCATCCTTGATCTGGAGGATCCGCAGGGCCGCCGCGGCTATGATGCCCATGTCGGCGAACGCGGCGTGAAGCTGTCCGGTGGCCAGCGCCAGCGGGTGACGCTGGCGCGTGTGATCCTCAAGAACGCGCCGATCCTTGTGCTGGACGAAGCCACCAGCGCGCTCGACAGCGAGGTCGAGGCGCAGATTCAGGACACGCTCTATGGCGTGATGGAGGGCAAGACCGTCATCGCCATCGCTCACCGCCTGTCCACCATCGCCCGGATGGACCGCATCGTGGTGCTGGACGGCGGCCACATCGTCGAGGACGGCACCCATAACCAGCTTCTGGCCCAAGGCGGCCTTTACGCGGGCTTCTGGTCGCGCCAGTCCGGCGGCTTCATCGGAACAGAGGAGGCCGCCGAATGACCCCCATCAAAGCACTCCTGACCCGTCTTGCCGCCTGGCTGTCGGACATGATCGAGCCTTTTGCGGAGGCTGACGGCCCACCGCCGCGCACCCTCTGGCCCTTCATCAAATGGTGCCTCGCCGGGGCTTGGCCGGTGATGATCGTGGCCTCGGTCCTGTCGGGCGCTGCCGGGTTGATGGAGGTCGGCGCGGCTTGGTTCCTCGGCGTCCTGATCGACAGCACCACCTCTGCGCCTGCCGATACCTATTTCTCGGATCAAAGCGTGCTGATCCTCGCCTATATCGGCTTCTATCTGCTGTTGCGTCCGGTGTTCTTCGGCACCTCTGCCGCGTTCAACGGCATCGTCCTGCCGCCGAACCTCGCCCCCCTGATCCAGTCGCGCCTGCACCGCTGGACCTTGGGCCACGACATCCGCTTCTTCGACAACGACTTTGCCGGACGCATCGCCCAGAAGCAGATGCAGGCGGCCTCGGCGCTGGTGAACATCGTGACCGAGGTGATCAACGCCGCCGCCTATGCCATCGTCACGGTGGCCGGCACCGTGGTGCTGCTGATCGCCATCGACTGGCGCATTGCGGCGGCGCTAGTCGGCTGGATGGGCCTCTACTGGCTGATGATCCGCTGGTATCTGCCGCGCATCCGCGTCCGCGCCAAGGAACGTGCCGCCAAGCGGGCCAACGTCACGGGGCAGGTCGTCGACACCATCACCAACATCAAGACGGTGAAGCTCTTCGGCCATACCGATCACGAGGATCAGGCCGCGACCGAGGCGATGGACGGCTACCGCACCGCGGCGCTGGCCTTCGGCTTCCTGTCCACCGGCTTCCGCTTCGCGCTGATGGCGATGGCGGGCTTGCTGCCGGTCGGGCTGGTTCTGGGGGCGGTCGTGCTGTGGCAACAGGGTACCGCCACGCCGGGCGACATCGCCGCCGTCGGTGCCATCTCGATGCGGATTTCCCAGATGACCGGCTGGGTATCGTTCACCTTGATGGGCATCTACGCCAATGTGGGCGAACTCGAGGACGGCATGCGCACGCTGACCCCGCCCCATGGCCTGACCGACGCGGCGGGCGCGACAGCCCTGCCGCGCGTCAAGGGCCGCATCGCGTTCGAGGGGGTTTCCTTCGCCTACGGTCAGAAGGACGGCGGCATCGACCATGTCGATCTGGTGATCGAACCGGGCCAGAAACTCGGTGTCGTGGGCGCCTCCGGGGCCGGGAAATCGACGCTCGTAGCGCTCTTGATGCGGCTCTATGATGCGGAACAGGGTCGTATTCTGGTGGACGGCGTCGATGTGCGCAACGTCACCCAGGACAGCCTGCGCCAGCAGATCGCCATGGTCACGCAAGACACCGCCATGTTCAACCGCACCGCCCGCGACAACATCCTCTACGGCCGCCCTGACGCCGCCGAGGCCGAGGTGATCCGCGCTGCCGAGCGGGCCGAGGCACATGACTTCATCCTCTCGCTCCGCGACCACAAGGGCCGCACCGGGTATGATTGCTTTCTGGGCGAGCGCGGCGTGAAGCTGTCGGGCGGCCAGCGCCAGCGCGTGGCCCTTGCCCGCGCCTTCCTCAAGGACGCGCCGGTGCTGGTGCTGGACGAGGCGACCAGCGCGCTCGACAGTGAAGTCGAGGCTGCGATTCAGGACACCCTGACCGAGATCATGCAGGGCAAGACCGTCATCGCCGTCGCCCACCGCCTGTCCACCCTGTCCGTGATGGACCGCATCGTCGTGCTGGATCAGGGTCGCATCGTCGAGGATGGCACCCATGACAGTCTGCTGGCGCAAGACGGCCTCTATGCCCGCTACTGGACGCGCCAATCGGGCGGCTTCATCGGTCTGGACGCCGCCGCCGCTGCGGAGTAGGTCCGTCGGCCCCATGCCGTAGGGCGGGGTTGACCCCGCCGCCGCGCCGCGACCCTTCCGACTGCCACCCCTTGTTCCGCCGCCCGCTTTCGCCCAAACACGGCCCATGGCAGAGCTTACCATCCACCGCCTCGGGCACCACGGCGACGGCGTCGCCACCACCGGCGCGGGTGCGACAATCTTCGTGCCGCTGACCCTGCCGGGAGAGCGTATCTCGGGCGATATCGAGGGCGACCGTATTGCGTCGCCATCTGTGATCTCACCTTCCACGGACCGCGTGAAGGCGCCCTGCCCGCATTACCGTTCCTGTGGCGGATGCAGCCTGATGCACGCCTCCGACGCCTTCGTCGCGGGCTTCAAGGAAAGTGTGATCACAACCGCCCTTGCCGCTCACAACCTTACCGCCCCCCTGCGCCCGATCCTCACCTCCGCCCCCCGCACCCGCCGCCGCGCAACGCTGTCGGGCACCCGCACCAAGAAGGGCGCTCTTGTCGGCTTTCATGCCCGCAAATCAGACACGATCGTGCCGATCAGAGATTGTTTTCTGATCGACCCCGCCCTGCTGGCCTGCCTGCCAGCGCTGGAGGAAGTCACCCGCATGGGCGCGTCCCGCTCCGCTGTGCTGGGCCTGTCGCTGACGCTCACCGATACCGGCGTCGATCTGCTTGTGACCGGCGCGAAACCCCTCGACGGACCGCTCCGCGCTGCCCTGCCCGCCGTGCAGGGAAGCTTCTCGCGGCTCACCTGGGGGGACGAGCCGGTGTTCACCGATACGCCGCCCGTCCTGCGCATCGGGCCGGCCCGCGTCGCGCCCCCGCCGGGCGCGTTCCTGCAGGCGACGGGCGCGGGCGAAGCGGCGCTGCAAGCCGCCGTGATGGAGGCCACTCTCGGCGCGAAGCACATCGCCGACCTGTTCTGCGGCCTTGGCACCTTCGCGCTGCCGCTTGCAACGCGCGCGCCGGTCCATGCCGTAGAAGCCGCGCCCGACCTGCTGGCGGCGCTGGATCACGCCACGCGCCACACCACCGGCCTGAAACCCCTGACCACCGAAAAGCGCGACCTCTTCCGCCGCCCGCTGCTGCCTGACGAACTCGCCCGCTTCGACGCCGTCGTCATCGACCCGCCCCGCGCCGGGGCCGAGGCGCAAACCATCGAACTCGCCAAGGCGCGAATCCCGGTCATCGCGGCAATCTCCTGCAACCCCACGACCTTCGCGCGCGATGCCCTGATCCTGACGCAGGCGGGTTATCGCCTCGACTGGATCCAGCCCGTCGATCAATTTCGCTGGTCGCCCCATGTGGAACTTGCGGCGCGCTTCACGCTCCACCATATCGACGGCTGACCCGTTCCAGTGAGATGCCGATGATCGCCACCGACGCCGCCCCGGATTTCCGCACCCGCCTTGGCCTCTGGCTCGACAGTCCCACCGTCCGCAACGCGATCATCGGCGTGATTCTCTTCAACGCGGTGATCCTTGGGCTGGAGACATCCAACACCGTCATGGCGGTTGCGGGCCCCCTGATCCTGATGCTCGATACGGTGTGTCTTGCCATTTTCGTCGGCGAACTCGCCCTGAAAATCTTTGCCCAAGGTGCGCGCTTCTTCCGCAACGGCTGGAACCTGTTCGATTTCGTGATCGTCGGCATCGCCCTTGTGCCTGCTGCCCAGGGCCTGTCCGTCCTTCGCGCGCTCCGCATCCTGCGGATCCTGCGCGTCGTCTCCGCCGTCCCGTCGCTCCGCCGCGTGGTGGAGGGGTTGCTCACGGCCCTGCCCGGCATGGGATCGGTGTTCCTGCTGATGTCGATCATCTTCTACATCGGCGCGGTCATGGCGACGAAACTCTTCGGCGGCCTCTGCGCCGCCTGCACACCGGAACAGACGGCGCTGTTTCAGGAATGGTTCGGCACGCTCGGCCGCTCGCTCTATTCCCTGTTCCAGATCATGACACTTGAATCCTGGTCCATGGGAATCGTCCGCCCGGTGCAAGAGGTCTACCCCTACGCCTGGGCCTTCTTCGTGCCCTTCATCATGGTCACCACCTTCGCCGTGGTGAACCTGATCGTGGGTCTGGTGGTGAACTCGATGCAGGATGCCCATTCCGAGGAATCGAATGCCGCGACTGACAAGTATCGCGACGAGGTGCTCGACCGCCTCAAGGCGATCGAGGAGCGGTTGGGGAAAAGCTGAGATGCGCCCATTTGGGCGCATTCCAAGTTCGCTATCGTCCCAAAGCGGGCCTGGTTGTCCCCAAACGGGATTGTCCCATATGGAACGGGTCAGCAGGCCCTAGGCGCGCTTGCTCAAGACCTTGACGCCCAGCGTCGTCAGCACCTTCGCCACGATATCCTCGGCATTCATCCCCGCCACGGCATACATGTCCGTCTGGCTGGCCTGATCGATGAAGATATCCGGCAAAACCATCGAGCGATATTTGAGGCCGGTGTCAAAAACCCCTTTCTCCGCAAGGAGTTGCGCGACATGGCTGCCAAAGCCGCCAATCGCACCCTCTTCCACCGTGATAAGCGCCTCGTGGTGGCGGGCAAGTTGCAGGATCAGCGCCTCGTCCAGCGGCTTGGAAAACCGCGCATCGGCGACGGTGGGCGTGATGCCCCGTTGCGTCAACGTCTCCGCCGCTTCGCGCACTTCCTTCAGCCTTGTGCCGAAATTGAGGATCGCCACCCGCGAACCCTCTGAAATCATGCGGCCTTTTCCGACCTCAAGGGCCACGCCCCGCTCCGGCAGGTCGACGCCCACGCCCTCGCCCCTCGGGAAACGGAAGGCGGAAGGCCTGTCGTCGATCTCCAACGCCGTCCTCACCATATGGCGCAACTCGGCCTCGTCGGCGGCGGCCATGACGACGAAACCGGGCAAATTGCTGAGATAGGCGATGTCAAAGCTGCCCGCATGGGTGCAGCCATCGGCCCCCACCAGACCCGCGCGGTCGATGGCGAAGCGCACTGGCAGGCGCTGGATCGCCACGTCGTGCACAACCTGATCGTAGCCGCGTTGCAGGAACGTGGAATAGATCGCGGCGAAGGGCTTCAGGCCACCCGCCGCCATTCCCGCGCAGAACGTTACGGCATGTTGCTCGGCAATTCCCACATCAAAACAACGGCTTGGGAAGCGCTCGGCAAAGAGGTCCAGCCCCGTTCCATCCGGCATCGCGGCGGTGACAGCAACAATCTTCGGGTCATCCATCGCCTCGGCGATCAGCGATTGCGCGAAAACCTTGGTATAGCTTGGCGCGTTCGAGGGCGCTTTCGCCTGCTCGCCGGTCGCGATGTTGAACTTCGCCGTCGCATGGCCGCGATCCGCGCGATGCTCGGCGTAACCCTTTCCCTTCTTGGTGATCGCGTGGATCAGAATCGGCCCGTCGGCGCGCGTTTTCACCGTGCGCAGAACCGACAGGAGGCTTTCCATATCGTGGCCATCAATCGGCCCGACATAGGAAAAACCCAGCTCTTCGAAGAGGGTGCCACCCACCGTCGCCGCCTTCAGAAGCTCCTTCGCGCGCCGCGCACCGTCCTGGAATGGTTGCGGCAAAAGCGACACGGCACCCTTGGCGGCGGCCTTGAATTCCTGGAACGGCGCGCCCGCATAAAGCCTTGATAAATAAGAAGACATTGCCCCCGTAGGTGGCGCAATCGACATCTCGTTGTCGTTCAGGATCACGATCAACCGCTTGCCCAGATGGCCCGCATTGTTCATTGCCTCATAGGCCATGCCGCCCGAAAGCGCGCCGTCGCCGATCACCGCGATCGCGTCGCCATGGCCGGTGTCGCAATCCCCGCCCAGATCACGCGCGACGGCAAAGCCCAGCGCCGCGGAAATCGAGGTCGAGGAATGCGCCGCGCCGAACGGGTCGTAGGGCGACTCGGATCGTTTGGTGAACCCGCTGAGGCCGTCCTTCTGCCGGATCGACAGCATCTGCGCCCGCCTGCCGGTCAGGATCTTGTGCGGGTAAGACTGGTGCGAGACGTCCCAGATCAGCTTGTCGCGCGGCGTATCGAACACCGCATGAAGCGCCACCGTAAGTTCCACCACGCCAAGTCCCGCGCCGAAATGGCCACCGGTCTGGCTGACGGTCCAGATCATCTCGGCACGCAATTCGTCGGCAAGGCGGCGCAGATCGTGGCCACTCAAGTGCTTGAGATCGCTGGGCGAATTAACGCGGTCCAGCAGGGGGGTCTTGGGGCGCTCGCTCATGGCAACGGCCTTTTTTCTACTTGTCTCGGTCTATAATGTAATGCGCCAGATCGCGGAGGGACTGCGCCTTTTCGCCATAGGGCGCAAGCGCCGCGTCCGCTTCGGCAACAAGGGTGCGGGCGCGGGCGCGGGCCGCGTCGAGGCCCAGCAGGGACACGAACGTCGCCTTGCCCGCCTTGGCATCCTTGCGCAGCGCCTTGCCGGCAGTAGCGGCATCCCCTTCGACATCGAGGATGTCATCAGCAATCTGGAACGCGAGGCCGATCGCGCGGGCATAATCGCGCAAGGGCTGAGGGTCTGCATGGCCCAGAATGGCCCCGGCCAAGGCGGGCCATTCGATCAGGCGGCCGGTCTTGTTGGCCTGAAGTTCCGTTATTTCCAAAAGGGTTAGGGGGCGACCGGCGGTCTCGGCCGCGATATCCTGCGCCTGTCCCAGAACCATCCCCTGTGCGCCGCTGGCTGTCGCCAGACTTGCCACCAGCGCGATCCGCTCCTCCGCCGTTCCGGCCTCCTCGCGGCTCAGAAGCTCGAAGGCGAAGGTCTGCAAGGCATCGCCGACCAGCACGGCCGTCGCTTCATCCCATTTCACATGCACCGTGGGGAGGCCACGCCGCAGGTCGTCATCGTCCATGCAGGGCAGGTCGTCATGCACCAGACTGTAGGCATGGAGGCATTCGACCGCGCCAGCGGCGTGCAGAGCGCGATGTGGCGCGACGTCAAATAGTCTAGCAGTTTCAAGGGCCAAGAACCCGCGCAGGCGTTTCCCGCCGCCGGTGGCATAGCGCATTCCCTCGGCGATGTTGCCATCACCCAGTCCCGCCATCCGCCCTGTCAGGAAATCCCCGATGCGCGATTGCGCATCCGTCAAAGCCGCCTTGAACAAGGCTTACAGCCCCTCAACCGGCGTCGCACCCGTGGGCTGCCCGTTGGCGTCGAGCGTGATCTGCGCGACCTTTTCCTCGGCATCCTTCAGCTTCGCCTCGCACCGCGCCTTCAGGGCCGCGCCGCGCTGGTAGAGCTTGATGGAGTCCTCCAGCGCCACATCGCCGCGATCAAGCTGGGTCACCACTTGTTCCAGCGCGCGGATCGCGTCCTCGAAACTCATTTCCTCGATGGGTTTGTCAGCCATTCAATCCTCCGCAAGCTCGGCCACATGGGCGGCGACGCCGTCACCCAGCCCCTGCAGATCATACCCGCCTTCAAGTGTCGAGACGATGCGGCCACCGCAGACCTCGTCGGCGATTTTCACCAATTCCCGCGTGATCCAGGCGAAATCCTCGGCCTCCCACATCAGGTTGGCCAAGGGATCGCGGGCATGGGCGTCGAACCCGGCGGAGACAAGGATCAATTCGGGCGCAAAGGCGCGAAGGCGCGGGAAAACCGCGTTGGTGTAACGGTTGCGCATGACCTGACCGTCCGATCCGGGTGGCAGAGGGACATTCAGGACGTTATCGCTGGCCCCCCGTTCCCCGGGCGCGCCCGAGCCGGGGTAAAGCGGCATCTGGTGCGACGAGATGAACATCGCGCGGGGCTCGTCCCACAGCAGGTCTTGCGTGCCGTTGCCGTGGTGAACATCGAAATCCACCACGGCCACCCGGGAAAGGCCATGCCGTTCAAGGGCATGCAGGGCGGCGATGGCGATGTTGCCGAACAGGCAAAAGCCCATTGCGCGGGACTTTTCGGCGTGGTGGCCGGGCGGACGGGTGGCGACGAAGGCGCGCTTGTGGGCGCCGGACAGCACCTGATCCACCGCCAGTAGGCAGCCGCCAACGCCGCGCAGCGCAGCCTCCCATGTGCCGGGCGAGGCGCTGGTATCGGCGTCGATCTGCACCATGCCCTTTGTCGGCATCGCCGTCCGCAACGCGTCGATATGGCTTTGCGGGTGGCAGAGCGCAATGTCCGCTTCCGTTGCCAAAGGCGCCTCCATCCGCGTCGCTTCCACCCCCGCCAGAACGGCAAAGACCGTCTCCAGTCGGGCGATGCGCTCGGGATGGCCCGCCGGCATTTCGTGGGAAAGCCCGCTTGGATTGTTCACGATCAGCATGACTGAGTCCCTCTTTTTTCGGCTACAGCCTATCGGCTACTTGAGCGGGGTGCCGCTATCGCCTGTCGCCCCTTGCGCCAAGTCAATCCGGCGCAAGCATGTATCCCGCTCCGCGCACGGTCTGAAGGTAGCGCGGCTGTTTCGGGTTCGACTCGATCTTGCGACGCAGCCGCGTGATCTGCACATCTACGGCCCGTTCCTGCACCGGGTCGCCCCCGACCTTGTCGCGATTGAGCAGGCTGACCAGATCGGTGCGGGAAAAGGGTTGCCCCGGCTGCACCGCAAAAATGCGCATGAGGGCGGCTTCGGTGGCCGTCAGGCGCACGATCTCCTGTCCGCGCAACATCTCGGCCCGTTCGATATCGTATCGGATCGGGCCCAGATGCAGAATGTTCTGCACCGAGGTTTCGTCATGCGGCACCGGCATCCGGCGCAGGATCGCGTTGATCCGCAGGAGCAGTTCCTTCGGCTCGAACGGCTTGGCAAGGTAATCGTCTGCCCCGGCCTCCAGTCCCTCGATCCGGTCCGCGGATTCTCCTTTGGCCGTTAGCAGCAGGACAGGGGTTTTCGCCCGGGCGCGGATGTCGCGGCACAGGCTCAGCCCGTCTTCGCCGGGCATCATGACATCCAGCACGATCAGATCGAAGCTGAGGCCCCCCAGCAGCTTGCGCGCCTGCGCGGCATCGCGCGCACCCGTGGCCATGAAGCCGTTGCGCATCAGGAACTTCTGCAACAGCGTGCGGATGCGTTCGTCGTCGTCGACGATCAGCAGATGGGCGCCAATGTCGATCATGCGCTGCCATCCGTGCCGTCAAGGTAGTGGCGGCGCATGTCCGGATCCATCATCTCCTCGAGCACGGCGCGGAAACCGGCGACGGCCTCTGGCCCGGCGTTGCGGAACGCCACGCGCATGCGGTTGCGCTGCGCCTCGCTCAGGGCGCGCTCCAGATCGGCACCGCGCGCGGTAAGGTGCAGGTGACGCTCGCGCTTGTCCCGCTTGCCGACACGGGCCTCGACCAGCCCGTCCTCGACCAGCGTGCGCAGCACGCGGTTGAGCGATTGTTTCGTCACGCCCAGGATCGACAGCAGGTTGTTGACCGTCGTGCCCGGCGAGCGATTGATGAAATGCACCGCGCGGTGATGGGCGCGGCCATAACTGTAATCGGCAAGGATCAGGTCGGGATCGGCGGTGAAACCGCGATAGGCGAAGAACATCGCCTCGATGCCCTTGCGCAATTGCTCGTCGGTCAGGAACAGGCGCGTCTCGCCCCGCCCGATGCTCGCGCTTGTTGTGCGCTCGGCCATTATCGATGTCCCCTCTTGTCCGGTCCCACCCGGATTTCAGGTCAGTTTATGTCAGCCTTGTTGACTTTCCAAGAATCAATTGTTA
This sequence comes from Rhodobacterales bacterium, assembly GCA_038324445.1. GTDB lineage: Bacteria > Pseudomonadota > Alphaproteobacteria > Rhodobacterales > Rhodobacteraceae > Gymnodinialimonas. Next base: position 30,150 of record JBBQHZ010000018.1, on the reverse strand, counting down.
GCGAAACTGGCAATCTGCGTAATATTATGTCCGAAGCGGACGTATCTTGCGCAACTTTCGGAAATCACAGCCCGGGTGGAAGCGGGTGTATCGGTGAGGGACAAGACCATGGCAGGAGCCTATGACGACCGCGACGGGTTTATCTGGATGGACGGCAAGCTTGTCGACTGGCGGGCTGCGAATGTGCATCTGCTGACCCACGCGATGCACTATGCCTCAAGTGTTTTTGAGGGCGAACGCGCCTATAATGGCAAGATTTTCGAAAGTCGCCGCCATTCCGAGCGTCTGCTGGCCTCTGGCCGGATGCTCGATATCGACATCCCCTACACGGTAGACGAGATTGAGGCCGCGAAATACGCGACCATGAAGGCCAACGGCCTGAGCGACGCCTATGTGCGCGCGGTCGCGTGGCGCGGGTCGGGCGAGGATATGGGCGTCAGTTCGGGGCGTAATCCGGTGCGGCTGGCGGTCGCGACGTGGGAATGGGGCAGCTATTACGGGGACGCCAAGATGAAGGGCGCCAAGCTCGATATCTCCAAGTGGAAGCGCCCCTCGCCCGAGACGATCCCGGTCCACGCCAAGGCCGCCGGCCTCTACATGATCTGCACCATGTCCAAGCACGCCGCCGAAGCGAAGGGCTGTTCCGACGCCCTGTTCATGGATTATCGTGGCTATGTGGCCGAGGCGACCGGGGCCAACATCTTCTTCGTCAAGAATGGCGAGGTTCATACCCCCGACGCCGACGTGTTCCTGAACGGTATCACGCGCCAGACCGTCATCGGGATGCTGCGCGAAAAGCAGGTGAAAGTGCACGAGCGGCACATCATGCCCGAGGAACTGGAAAGCTTCGAGCAATGCTGGCTGACCGGCACTGCGGCGGAAGTGACGCCGGTGGGGCAGATCGGCGACTACAATTTCGAGGTTGGCGCAATGACCCGCGACATCGCGCAGAGCTATGAGGCATTGGTCCGCGCGTGACGCCCGTGCCCTAGCGACAGTCAGGACCCCGCCAGAAAGCGGGGTCTTTTCATGTCCGATCCGACGCTTGCGCTTGATTTAAGGCCCCGCTGCGCTCAGGATTCATCCATGGTGATGCACTTCCAGCCCGAAACGCCCGTAACCGCGCCCGAACAAGTGGCGTTTCATCGCACGGAACTTGCGCCGATCCTGACGCTCTACGGGCGCATGGTGGCGGCGGGAGAGTGGCGGGATTACGGGATCAGCCACCTGAGCGACGTGGCCATCTTTGCGATCTTCCGGCGCACCGCAGAGCATCCGATCTACCGGATCGAGAAGCGGCCCAAGCTGCGCGAGAAGCAGGGGCAGTATTCGGTGATCGGGATGGACGGACGTATCCTCAAGCGGGGGCACGACCTGAAGGCTGTGCTGCGCGTCCTTGAAAGCAAGCTGATCCGGGCCGTGGATTAGGCAAGCGGCAGTCGTTTGCGCGCGGTGATCGGGCCGACCTTGGTCGCTCCAATCCGGGCGGCAGCGTCCTTCAGCGGCTCGTAGGCTACGGCCATGTGATGCGCATTGGCGTGGAGCAGCATCCGGTCGCTGGCCATCATGGCGACATGGCCCTTCCAAAAGATCAGATCGCCCCGTTTCAGCGCGCCGTCATAGGCGATCTCCTCGCCCAGTTCCGCTTCCTGCTGATCGCTGTCGCGCGGACAGGGCAGGCCGCAGGCATGCAGGCACGCCTGCACAAGGCCCGAGCAATCGATCCCCCAGCGGCTGGTTCCGCCCCACAGATAGGGCGTGCCGAGGAACAGATCGGCAATGCCGACGGGGTCAGCGAACCGCGCCTTGATCGGCATCAGGTGCTGCGACGGCATGAAATGCCCGGTATGGATGCGGCGATAATTGCTCTTTTCAGCCATGACCTTCACCCGGCTGCCAAAATAGAGGCAAACATCAGGCGGCGCCGTCAGTTCGGGACGCGGGTAAAGATGCGTTGCGGGCGAGATCACCCAATGGGTCGCAACCTCTGCCCCCGTCAGCGCGCCCGAGATCATGTAGCCGACATAGCCATCTTTCTCGCATTGACCGAAGGCGAACCCGTCCTCTGTATCCAGAACCAGGAAGCGCTCGCCGAACACCAGCTGGCTGGTGCGCCCTCCCCGCGGCGTGTCCGACAGGTTGGCGATGGGTTGCTGGACCATCATCCAGCGTCCTTCGGTATAACGCTCCGCCTCGACGATGCCTTTCAGGCTGTCATGGGCGACGCGGCCATTGGACGGGATGGTGCGCCGGTCGCTCATTGCCCGAGCACCTCCGGCAAGGCGTCGTAGATTGCGCGGATGCCCTGACCAAGGCCACCCTTGGGGCGACCGGGCGCATTGGCGCGCGACCACGCGAAGACGTCGAGATGGACGAAGCGCGGCACGGGGGCGAAGCGGCGCAGGAACAGGGCAGCGGTGATGGAACCGGCCATGCCACCCGAGGGGGCGTTGTCGAGGTCCGCGATGCCGGGTTCGATCAGCGGCTCGTAGGCTTCGTGGAAGGGCAGCCGCCAGACCGGGTCGGCCACCCGCAGGGCGGCCTGCGACAGCGACAGGGCCAGTGCGTCGTCATCGGTGAAGAAGGGCGCGATGTCGGGGCCAACGGCCACGCGGGCGGCGCCCGTCAGCGTCGCCATGCAGACCAGCAGATCGGGCGGCGTTTCGCTGGCGAGCGCCAGGGCATCGGCCAGCACCAGACGCCCTTCGGCGTCGGTATTATTGATCTCGACCGTCATCCCGTTGCGCGCGGTCAGGATATCGCCGGGGCGGAAGGCGTTGCCCGCCACGTTGTTCTCGACCGCCGGGATCAGCACGCGCAGGCGGCACTCCATGCCCCCGGCCATGATCATCCGCGCCAGACCCAGCACATTGGCGGACCCGCCCATGTCCTTCTTCATCAGCCCCATGGAGACTGAGGGTTTCAGGTCCAGCCCGCCGGTATCGAAACACACACCCTTGCCGACGAGCGTGACGGTTGGCCCGGATTTGCCCCAGACCATGTCGATCAGGCGCGGCGCACGGGTGGCGGCGCGGCCGACGGTGTGGATCAGCGGGAAGTTCTGCGCCAGCAGGTCGTCGCCTTCGATCACCACGACCGTAGCCCCGAACTCGCCCGCCAGCCCGTGCACGGCAGCTTCCAGCGCATCGGGCCCCATATCCTCAGCGGGCGTGTTGATCAGGTCGCGGATCAGCGCCTCGGCCTTCGCGATCCGCTCCAATCGCTCGGCATCGACGCCGAGGGGTGCGGCAAGGAGCGCTTTTGCCTCGGGTTGGGCGCGGTAGCGGTCAAAACGATAATTGGCGAAAAGATAGCCAAGCGCGATCTCGTCCGCTTCGGCACCCGGATCAGGCATGTTGGTGATGGCATAGGTCGCCTCGGGCAGGGTCGCGATCGCCGCTCCCACACCAAAACGGTTGCGCACCCGGTCGCGCGCGGTGCCGGTCCCGACCAAGGCGCCGGCAAGACCATCGCCCGGCAGTGTCAGGATTCGGCCATGTTGACCCTTGAACCCATGCGCCTCGGCCCAGGCAGTATGGGCAGGATCAAGATGGGCAAGCGAGGCATCGGCCCCGATCAGATATATCGGCAGGGCATTTTGCCCGGCGTCGGAAAAGTGCATTGGCATTGACGCGACCCGTGTTGGTTTCGCGACAGCCTACCGTTCCGCGCCCGACCTGCAAGGCCGGATCAACCGGACCCGACCGCCCCGATCAAACCGACAGATCCTCCAGATCCCACACCGCGTGGATCGAGCGATCGCCGACCCGCTCCAACCGCGCCAATGTCGCGGCCAGCGCCACATGGTTGCCGGTCGCGTGGCTGTCGGCCACGTTGCGGGCGACACGAGCCAATGTCGCCATGCCGATCAACTCCGCGTCGCCGGCAATCTGCTCGATCACCAGAAGAAACGCCCTTGCATCATCGCGCAGCAGCGACGGCAACCGGGGCAGATGTTCCGAGATGCGGTGCAGCGCCAACGCCACCTCGGCCTCGGCGCGGACCTCTCCGATACGATGGCACAGTTCTTCCAAACGCTCCGGGTTGAAGCGCGCAGCTTCGCTCGGGCGCAATTCCGTAATCAGGGGGCGCAGGTCGGCCCCGGCTATCCGGCTCATGTCTCGCTCCATTTCTTCGCCCCCACCACAGGACGCCCATTACTGGGATGGCCTGCTTTTGCCCGCCGCGTGCTGAAGAAACGATTTATCGCCCCGACAAAAGCACCTCCAATTTGGTTGGAATGCAGGCTAAGACCTTGGGGAACCGATCAAGGATACCCCATGCATCGTATCACATCCCTGCCGCCCTATTTGCGCGAGCGCTACAAGAACTGGAAGGAATCCTCGCTGCCCGAGGATCGCGACTGGTCCCGAAAGCTGGCAAGGGAAGGCCAGAATCCCCGCGCCATGGTGATTGCGTGCTGCGACAGTCGGGTCGAGATCAACACCATCTTCAGCCAGCGCACCGGCGAATTGTTCATCCATCGCAACATCGCCAATCTGGTGCCGCCCTATACGCCTGACGGGCAGCACCACGGCACGGCGGCAGCAGTGGAGTTTGCGGTGAAGCACCTGAAAGTGGAGCATATCGTGGTCATGGGCCATTCGGGTTGTGGCGGTGTGGCCGGGTGCATCGCGATGTGCGAAGGCACGGCGCCCGATTTCGATCGGAAGGAAAGCTTCATCGGCCGCTGGCTGGATGTGCTGCGCCCCGGCTTCGCCCGGGTGGCCGATATCAAGGACCATGGCCATCGCCATACCGCCCTGGAAAAGGAAGGCATCCATGTCAGCCTTGAGAACCTGCTCAGCTATCCCTTCGTGAAGGCGGCGATGGACGCCAACACCCTGACCCTGCATGGTCTTTGGGCTGATCTGGGAAGCATGGACATGCACGCGTTCGACGGCACGCTGCGCCTTTTCTCGCCTGCCTGAACCGCTTGCCCCGGGCGTCAGTGGCCCGTAACCATGCTGCCACCGCAACCGCACAAGGGGATGACATGGACGGTATGCTTGCCCTTGCGTCCGATAACCTTCTGTCGCCGATCATCCTGTTCTTCGCCCTTGGCCTTGTGGCCGCCTTCGCGCGGTCCGACCTGTCGATCCCCGAGGCGATCGCCAAGGGCATGTCGATCTACCTGCTCTTTGCCATCGGCTTCAAAGGGGGTGCTGCGGTAGCCGATCACGGCATCGACGCGACACTGGTTCTGTCGCTGGTCGCGGGTGTGGTGCTCAGCTTCGCGCTTCCCCTGATCGCCTTCGCTCTGTTGCGGGTGATGACAGGGCTGTCCGTGACCGATGCAGCCGCCGTCGCGGCGCATTACGGCTCCATCTCCATCGTGACCTTCGTGGCGGCCACCTCGGTGGTGACGGCCAGCGGACTGATGGCCGAGGGCTATATGGTCGCCGTCGCCGCCGTGATGGAGGCGCCCGCCATCCTCTCTGCCCTGTGGCTTATCGCGCGCTTCGACAAGGGGTCGGCACAGATGGAGGCAGGCCTGATGCGGGAGATCCTGCTCAACGGCTCCATCGTGCTGCTGGTCGGGGCGTTTGTGATCGGGATGGTTACCGGGGCGGATGGATTGACCATGATCGCGCCCTTCATCGTGGCGCCTTTTCAGGGTGTGCTGTGCCTGTTCCTGCTCGACATGGGGCTGGTCGCCGGGCGCGGCTTGCGCGAAGCGCGCGGCGTGCTGAAACCCGGCCTCTTCGCCTTCGGCGTCCTGATGCCGCTGATCGGCAGCAGCTTCGGCTTGCTGGCTGGCGTGCTTCTGAGCCTCAGCTCCGGCGGCGTTGTGCTGTTCATGACGCTTTCGGCCTCGGCCAGCTACATCGCCGTGCCCGCCGCCATGCGCGTGGCCTTGCCCGAAGCGAACCCCTCAATCTACCTGACGCTGTCCCTTGGCGTGACCTTCCCCTTCAACCTGACCATCGGCATCCCGCTTTACCTCGCGATCGCCAATTTCGTGACCGGAGGCTGAAACCATGCAGACCCATCAGGCCAAACGCGTGGAAATCACCATCGAAGCCGTCATGGAAAGCCGCCTGACCAAGGCGCTGATCACGGCAGGCGTCACCGGGTTCACCGTCCTGCCGGTCCTTGGCGGATCAGGTCGATCCGGCCAGTGGAGCCGCGAGGGACAGGTAACCCGCGCCGGTGGCATGGTCGCGGTGGTGTGCATCATCCGTCCCGACAAGCTTGACGGGTTGCTGGCCGCAGCTTTTGCGGTGGTCGAGCGGCATATCGGCGTGGTGACGGTGACGGATTGTCAGGTGCTGCGGGCCGAAAGATTCTGATCGTGCCGCGCGCAATCATCGGTGACTGGCACACAACCTGTGCTAGAAATTCGCCAACTCAATCCGTCAAAGGGAGGGTGCCATGCGCCTGATCCGTAACATCCTGATCGGCCTTGTCGGCCTGATCGTCCTTGCCGTTGTCATAGGCTTCATCCTGCCGCGACAAGTTACCGTTCAGCGAGAGATCGTGGTGAATGCCGCGCCCGAAATGGTGTTTCCCCATCTCAGCTCGCTTCAGGCTTTTGCCGAGTGGTCGCCGTGGTCCTCTCTCGATCCCGAGATGACCGTCACCTTTTCTGGTCCCGATACCGGCGTGGGAAATGTCATGGAATGGATGTCCGACAACCCCTCGGTCGGCAGCGGGCGACAGGAAATCGTCGAACTGGTCGAGAACGAAAGCGTGCGGACCACGTTGAATTTCGATGGCATGGCGCCGTCCGAGGCGTGGTGGCGGGTGGTGCCGGAAGGCGAGGGTTCGCGCGTGATCTGGGGGCTTGATGCCGATATGGGCGCCGGGCCAGTGGGTCGCTGGTTCGGGCTGATGATGGATGGCTGGGTCGGCGCGGATTACGAGCGCGGGTTGGCGCAGTTGCAGACAATTGTCGAAGGCTGACGAGGGCTGATGGTATTCATCGGGGATTAACCAGAATCGGGCAGCGTCTGGCACATGGATATGCATGCCCCCATCGTTCTTGATCTGCCGCTTGAGGTTCATGCCGCCCTGCGCCGGATGGCGCAGGCTGCCGGTGTGGCTCCGTCCGACATGGCGCGGCATCTTTTGACTGTGTTGCTGTCGATGCCCTCGCCCGGCGATGCGGCGAGGATACCCGCAGGGGTGGAGGCCGGGGCGGCGGGGCGTCCGGCCCTCCTCGCGCCCATCCGGGCGCTCCTCGCAGCCGATCTTTCCGGCGCGGTCGGGTGGTCCGATCTGCAGACCCGCCTCGCCCGACATGGCTACACCTTCCGCGAACGCGGCGGCGGGCTGGCGCTTTACTGCACCCGGACTGCCGCAGCCATCTGCAAGGCGTCCGAATTGGGTTGGGCTTATGCCGACCTGATGCGCCGGTTCGGCCAGCCGTTTCCGGGGCATTCACATGACTGGATCGCGCAACGCAGTCTGCGCCCCGCGATGTCCCGCAAATACGATCACCCGGACCTGTTTGCAGATCCGGGTGGCGCCGAGAATGAGGATGATGCCGACGACGACATCATCCTTGTCGAGCCGTACTGATTACGGATTCCAACCAAGGATCTGGCCGTCCGGAAATTCGAAGGACACGCCCATTTCGACCAACTGGGTCTGACCGGGCGCCACGTCGATATCCCAGGCATGGACCCCGCGCACATCGTCGATATCCCGCTCGTCCGGTTGCACCGACAGCGTCAGGTCCAGTTCCAGATCCTCCTGTTCTGCGAAGGGCGTGGCGTAGAGGATGCGAACAGATGCCATCTCCGTGCCGGTATTCTCGACCCCGAACGCGATTTCGCGCATTTGAGTGTTGGACGAGACGAAAACGCCCCGGTCGCCCTCGGCAAGCGAGCGGTCGATCCAGACCAGTTGCAGATGATCAAGCGCGCCGAATGCCATTTCCGCATCCGATCCGGCCGGGATCAGCGGCAGATACCCTTCCCCGATCAGCGCTCCGTCGCGATAGAAGCGCGCATCGCCGGGCAGGATCGGCTCACCAGTATCGTTCTCGACCATGGCGACCAGGAAGGCCGTCTCGTCCCACCGCGGCACGGCACGGTTTTCCTGCTCGGTTTCCAGCTCGAGGGTGTCGAAGGGCAAAAGGATCTGCCCCGTCAGGCCAACGCTGACCGGCACGGGATAGGGATAGGATATGGACAGGCCATCGAATTCGGCCACCACGGGGGCCGGTTCGACGAAAACGGCAGCTTCGTTGGCGTAGCCGCCTATCGCGGGTGCCACCAGCTGCGGTACCGGCGCCGGAGAAGCGTCGGCGAACGCATCACTCCCTATCCGACCTAGCGGTTCCGGCTCGAACAGGCGGGCGGGGGTTGCGTAAAGCTCGCTTGGTTCCCGCGCCCGGTCCGGGCTCGAGGTGGAGAAGGTAACCGCCACGTCTTGCCACCGCGCCGCGCCGGTCGCGTAAAGGGTCACGAAACGGTCGATCTCAAGGATGCCGCTGAAGGTTTCAAGGTCCAGCTCGTAGCTGGGCCGCCACGCCGCTTCCTGGGTGAAATAGGCCAGTTCGATATCGGCCTCGACCTCTCCCGGCACTGTCACGTCAACGGCGATCACGCCGGTGTTCAGGCCAAAGGGCGACAGCGCCTGAAACGCCATGGTGGCTTCCGCGAAGGCGCGCTGCGCATCCTCGTAGGCCGTGACCAGATCGCGACGCGCGATCTGTGCCGCCAGCAGTTCGGCGGCAAGGCGCTCCGTCTGATCGCCCAAGGTGGCAAGGAATTGTGGCACCAGCGCTGGATCATCCGGCATCGCCACCCCGTTCTGCCCGCCGCGCAGGATGCCGGCGATATAGCCCTGTTGCGTCTCGATCGAGCGGATGGCGGCATCGGCCTGCGTCAGCGCATCCTGCGCTTCCATCACGCGATCCTCGGCCACCTCAACAGCGGCGCGGGCGGCAGCCTGCGCCTCATTATCCAATGCGCCCTCGGCCACAGGATGGCTCTGGATCACCTGCGGCGGACCGAAGCGCACCGCCTCGGGCCCGCTGATCTGCGGCAGTTGCGCCGCATAGATATCGGGCATGGCGATCAGCAGGCGGTGGCGGCCTGCGGGCAGGCTGACAGTGCCCGCGCGCGTGACATCGGCGCCCGAACCGTAGACGGTCGCCGCGGCAATATCGGCGCGGATCAGAATATCCTCGGCGTTGGCTGCCAAGGGAAACGTGGCGCAAAGCGCCGTTGTCAGAAGAATGCGTTTCATCAAATCAGGTCCTCATAACCGGGGTGGCGGCACCTTCAACCGGCCCGGTCCGCCTGCCAAGGGGGGAAAACCGGACCGGCCAATCAGCGCCGATCATGAGGTTAAGACGCAGGTCGCGCGGCAATCCTTGGTGCCGCGCGGAAAGAAATCTGATCCCGGCGATCACGAAGGCGAGAGAACCGTGCCAATCGCCCTGAGATCGAAACTCCAGAGGCGCGGACCGATACGGGGATGCGAAAGCACCCCCACCCCAAGCCCAAGGCATCAGCCCCTTTTGAGCATCCGGTTGCCCAACGTCTCGGCGATCTGCACCGCGTTGAGCGCCGCGCCCTTACGCAGGTTGTCGGACACGCACCAGAGGTTCAGGCCATTCTCGATGGTCCCGTCCTGGCGAATGCGGCTGACATAGGTGGCGTAATCCCCGACGCATTCGATCGGCGTGGTGTAACCTCCCGGCTCGCGCTTATCGATGACCATCACCCCCGGTGCCTCGCGCAGGATATCGCGGGCCTCGTCCTCGTCGAGAAATTCCTCGAACTCGATGTTGATCGATTCCGAATGGCCAACGAATACCGGCACCCGCACGCAGGTCGCCGTGACCTTGATCCTGGGATCGAGGATCTTCTTGGTCTCGACCATCATCTTCCATTCTTCCTTGGTCGATCCGTCTTCCATGAAGACGTCGATCTGGGGAATCACGTTGAAGGCGATCTGCCGAGGAAATTTGGACGGCGGCACTTCCTTCACCGGGTTGTAGACGGCTTTCGTCTGCTCCCACAGCTCGTCCATGCCTTCTTTGCCCGCGCCCGAGACGGACTGGTAGGTACTGACGACCACGCGCTTGATCCGCGCCCGGTCGTGGAGCGGTTTCAATGCCACCACCATCTGCGCGGTCGAGCAGTTGGGGTTCGCGATGATCATGCGCTTGGCATAGCCGTCCACGGCTTCCGGGTTCACCTCGGGCACGACAAGCGGGATGTCATGGTCATAGCGGTAGAGAGACGAGTTATCGATCACCACGCAGCCAGCCTTGGCGGCACCGGGGGCGTATTTCTTCGTCGCCTCGGAGCCCACGGCGAACAGCGCAATGTCCCAGCCGGTGAAATCGAAGGTATCGAGGTCCTTGGTCTTGAGGGTCTTGTCGCCAAAGCTGCATTCCGACCCCAGCGATTTGCGCGAGGCAAGCGCCACGATCTCATCCACCGGGAACTGGCGCTCGGCCAGAATGTTCAGCATTTCGCGGCCCACATTGCCCGTGGCGCCGACGACGACGACTTTATAGCCCATGTCCTTGATCCTTTGGTAAGGTGAAGCGCGGCATATTGCATGCGGCTGCACATGGAAAGGGGCAGCACGCTTGACAGATCGGTCGCAATGGCCCATCTGACGCCCAAGTGTTGCTGCACTGCCGCGTGAGCAGTTCCCGTCCAACGGGCTTCCAGCGATGACACGATATTCCCTAGACCCCCATCACGCAGGGTTCTGACGATCGGCGGATGAGCCGCCCGGTCGCACCCTAGCCCCGGCCATGCGCCTGCATGGCCAATATTCGGTTTGCGCCTGTCGCGCAGATCCGAAAGGACATGACTTGTTTGATTTCGATATGCTCGGCCTGAAGCCGATCCTTGCCAAGACCCTTGCCGCCGCCGGCTTCACCGAACCGACCCCGATCCAGAACGCCGCGATCCCGCTGGCGCTCGACGGCCACGATATCCTCGGCCTCGCCCAGACCGGCACCGGCAAGACGCTGGCTTTCGGCCTGCCGCTGATGGAGCACCTCCTGGCGCTGCACGGAAAGCCCGAACCCAAGACCGCCCGCGCCCTGATTCTGGCGCCGACCCGCGAACTGGTCAACCAGATCGCGGACCAGTTGCGGGTGTTCACCAACAACACGCCGATCAAGGTCGCCACCGTTGTCGGCGGCCAATCCATCGGCCGCCAGATTTCCGTGCTGTCGCGCGGCGTCGACATTCTTGTCGCCACGCCGGGCCGCCTGATGGACCTGATGGACCGCCGCGCGATCGATCTGCGCCCGGTCAAGCACCTCGTACTGGACGAGGCGGATCAGATGCTCGACCTCGGCTTCATCCACGCCCTGCGCAAGATCGCGCCGGCCCTGGGCACGCCGCGCCAGACCATGCTGTTTTCGGCCACGATGCCCAAGCAGATGGAAGAGCTGTCGGCAGCCTACCTCAACAACCCCAAGCGAGTGCAGGTCTCGCCCCCCGGCAAAGCCGCCGACAAGGTCACGCAAGTGGTGCATTTCATGTCGAAGGCGGCCAAGGCCGACAAGCTGCGCGAAGTGCTGCGGGCTGATCCCGAGGCGCTGGTGCTGGTCTTTGGCCGCACCAAGCACGGCTGTGAAAAGCTGATGAAAAGCCTTGTCGCCGATGGCTTCAACGCCGCGTCGATCCACGGCAACAAGTCGCAGGGCCAGCGCGACCGCGCCATCGCGACGTTCCGCGAGGGCAAGGTGAAGATCCTCGTCGCTACCGACGTCGCCGCCCGAGGCATCGACATTCCCGGCGTCGGTTATGTCATCAACTACGAACTGCCCGACGCTCCCGACAACTACGTTCACCGCATCGGCCGGACCGCCCGTGCGGGCCGTGAGGGCGAGGCGATCGCCTTCTGCTCGGCCGAGGAAGTCGATCTGCTGGTGCAGATCGAGAAGGTCATGAAGATGTCCATTCCCGTCGGATCCGGCACCCGTCCCGAGGCTGTGAAGGCCGAGAAGCCCCAGCGGGGCGGCCGTGGTCGTCCGCATGCTGGCGGAGGCAGTGGCCGTCCGCAAGGGTCCGCAGGTCGCAAGCCGCAAGGCGCGGGCGCGGCCAAGCCGGTGCAGGCGCGCAAGCCGCGTCGGCCCCGCCGCAGCAATGCGGCATAAGCCAGACGTTTCGAAGTAAGACGGCCTAAGCGTCTTTGGAAAATGCGTAGGCGGTGATCCCCAACAGGATCGCCGCCCCGAAGATTGCGAACAGGATGCCAAACGCGGCCTGCGGTCCCATCTGCGCGCTCAACGCCGCATGGGTCGGGCCCGAGGCGAACTGGATCACCCCCGCGCCCCCCATTCCAAACAGGTTCAGCAGCGTTACTCCCCGCCCCATCAGATGCGGCGGCAGGAAGCCACGGCCATGGGCGACAACCGCCGGGTAGGACGCGCCGAAAAAGCCGATGGCCGCGAATATCGCGATGGCCAGCGTCAGGCTGCCCGGTGGAACTGCGAACAACGGGAAGCACAGGGCTGCCACGCACAGATTGCCGCCGACGATGCCCCATTTCCGGCTGCCGACGATCCGATCTATTGGTCCATAAACGAAGGTCCCGGCCACCATCGCCAGGCCCATCACCAGTGTCGCGGTTCCGATCTGCGACAGGGTCGCGCCGTAGAACTCGGTGACATAGGGGCTTATCCAGAGGCCGCGGATACCGGCCAACGGGCCGTAACAGACGAACATGCCGATCAGAATCGGCCAAAGGGCGCGGATGCGCAGCAATTCGGCGAAAGAGCCGTTGGCCTCGCCCTCCGGCTTTTCCGGATCGCGCAGGAAGATCGCCACACCCAGCGCCACGAGGGCAGAGAATGCCGCCGCGGCCCACAACGTCTCGCGCCAGCCGAAAGCCTCGATGGCGATGGCCAAAGGTGCCGCCGACAGCAGGTTCCCGAGCGAGCTGAAACCGACCGTGATCGCTGCCAGTGTCCCGAAGATTGCCGCCGAGTATATCCGGGCGAAGATGAAATACGTCGCCATCAGCACCGGCGCGCAGCCCATTCCGATCAACGTCATCGCCAGCGCCAAAGCCCCCGGCCCTTGCGCCATGGCGAAAACCACGCAGCCGCCAACCACGCCCAGGGTGAACAGCACCAAGGTGGTCCAGCGCGGCCCGATGGTGTCGAGCGCCCATCCCACCGGCAGTTGAAACAGCGCGAAGGCCGCGAACCAAAGGCCGGATGCAAGGGCCAGATCGCCGTTGCTGGCCCCCAGTTCCGAAACAAGAACGGGTGACAGAACTGCCAGAAACGCCCGGAAAAACTGGCTCAGGCAATAGGCTGCCACCAGGCAGGCCAGTCCGGCACGCATCTCGACTTCTCCCCGTTCAGTCGGTGAAACACTGTCGACTTGGCCTAAAATCGTCCAGCCCAAATGTGTCCGATGATTTTTGTCGGAATTGTCTTGACGACCCTCCCTTAGTCATCGTCTAAGTATCTTACTGTTTTAGTCGGAATCAAAAAAGGCACCGAAATGACCCGCACCCTTACCGCCCTGCTGGGCGCCACGATCTTGCTGAGCACCGCGACCTTCGCGCAGGCGCAGGAGCTGAACATCTATTCCTCGCGCCATTACGACACGGATGAACGGCTCTATTCCGACTTCACGGATGCCACCGGCATCACCATCAACCGGATCGAGGGCGAGGCGGATGAGTTGATCGCCCGGATTCAGGCCGAGGGGGCCAACAGCCCGGCGGATGTGTTCCTGACCGTCGACACCTCGCGTCTGCAACGTGCGGCCGACATGGGCGTGCTGCAACCGGTGGACAGCGCCCTTTTGTCCGAGCGTATCCCCGCCAACCTACGCGATGACGATAACCTTTGGTTCGGCTTCAGCCAGCGCGCGCGGATCTTCTTCTACAACACTCAAACCGTCACCAACCCACCGCAGACCTACCTTGATCTGGCCGATCCCGCCTATGCGGGCATGGTTTGCATCCGCTCTTCCTCCAATACCTACAACCAGACGCTGCTCGCCTCCATGATCGAGAACCATGGCGAGGCCGTGGCGCGCGACTGGGCCGCAGGCGTCGTCGCCAACATGGCGCGCGATCCGCAGGGCGGTGATACGGACCAGTTGCTTGGTCTTGTGTCGGGTGAGTGCGATATCTCTGTCTCCAACACTTACTACTTCGCCCGCGCGCTCCGGACCGAGGTGGATGGCCTGGGGCCCGACGAACGCGCCAATATCGCGTGGGTTTTCCCCGATCAGGGCGGCAACGGCGCCCATGTGAACCTGTCGGGCGGCGGCGTGGCGGTGAATGCGCCGAACCCGGACGCGGCGGTGGCGTTCCTTGAATATCTGGCCTCCGATCAGGCGCAGCAATATTTCAGCGCGGGAAATGACGAATATCCGGTGGTCGCAGGCGTGGCGATGGCGCCCAGCGTCGAGGCGCTCGGGGCGTTCGAGGCCGACGATGTCAGCCTTGCCGCCGTTGCCGGAAACCTGCCGCTGGCGCAGACGATCTTCAACGAGGTCGGCTGGGAATAACTCCCGTCCCAAACCCAAACCCGGTCCGACAGCGGGCGCCCCTAAGCGGGCGCCCGTTCCGTTTGAAGGCGACGCGCCCACAGGGTCACAGGCACCATCGCCGCGCTGAGGAACACGCACCAAAGGCCCTGCGCTATGCCCTGGTCCGGGTAGGTGATGCCGTTGTCGATAAACCATCCCGTGATCCCCGGCCCGATGGCCGTGGAAAAGACCATGATCGCCGTGGCAATCGCCCGGATCGAGCCAAGGTGATTGGTGCCGAAGAGCGATGGCATCAATGTGCCCCCCAGCGTGGCCGCCATGCCTTGCGTCACGCCCACCAACGTCAATGCCACGGCCCATCCCAGCGGCGTCTGCGCCGGACCGATCAGGAACATGCCCAGCGCCATCGGCAGCAACGCCACCGGCAGCAGCGCGACGGGGCCGAAGCGGTCCACCACCGATCCTGTGGCGAAGCCGACGGTGACACTCGCCAAGGCATAGGCGACGTAGCTGGGGCCAAGTTCGGGCAGGGTCCAGCCCTTCACCTCGGCTACGTGGACGGCGTGGAAGAACACGACTGTGCCGATGAAACCGGGGGTCAGCAGGAAGGGGATCAGGGCATAGAACAGCGGATGGCGCAGCACCTGCGCGCGCGTCCAGTGCCACCCGAAGATGCCCGGCGCGCCGCGCCCGCCATTCGATCCGCTGGGCGCGCGGTCCTGCGCCAGCAACACGATCAGCGCCGGGATCAGCGCCAGCGCGATCACGGCTGCCGTGACGCCCCATGTCGCGCGCCAGCCGATGCCCGCGATCACCGCGATGGTCAGGATCGGCAGCAACGCCTCGCCCAGCGGATAGCCCAGATTGGTGATCGCCATCGCGCGGCCCCGCGTGGCCACGAACCACCGTGCCATGGCGGTGGCCTTCATGTGGGTCATCATCCCCTGACCGCAGAACCGCAGCAGGAACACGGCCAGCAGCAGCGTCCAGATCGAACTGCCGATTGCCATAAGGCAGGCCGCAAATGCGAACATCGCCGTCACGATCAAGGCCAGCCGCGACAGGGGCATGGTATCCGCCCGCCCCCCGAACCCGATAAGCAGAAACGCCGAGGTCATGGTGGCGATCGTATAGATGCCCCCCCATTGCCCATCCGACAGGCCATAGGCCTCGCGGATTTCGCCGGCGAAAAGCGAGATGAAATAGGTCTGACCGAAGGAAGAGCCCAACGTCAGGAGAAGCCCGGTGGCCAGCCAGCGGGAGTTCTCTCGAACAAAGCTCAAAGCAGTGTCCGCTCCACGACCCAATAAGCGCCGACCGCCGCGATGAACAGCGAGGCGGGGATCGCGATGACCTTGCGATACCACGGCTTCGACATGAACCAGCCGACACAGGCGAAGGCGATGGCGATGACGGCAAGCTGGCCGAATTCCACCCCGATGTTGAACCCGATCAACGCCGATACGAACCGACCCGCGGCAATCCCGTAATCCCCGAGGACCGACGCGAAGCCAAGGCCGTGGAGCAGGCCGAAGCAGAACACCAGCACCGTGCGGCCCCGCATGTTGCCCCAGCCCAGCGTGTTCTCCACGCCGACATAGACGATTGTTGCCGCGATCAGCGGCTCGACGATGCTGGCCGGGATGCTGACAACGCCCGTTGCCGCAAGCGCCAGCGTCGTGGTGTGCGCCAAGGTAAATGCGGTGACCTGAAACAAAAGCGGTCTGAGTTGCGTGGCAAAGAAGAAGAGGCCCAGCACGAACAAGATGTGATCCACACCCAGGGGGATGATATGCTCGAAGCCCGCCACGATGTAGCGCAGGAACACCTGCCCTGCGCCTTCGGTCAGAACCTCGGCACGCGGCAGTTCCGGCGTCAATTCCCCGCCATCGAGGAAGCCCTCATAGGCATCCTCGCCACCGCCGATCTGACGTGGGACGAAGGTGCCGAAACTCTCGGACAGGCCAACCTGCACGCCCGCGTCCCCCTCGGGCAAGGCGGCGCCGACGGTCAGCAGGCTTTCGCGCGGAAGCTCCAGATCGCCCACTTCGGCGATCTCGACCGCGATGATCTCGGGCACCAGACGCTCGCCCGCAACCTCGATGATGAAACCGTCGCGGATATCGGGCCAGGCTTCCTGCAGCGCTGCCTCCAGCTCTTCCGGCGGCAGCGCGCGCAGGCGGTCGTATTCGGCGGCCTCAGGGGCGTCGTTGGTGTCGTCCACCGCCGACAGGTCGATCCCGGCGATCAGCGCCTCCAGCGTCGCGCGCAGGCTCAGCGTCACCTGCGTCTCGCCAACCTCGACATCCGCAATCGTCGGCCGGATCTCGTGGGCCTGCACTGACGCAGCCGTGACGGCCAATGCCATTGACAGCAGACAGCGGCGGAGCATGGTAAACTTACCCATTGGAGGACCCTTCATGAAACCCGTATTTCTTGCCGCGACAGTCGCGCTTCTCTTGTTGACTGACAAGGGCGCGGCCCATGAATTCTGGATTGATCCGCAGGAGTTCGCCATCGACGTGGGTGATACCCTGTTGGCTGATTTGCGCGTGGGTCAGGAGTTTTCAGGCGCCGCGATGAGCTTTCTGCCACGCAACTTCGTGACCTTCGAGGTCATTGCCGGTGGCGAGGCCACCGTGGTCGAGGGGCGCTTCGGCGATATCCCCGCGCTGAACATGCCGGATTTGCCGGAGGGCCTTGCCGTTGTGGTGCATGAAACCACCCTCAACCGATTGGCATGGACCGATTGGGAACGGTTCTTCAATTTCGCGGTCCACAAGGACCTTGGGGACGTGGTGGCACTCCACGAAGCCCGCGGCCTGCCGCAGGAAGACGTGATCGAGAACTATTTCCGCTTTGCCAAGTCGCTGGTCGCCGTCGGCGACGGCGCAGGCAGCGATATCCGCGTCGGCCTGCTGACGGAACTGGTGGCCCTTGCCAATCCCTATACCGACGATCTCAGCGCCGGAATGCCGGTGCAGCTCTGGTATGACGGCGAAGTGCGGCCCGACTACCAGATCGAACTGTTCGAGGAGACACCGGAAGGTGAGGTCACCATCACCTATCATCGCACCAATTCGGACGGCGTGGCGCTTCTGCCGGTGATGCCGGGCATGACTTACATGGTCGATTCCGTGTTCCTCGCCCCGCTGGAGCCGACAGCCGACAGCGATGCGATCTGGGCGACCTATTGGGCGAACCTGACCTTCATGGTGCCCGAGTGATCTTGTCGTCATGGCCCTAAGCGGCTAATCCCACCCTGACCGACAGGAGAGCTGCCCATGGACACCTTCACTCAACTGACAGGCATCGCCGCGCCGATGCCCCTGATCAACGTCGATACCGACATGATCATTCCCAAGCAGTTCCTGAAAACGATCAAGCGCTCGGGCCTTGGCGTGAACCTGTTCGACGAAATGCGCTATGGCGATGACGGGCAGGAAATCCCCGATTTCGTGCTGAACAAGCCCGCCTATCGCAACGCCCAGATTCTGGTGGCGGGCGACAATTTCGGCTGCGGCTCGTCGCGCGAACATGCGCCCTGGGCGCTGCTGGATTTCGGCATCCGTTGCGTGATCGCGCCGTCCTTCGCGGATATTTTCTACAACAACTGCTTCAAGAACGGCATCTTGCCGATCGTCCTGCCGCAAGAGGATGTCGACAAGCTGATGGACGATGCCGAGCGGGGAGCGAATGCCGTCGTGTCCATCGATCTGGAGACCCAGACGATTACCGGCCCCGATGGCGGTTCGATCAGTTTCGAGGTCGACGCCCACCGCAAGCATTGCCTGCTCAACGGGTTGGACGACATCGGCCTGACCCTCGAAAAGGCATCCTCGATCCAGACGTTCGAGGCACAGGCCGCGCAATCCCGCCCCTGGGTCTGACGCTCCTCACCCCATTCCCTTGTGGTGCAAAACTGTGACAGGTCAGCACCTTAACCGGCCCGCTTCACGGCATGTCCTGCCGTAGAGGGTTGCGGCATTGGTCCAATTTGGGCACAAATGTGTCAAAATCGTGCCTGCAATGAGGGTGCTCCAACCAATTCACACGAAATTGGACGGATCGCACCACGAAGCGGGCCAAAAGGCAGAATAAGCGTGTCGGCATGAACTGACACCACGTTTGAGGTAGATCGAGTGTTCACCAGATTGGTCGGCGCAATTGTGCGGGCGGTAATGATCATTATCGTCATTCTGACGCCGTCCCTGCTTGTGCCGGGATCGAGCGCGCAAACCGCGCAGCTTATAACGCTGGTTGCCTTGGCTTTCGCCATGATCACCGCTTTTGAGTATGGCGCCAAGTTCCCCGGCCTGATCGAATTCCGCGATGCACCGCCGTTCAACCGGATCCGGATCGTGGCGCTGTTCCTGATGCTTTTCGGGCTCAGCGTCATCGTCGGGCGTGATGTCGACGGCTCAACCCTGACGATGGTGATTTCGGCGTTGGGATACCTTGTGGGGCGCGCGCTGGACTTTCCGTTCAGCCCCCTGCGTCTTGTGCTGGAGCAATTGCCGCAGGGCGTCGACCACACCATCGCCTTCCGCATTCAGGCCATGGCCGGATTGTCGGTTCTGATCACCCTCGTCTCGCTGTTCCTGTTTTCGGCGCTGATCCGACTGGAGCATTGGCCGCACCGGGGCACTGCCTTCAACGTCTGGATCAACTTGCCGACCTTCGACCCCACCGCCGGGGGAGATGTTGTCAAAAGGTTGCGACGCGATGGCAACGTTAACATTATCTTTGGACTTTTCGCGCCATTCATCATTCCGGTGGTCGCCGTGATGGGCGTGAATCAGTTGCAGATGCCCGTGCTTGGCTCGGGTCAGACGATGGTATGGGCGGTGACGATATGGATGTTCCTACCCCTCAGCCTGATCATGCGCGGGCAAGCCATGCTGCGCATAGCCCGGATGATCCGTGCCCGCCGTGCGCGGCTGGTGGCAAGCGTCGACGCCGACGCGCCGCGGGTCGCCATGCCCTCCTCGGCTGCCTGATCGCTCTTGCCCTGCCGCTTGCGGCGGGGGCCGAGACGCTGCGTCTGGCGAATTATCACACCGGGCTTTCCGGTCGCGGCCCCGGCCTGATCCTGCGCGATATCTTGCGGCAGGAAGATGTGGTTGCCGCCACCGTCGCCGTCATCCTCGACGCCCGTGCCGATATCCTGACCCTGCAGGACCTGGACTACGACGCGACGGGCGTGGCGATCACCGCCCTGCGCGACGCGTTGGCGGAACAGGGCCTCGACTATCCCTATCACGTCGCCCTCCGCCCCAATACCGGATGGCCCACCGGCCTTGATCTGGACGGTGACGGTCGCACCGATGGCCCCCGCGACGCCCATGGGTATGGGCGGTTCAACGGGCAGGGTGGCCTCGCGCTTTTGTCGCGTTATCCCCTTGGGGAGGTGCAGGACTTTTCGGGGATGTTGTGGCGCGACTTGCCCGACAGCCGCGCCGCGGGCGTCACCCCCGAGGCGGCTTTACCGGTGCTTCGCCTGCATTCGGTCGGTGCCTGGGATGTCGAGGTGCTGACGCCCGATGGCCCGCTCCATATCCTCACCTCGCACGCCTCTGCCCCCGTCTTTGACGGACCCGAGGATCGCAACGGCCTGCGCAATGCGGACGAGGTGGCGTTCTGGCATGGCTACATCGACCAACCCGATGTCAACGCGGCGCCTTTCGCCTATCTCGGCACGCTGAATGTCGATCCCTCGGGCGGCGAGGGCCTGCGCGACGTGCTGACCGCGTTCCTGGCCCATCCGATGCTGCAGGACCCGGTGCCGCAAAGCCCGCACGGCACCGCCACCGCCGATTGGAATGATCCGGTGCCGGGCGATCTGCGGGTGGATTATGTCCTCCCTTCCCGCACCCTTCAGGTACAGGGCGCAGGCGTGATCTGGCCCGAGGATGGCCCGCTGGCCGAGGCCGTGGCAGAGGCGTCCGATCACCGGCTGGTCTGGGTCGATGTCGCGTTCTGAAGCATCGGCACTGTCGCGGCGCGGAAAACCTCGTCCATCGGCGTTGGCGTGAAACCGGGGATCAACGCGGCCAACGCCCTGCCATCAATGCGATGCGGCCGTTGCCACAGGTGGCGCATTTCCAGCAGATGCCTCGCCTCCCGCCAGAACGGGCGCGCGATCCTGATCGGCAACCAGTTCAGGGACTTTGCCCGCACGGGCAGACCCACGGCCCTTTCGATCGCCCGCGCCATCTCCGCACCGGTCAGGGCGAAACCCTCGAACAGCAGATCGGTGAAATCCGGCAGGTCGTCCAGCCGATCGGCCAGCATCGCCCCCGCCTCGGCCAGATCCGGCAGATAGGCCCAGGCGTGTTGCCGGTCGAGCGGTCCGGGATAGGTGAACTGCCCCTTGGCCAGTTTCGCCGCCATGATCCTGTCGAACCAGTTGCCCGAGGCCTCGGTGTCCAGAAAATCCCCCGCCCGCAAGATGATGGTCTTGACGCCCGCCTGACGGTAGGCCGTCTCCAACTCGCGGCGGATCTGGCCCAGCGGGTTGGTGGCGCGGTGAGGGGTGTCTGCCGACAGTAACGGCGGCATGTCCGCGCCGTAGTTGTAGACATTGCCGGGGATCATCACCGCCGCGCTTGACGCCTTTGCCGCCTCGATCACTGCGCGGGTCAGGCCGGGAACCTCTGCCGCCCAGCGGGAATAGGGCGGATTCCAGGCGTTGACGATCAGGTCCGCCCCAAGGGCTGCGTCCGGCAGGCGGTCCTTGCTGCGGTCAAAGCGGCGCACGGTCCAGCCGTGGCGGATGAGGGCGTCGGCGACGGTGCGGCCGAAACGGCCGGTGGCGCCAAGGACAAGGGCGGTGCGGGGCATGGGGTAGACCTTCCTGACGGATGTGACCTGACATGTCTACGCCATGCACCTGCCAATTCTGATTGCCATAAACCAACGATGGGATATTCAATATTGAATGGATTCGCTCGATTGGACCCTCCTGCGCTCGGTCGCCTCGGTCGCGGAACACGGCTCTCTGTCTGCCGCCGCGCGGGCGTTGCGGCTAAGCCAGCCCACCCTTGGCCGTCATATCCAGACCGCCGAGGCCGTCCTTGGCCAACCGCTCTTCCGGCGCCATGCCAAGGGGCTGGAGGCAACGGAATTCTGCCAGACGATCCTGCCCGCCGTGGCCCAGATGCAGGGCGCCGCGCGACAGGTGGACCTGCTGGCCGCCGGTGGCTCGCCCGACCCGTCAGGCCGGGTGCGCCTGACAGCCTCGATCTTTGTCACCACCCACATCCTGCCAACGATTCTGGCCAATATTCGCACCGCCCACCCCCAGATTGCACTGGATGTGGTGGCCAGCGACACGTCCGAAAACCTGCTGTTCCACGAGGCCGACATCGCCTTGCGCATGTATCGCCCCACCCAGCTTGACATGATCACGCGGCACCTGGGCGATTTGCCCCTCGGTCTCTATGCCGCCGACAGCTACATCGCCCAGCACGGCGCACCCGAGCGGCCCGAGGATCTGCTTGGTCACGATTGGGTCGGCTACGATCGCAGCGATCTGCTGATACGGGGCATGGCCGACATGGGAATGACCGTCAGCCACGATTTCTTTACCACCTGCACCGACGATCAGGTGGCTTACTGGAACTTCGTCGCCGCAGGTTGTGGCATCGGCATTGGCCAGACCCTTGTGGCAGATCGCACCCCCGGCGTGCGACGCCTTCTGCCCGACCTGCCGATGCCCACGCTCCCCGTCTGGCTGACGGCGCATCCCACTCTGCGCCACCAGCCCCGCGTTGCCGCTGTCTGGGCCGCCCTTGACAGCGCGATAACACCGCTGCTTTCTTGACGGCCCCAAGGCCGCGCGATACCGCAGGCGCGACGCTTACCTCAAGGAACCCAAGCCATGACCGACCGCACCCTCCTTATCCTTCCCGGCGACGGCATCGGCCCCGAGGTCATGGCCGAAGTCCGCAAGGTCATCGCCTGGTTCGGCTCGGCCCGAGGGATCGGCTTCACCGTGACCGAGGGGCTGGTTGGCGGCGCCTCCTACGATGCCCACGGCACCCCCCTGACGGACGAGACCATGGCGCAGGCGCAGGCGGTCGATGCCGTGCTGCTGGGGGCTGTCGGCGGCCCGGCCTATGACGATCTGGATTTCTCGGTGAAACCCGAGCGTGGCCTGCTGCGCCTGCGCAAGGAAATGGACCTTTACGCCAACCTGCGCCCTGCCCAGTGCTTCGACGCGCTGGCAGATTTCTCCAGCCTCAAGCGCGAGGTCGTTTCCGGCCTCGACATCATGATCCTGCGCGAACTGACCTCGGGCGTCTATTTCGGCGAGCCGCGTGGCATCCACATGGAAGGCAATGAGCGCGTCGGGATCAACACCCAGCGCTATACCGAGGGCGAAATCGCCCGCGCCGCCCGCTCGGCGTTCGAGCTTGCCCGCCGCCGCAGCAACAAGGTCTGCTCGATGGAGAAGGCCAACGTGATGGAATCGGGCGTGCTGTGGCGTCAAGTGGTGAACGAGGTTCATGCCGCCGAATACGGCGATGTCGAACTCAGCCACATGTATGCCGACAACGGCGCGATGCAGCTGGTCCGTGCGCCCAAGCAGTTCGACGTGATCCTGACCGACAACCTCTTCGGCGATATCCTGTCCGATTGCGCGGCAATGCTGACCGGCTCGCTGGGCATGCTGCCCTCCGCGTCGCTGGGTGCCCCGATGGAGAACGGCCGACCGAAGGCGCTCTACGAGCCCGTCCACGGCTCCGCCCCCGACATCACCGGCATGGGCAAGGCCAACCCGATCGCCTGCATCCTCAGCTTTGCGATGGCCCTGCGGTATTCGTTCGATCTGGGCGATGAGGCGGCGCGGCTGGAGCGCGCGGTCGAGGCCGTTCTGGCCGACGGCCTGCGCACCGCCGACCTGATGGGGCCAAATGACGGCACCCCCATCAGCACGACGCAAATGGGCGACGCAATCATCGCCAAGCTGGCGGCGTAATCACGCCGTCGCAGGGGCGCGGAAGGGCTCATTGCTCTGTCCGCGCCCTTGAACCCTTGCACCCGGGCGCTGGGCTGGTATCGCTACCACGACCCGATCCAACGACCAGGCCCTGACCGGTGCCCCAAAGTTCCAACCTGCGCGGCGCCCTTCTGGCGCTATTTGCTTTCGCGGTTTTCGCGACGCACGACGTGCTGATCAAGTATCTGGGCGAAGGATATTCCCCGTTCCAGATCGTGTTCTTCTCGGTGCTGTTCGGATTTCCCTTCGTTACCGTCCTTCTGCTGCGCGACCAGACCGAGGCGAATCTGCGCCCGACGCACCCCTGGTGGTCGCTGGCGCGCACCCTCGCCTCGGTCATCACCGCGTTCACGGTGTTCTACGCCTTCACCGTCCTGCCCTTGGCGCAGACCTATGCGATCCTTTTCGCCTCGCCCCTGCTGATCACGCTTCTGGCCATTCCCCTGCTGGGCGAGAAGGTGGGCTGGCGGCGCGGTCTTGCCGTCGTCATCGGGCTTGCCGGCGTCATCGTCGTGTTGCGCCCCGGCCAGACGGACCTTGCGCTGGGCCATGTTGCGGCCTTGATCGGTGCGGTCAGTTCCGCCTTCGCCTCGGTCATCGTGCGCAAGATCGGGCGCGTGGAACGCTCGGTTGTCCTGATCCTTTACCCCATGGTGGCGAACTTCGTCCTGATGGGGGCGGCGCTGCCCTTCGTCTACCAGCCGATGCCGCTGATCGACCTTGGCGCGCAGGCCGTGATCGCCGCGCTGGCGCTGATCGGCACCGCTTGCGTGATCGCGGCGTATCGACTGGCCTCGGCGATCACGGTCGCGCCGATGCAATACTCGCAGATCCTCTGGGCCACTTTCTTCGGCTTGGTGCTTTTCGACGAGCAACTGGATTGGGCCACCATTATCGGCTCGGCCATCATCATCGCATCGGGCATCTACATCGTGCTCCGTGAAAGCAGGGGCGGGCGCTCGTCCAACACGCCGGTGCTGCGCACCAGATCGCGCGCGGGGATGCCATCCGCGCCGCGTGTGGGCGTCTATGTACCAGACGAGCCGCGCAGGCCGGACTGATCCCCCTTGCAATGCGCCCCCGCCCCGGCTATCCCGCGCGGCACGGTCGGGCTGTGGCGCAGTCTGGTCGCGCACCTGCTTCGGGAGCAGGGGGTCGGAGGTTCGAATCCTCTCAGCCCGACCAGAATTCCCCGGTTCTCATCGACGATCCGCTGCGTTAGGCAAGGGCAATTGCCCCTTGCCCGAGCGCGCCCTTGCACCCTCTCCTGACCGCCGACACCATCGCCGAGTTCCAGACCAAAGGCGTCACTGTCATCCGTGGCCTTTTCGCAGCGCACGTTGAGACGATCCGCGACGGCATCGCCCGCAACATGGCCGAGCCCGGGCCCTATGCCGCCGAGAACCTGAAACCGGGCCAGGCGGGGCGCTTCTTCGACGACTATTGCAACTGGCAGCGTATCCCGGAATTCGAGGCCGTCATCCGCACCTCGCCCGCCGCGGCTGTCGCCGCCGGTCTGATGCAATCGCAGACAGCGCAACTTTTCCACGACCACGTTCTGGTCAAGGAGCCCGGCACCTCCAAACCGACGCCATGGCATCAGGATGGTCCCTACTATTTCGTCTCGGGCCAGCAGAATGTCAGCTTCTGGGCGCCGGTCGATCCGGTCACCGAAGCGTCCCTGCGCTGCGTTGCAGGCTCGCATCTGTGGCCCAAACCGGTGGTCCCGACCCGCTGGCTGAACGAGGATAATTTCTACCCCGACAGCGATGCCTTTATCCCCGTGCCCGACCCGGACGCGGACGGCATGGAAATCCTCGAATGGCCGTTGCAACCGGGCGACGCCGTCGCGTTCAACTACTGGATCCTGCACGGTGCGCGGGGCAATCCTTCGGGTGGGCGCCGCCGAGCCTTCTCGCTGCGCTTCGTGGGCGACGATGCCCGCTATGTCGCGCGTCCCGGTCCGACATCCCCGCCCTTCCCCGGCCACAACATGCAGTCCGGCGACCGCCTGCGGGAAGATTGGTTCCCGATCATCCATTCCTGATCCTGCGAGCGGCGGCGCGATCGGCGGCGGGCCGTCATCCCCGCCCTTGCAATCCGGGCCAATCCCGACAAAAACGCAAAGGATCATGGCCCGCCCGTTCCGCATCCCCTCGCCCCTCCACCTCGGCACCATTGCTTGGGTTGCCGCCGGCCTGTGCCTGCTGCCGATGCTTGCCGTCACCCTCGCCGCCGCCACCGGCGGGATGGATACGTTCTCGCGCCTTGCCGAAACCGTTCTGCCGCGTTTCGCGGGAACCACGGCGCTGCTGATCCTGTTCGTGGGATCCGGCACCGCGATCATCGGCACCGGCGCCGCATGGCTGGTTACCGCCACGCGGTTTCCGGGGCGCCGCATCCTCGAAATCGCGCTTGCCCTGCCTCTGGCATTCCCGGCCTATGTCCTCGCCTATGCCTATACCGACCTGCTGGACCATCCGGGCCTTGTGCAAAGCACCCTGCGGGACCTCACCGGCTGGGGCCCGCGCGATTACTGGTTCCCGGAAATCCGGTCGCTTGGCGGGGCGGCAACCATGCTTACCCTCGTCCTCTACCCGTATGTCTATCTGCTGACCCGCGCGGCGTTCCTGCAACAAAGTGCCACCGCCTACATCGCCGCGCGCACCCTTGGCTCTAGCCCTTGGCGCGCTTTCGCCCATGTCAGCCTGCCCATCGCGCGGCCGGCAATTGCGGGCGGTGTGCTTCTGGCGCTAATGGAGACGTTGGCGGATTATGGCACCGTCGCCTATTTCGGCGTCCAGACCTTTGCCACCGGCATCTATCAGGCGTGGTATTCCTTCTTCGATCGCGGCGGTGCGGCGCAACTGGCGTTGTGCCTGCTGATCGTGGCCCTCGTTATCGCCGCGCTGGAGCGGCGGCAGCGCAAACACCAACGCCAACACGGCGCCGGGCGCCGGTTCGAGGTGATGCAGGCAATCCCCCTTACGGGCTGGCGCGCGGCGGGTGCGATGGCCTTTTGCGGTATTCCCGTCCTTGTCGGCTTCGCGCTTCCGGTGATCTTGCTGCTCAGCCTCGGCTGGGACCATTTCGACAGCCTCCTGACAGACCGTTACCTGCGCTTCCTGCGCAACTCGCTGATCCTCGCCGCCATCGCGGCGGGCATCACCGTGACGCTGGCCGTGATCCTCGGCTTCAACGCCCGCCTCCACCCCACCCCCGCCGCCAAGTCCGCGATGCGTGTCGCGGGCCTTGGCTATGCCGTGCCGGGTGGCGTGATCGCGGTGGGCCTGCTGGTGCCCTTCGCCGCCTTCGACAACGCGCTGGATGCCTTCATGGAGGCGCGTTTCGGGATTGACACCGGCCTATTGATCACCGGCTCCATCTGGCTGCTGATTGCCGCCTATGCGGTGCGTTTCATGGCCGCCGCGCTCAGTGCCTATGATGCGGGTTTGAGTACCATCAACCCCAACATGGATGCCGTCGCCCGCACCCTCGGGCGCACCCCGCGCGGGATGCTCAGCGGCATCCACCTGCCGATCCTTCGGCCGTCGATCCTGACCGGCCTGCTGATCGTGTTCGTCGATGTGATGAAGGAACTGCCCGCGACGCTTATCATGCGGCCGTTCAACTTCGACACGCTGGCCGTGCAGGCGCACCGCCTTGCGGCGGATGAGCGGTTGTCCGAGGCGGCGGTGCCATCGCTGGTCATCGCCGCCGTCGGCTTGCTGCCGGTGATTCTGCTCTGCCTCAGCCTGGGCAGGGATCGCAGGTAAGACGGGGCTGACCCCGCCCTACCCCGGTCACATCAACTCGCGCACATCCGTCAGCCGTCCGGTCACCGCCGCCGCCGCCGCCATGGCGGGCGACATCAGATGCGTGCGTCCGCCGCGCCCCTGACGGCCCTCGAAGTTCCGGTTGGACGTCGCCGCGCAGCGCTCTCCGGGGGCCAATTGGTCGGGGTTCATCGCCAGACACATGGAACACCCGGCCAAGCGCCACTCGAATCCGGCGTCGATGAACACCTGCGCCAGACCCTCTTCCTCGGCCTGCGCCCGCACAAGGCCCGAGCCCGGCACGACCATCGCCCTCAAGCCCTGCTTGATCCGCTTGCCGCGCAGGATATCCGCCGCCGCGCGCAAGTCCTCGATCCGTCCATTGGTGCACGAGCCGATGAAAACCGTGTCGATCTCCACATCCTGCAACGCCGTTCCCGGCGTCAGGCCCATATAATCCAGCGAGCGCTGTGCCGCCGCCACCTTGCCGCCGACGAAATCCTCGGCGGCGGGCACCTTCGCGGTGATCGGCAACACATCCTCGGGCGAGGTGCCCCAGGTGACGACCGGCGCGATGTCTTCGCCCTTGATCGTCACGATCTTGTCCCAATGCGCGTCCTCGTCCGAGAACAGCGTCTTCCACCACGTCACCGCCGCCTCCCACTGGGCGCCCTTGGGCGCATGCGGGCGGCCCATGCAATAGGCATAGGTCGTTTCATCGGGCGCGATGATACCGGCGCGGGCGCCGCCTTCGATCGCCATGTTGCAGACGGTCATCCGCCCTTCCATCGACAGATCGCGGATCGCCTCGCCACAATATTCGATGACATAGCCGGTGCCGCCCGCGGTGCCTGTCTTGCCAATGACACTCAGGGTGATGTCCTTGGCGGTCACTCCGGGCCCAAGCTTGCCGGTGATCTCGACCTTCATGTTCTTGCCCTTGCGCTGGATCAGCGTTTGCGTGGCCAGAACATGCTCGACCTCGGACGTGCCGATGCCGTGCGCCAGCGCCCCGAAGGCGCCGTGGGTGGCTGTATGCGAGTCGCCGCACACCACCGTCATGCCGGGAAGGGTCCACCCCTGCTCCGGTCCTACAATATGCACGATACCTTGGCGCACATCGGACACCGGATAGTAGTGGATGCCGAAATCCTTGGCGTTCTTGTCGAGGGCTGCCACCTGGATGCGGCTATCCTCGGTCATGTTGGCGGGGTCATCGCGGCCGGCCGTCGTGGGCACGTTGTGATCGGGCACGGCGATGGTCTTGTCGGGCGCATGGACCTTGCGGTTCGCCATGCGCAGCCCCTCGAAGGCCTGCGGGCTGGTGACTTCGTGCACCAGATGGCGGTCGATATAGAGAAGGCAGGTGCCATCCTCGGCCTCATGGGCCAGATGCGCGTCCCAGATCTTGTCGTAAAGCGTCTTGCCGGTCATGGAATTTGTCCTGTCAGGCGAAAGGGGAAAGGGCTGGTCGATATCGGCGGCTTCCGCTCATAGCCCGCCAAGGCGAGAGGTCTGCGCGCCATGGAACCGCCAAGGCAGACGCGCACGATCGCAGATATCGAAGAAACGTTTCATAGCGCCCGGAATTACACGGGCGCATGGGCGTTGCCAAGGGGACGGGTTGCGGGCCGTCGCCCTGCGCCTGTAGGCTGTCCTTCATCGCTGAAAGGACAGGAATGGAGCCCGACGCCCCACCGATCGACCCGACGATCCCGACCGAGTCCGAGGCGCTGGATGCCGCCCTGACCGAAATTTCGGGTCTGCTTGGCCAGGCAGAGATGTTTCTGACCTCGCTCCTGAGGCCGTGGAACGCCTATCAGGTGGGTATCGCGATTGCGATCTTGCTGGCGGCCTACCTGCTCAAGCGCCTGTTCGGACCCCGCATCCGCGCCTGGATGGCGTCGCGCGAAGGGTGGCCTACCTGGCGGATGCGCATTCTGGTGGTGATCCACCGCCGCCTCTTCATGATCTTCTACGTCCTGTTGATCTGGGCGGTGATCGTCGTGATGCGCGAGGTTACCTGGCCGTCCCGCACCTTCCTGCTGACAGTGATCGCGGAACTTGCCTCGGCCTGGCTCTTCGTCGTCTTCGCAACGCGTCTGATCCGCTCGGCCTTCCTGCGCGGCATCGTGCGCTACGGTGCATGGATCTTTGTCACGCTGGCGATCCTGAACCTGCTGGACGAGGGTGCGGTGCTCCTCGACAGCATCGGCTTCAACCTCGGCTCTGCGCGCCTGTCGCTGTTGACGCTGGTGCAGGCCATCCTCGTCGTCGCCACCCTCATCATCATCGCCCGCTTCCTGACCAGCACCGCCACCGGCCGGATCGAGAAGAACGAGGAAATGTCCCCCTCCATGCGGGTGTTGGCGATCAAGTTCCTGCAAGTCGCGTTCTACGGCATCGCCGTCTATGTCGGCCTCAGGGCCACGGGGATCGACTTGACGGGCCTTGCCGTCTTGTCCGGTGCCATCGGTGTGGGCCTTGGCTTCGGCCTTCAGAAGGTGGTGTCGAACCTTGTGTCGGGCGTCATCATCCTGCTCGACAAGTCGATCAAGCCGGGTGACGTGATTTCGCTTGGTGAAACCTTCGGCTGGATCAATTCGCTTGGTGCCCGCTATGTCAGTGTCGTTACCCGAGACGGCAAGGAATACCTGATCCCGAACGAGGATCTGATCACCAATCAGGTGGTCAACTGGTCCCATTCCAACGAATTCGTGCGGCTCGATATCTATTTCGGCACGGCCTACAGCGATGATCCCCATGTCGTGCGACGTCTGGCGGTTGCGGCGGCGGGTAGCGTCGAGCGGGTGCTGAAAAGCCGCCCCGCCGTCTGCCATATCGTGGGCTTCGGGGATTCCAGCGTGGATTACATCCTGCGCTTCTGGATCAGGGACCCGACAGCGGGCCTGACGAATATCCG
>JBBQHZ010000017.1:0-44165 GCA_038324445.1 Rhodobacterales bacterium | reverse complement strand
CGCGCAACCAGCGGGCGAATTGGGTGGTGTAGCCGTGGGTGACAAAGACCCGCTCGGCCTCTGTCGCCCTGATGGCGGCGTTCAGGCCTTTCCAGTCGGCGTGATCGCTGACCACGAAGCCCCGATCCGCCGCGCGCCGGCGCCGCACGCCGCGCAGGCGCATCCAGCCGGAGGCGAAGCCGGTGGAGACGGCCCCGAACCGCCGCATCCATGGGGTCCCTAGTGCCGAGGGCGGGGCGAGGACGAGGGCGTTTGGGTGGCTTTTGGCGTCTACGCCGTCGGTCACAGGGATTGTGTCGGGCAGATTGATGCCTTGCGCGCGCATGACGGCATTGGTCGCCTCGACCGCGCCATGGGTCAGGATCGGGCCGATGGACGGATCGAGCAGCCGCATGATCCGCTGCGCCTTGCCCAGCGCGTAGACGCCCAGCACCGCGCGCTTGCCGTCCGCAACACACCCGGCCCACCAGTCGTTGAGGTCGCGCGCCAGCACGGTTTGATCGGGCCAGTCATAGATCGGCAGGCCGAAGGTGCTTTCGGTGATGAAGGTGTGGCAGCATACCGGCTCGAACGGTTCCGACAGGCCATCGTCGATGGTCTTGTAGTCGCCCGAGGCAACCCAGACTTCGCCGCCGACCTCGACACGGATCTGGGCCGAGCCGGGCACGTGTCCGGCTGGATGAAAGCTGATATTGGCGTCGCCGATACGATGAGCCGCGCCGTAGTCGGTTGTTTCCATGTGGATATCGCCAAGACGGTGGCGAATGACGGGGGCGGCGGCGGCGGTGGCCAGATAGGAGCCGTGGCCAAATCGCGCGTGGTCGGAATGGCCATGCGTGATCAGCGCACGGGGCACCGGGCGCCAGGGGTCGATATAGGCGTCGGCGGCAGGGCAATAGATGCCCCTGTCGGTGAATTGCAGGACCATGGCGCCAATATAGGCGCTTGGGCCGGGGAGACGAGGGGCAGCCCGCTATTCCGGGGGCGGCAGCAGCTTGATTTCGCCCGCAGCCTCCAGTTCGCGGATGACCGATACGATGTCGGCCATGGCGCCTTCGCCCTCTTCCGGCTTGGGCACGCCGCGCCCCTCGGCCTCGTCGCGGATCTGTTCGGCAAGGCGTTTGGACATGTTTTCGAGCAGGAATTCCACCGTCAGGGGAGCGGAGGAGAGGCCCGCCGCCATCGCCGTGATCAGCGTGGCATTGTCGGCCTTGCGGATGATCAGCGGCACATCGGGCGGGTTCACCCGCATCGGCACATGGATGAACGAGAAGATCGATTTGCGCACGTCGCGCGCGAAGGGCGCGTCGCGTCCGGTCAGGCCATCGAGAACCTTGTCCCTTGCGGCCTGCGGCGTGGAGTTGAGGATGGCGCCGACCCGTTCCGCGGCGGTCTTGTGGAAGGCCTTGGCCGGCACAGCCTCGATCACGGCGGCGATATGCGCGCCGATACGTTCCACCAGATCCGGGGTGATTGTTTCCGTTAGCGCAACAGTATGGGCAAGGATTTCGGCCCGATCCTCGGGGATATCGGCCAGAAGGGCGGCGGCCTTGGAGACCGAGAGTTTGGACAGCAGCACCGCGCAGACTTCGGCGCTTTCGCTGTCCATCAGGGGGCGCAAACGCTCCACATTGTGCTTGGCGACACGCGCCCATGGGTCGTTGCCATCGCGCCGCTCTGCCGCTGCGCGCAGCGCGTCGAGCGGGCCGGGGGCAAGGTGCGGCTCCAGCAATTCGAGGGTTTCGGTCAGGCTGTCAGGGAAGGTCAGCGCCAGATTGTCGATGCGGTTGGTGAAATCGCGCACCACCTCGGCCAGGGTGGCGCGGTCGATATTGCCTAATTGCGAGATCAGATGCGCCAGTTGAGTCTGATGGTGGGGCGCAAGACGCGCCACCCCCGGCGACACACCCTGACCCAGCAGCAGCCGCACGATCACCGCAGCCTTTTGCTGCGGTCGCAGGCGGCGGGGCGTGATGTCCACCAGATCGTAGTCCGAGGCGTCGTCCATGAGGACGGACGACCGGCTTTTTGGAAATTCGCGCAACAATCCCATGGTTTACCCCTTTCGCATCACCCGGACGGGAGATTGGCAGCAGAGGCCTTAACGATGGGTTTTCTTCAACCCCCCAACAGCGCCGGGATTGACTCAAATTGGAGGTTGCGGTGGCGGTTTGGACGAAGTCCCCGCGCAATCAAGCGACGCGCGGGGCATGTCAAGTTCAGCTGGAGACGCCAGTGACGCAGGTCATTTGCGCGGCGTCCCATGTCGTGCCTTCGGCGCAGCTGATGGCGGCTTCTTCCGAGCCGTAGCATTGCGCCTGGGCCAGCGCCGGGACCACAAGCAGAATGCTGGCGGCCAGTAGGGTCTTGAACGTCATGCGGTGGGCTCCCGTTTTTGAGTGGTTTTAGGTCAGTGGCAGGCGACCTAGCGTAACATTGCCCGTCGCCAGCTCAAAAAGTTTTCCGTCACCCGGGGCGAGAACTTACGCCGCGCCGAAAACCCGGGCGAAAATCGTGTCGACATGCTTGGTATGGTAGCCGATGTCGAACTTTTCCTCGATCCCGGCCACGCCCAAGGCTGCGACCACCTCTTCATCCGCCAGCAATTCCTCGCGGAAATCACGGCCCTGTTCCCAAACCCGCATCGCGTTGCGCTGGACCATGGAATAGGCGTCCTCGCGGCTGACGCCGGCCTGCGTCAGAGCCAGCAGCACGCGCTGAGAATGCACCAGACCGCGGAATTTGTTGAGGTTTGCCATCATGGTGTCCGGGTAGATCACCAGCTTGTCGATCAGCCCGGTCAGGCGAGCCAGCGCAAAATCGAGCGTGATGGTGGCGTCGGGCCCGATCATCCGTTCCACGGACGAATGCGAGATGTCCCGCTCGTGCCAGAGCGCCACATTCTCCATCGCGGGCACCACCGCCATGCGCACGATCCGCGCAAGGCCTGTCAGGTTCTCGGACAGGACCGGATTGCGCTTGTGGGGCATCGCGCTCGAGCCCTTCTGACCCTTGGAGAAGAACTCCTCCGCTTCCAGCACCTCGGTGCGCTGCATGTGGCGGATCTCGGTTGCGACGTTTTCGATGCTGGACGCGATCACGCCGAGGGTGGCGAAGAACATGGCGTGGCGGTCGCGGGGGATGACCTGGGTTGAAATCGGCTCGGGCCGCAGGCCCATCTTCTCGCAGACATGCGCTTCCACGGCGGGGTCGATATTGGCGAAGGTGCCGACGGCCCCGGAGATGGCGCCTGTCGCGACCTCGAAGCGGGCCTTTTCCAGACGGTTCCGGTTGCGCTCCATCTCGGCATAGAAGCGAGCGAAGGTCAGGCCCATGGTCACCGGCTCGGCGTGAATGCCGTGGGAACGCCCGATCCGCACCGTCATCTTGTGCTCCATCGCGCGGCGCTTCAACGCGGCCAGAAGCTGATCCATATCGGCGAGGAGGATGTCGCAGGCGCGCACCAGTTGCACGCTGAACGTGGTATCCAGCACGTCCGAGGACGTCATCCCCTGATGCACGAAGCGCGCCTGATCCGCGCCCACATGTTCCGCCAGATGGGTCAGGAAGGCGATGACGTCGTGCTTGGTCACGGCCTCGATCTCGTCGATGCGCGCCACGTCGAATTCCACATCCTTGGCCTTCCAGACCGCCTCTGCATTCTCGCGCGGGATCACGCCCAGATCGGCCTGCGCGTCGCAGGCATGGGCCTCGATCTCGAACCAGATGCGGAACTTGGTGGCAGGCTCCCAGATCTGGACCATTTCGGGGCGGGAATAGCGGGGGATCATCGGCTTGCCTTTCGGTTTCGTGTCTGGCGTTCTGATAGGCGGATGGGGCAGGGGTGGCAAGGTGACGGAGGGCGGTGACATCGGGGTTTGGCGCGGCATTTGCCACGGCAGAGGCGGGCGTGGATGATCGTGCTGGCCGATCTGGAGGGGCGTTGGACGCTGGAGCGCGAGATCGAGGATCGCCGCGCCGGGCTGGCGGGGCGGTTCGTGGGCGAGGCGGAGTGGTGCGCCGATGCGGCGGGGCTGGTTCAGCGTGAAAGTGGTGTGTTGAGCTACGGGAGCGCGGCGCCGATGCAGGCCACGCGGCGGTATCTCTGGCGGGCGCAGGGCGCGGATCTGGCGGTTTTCTTCGACGATGGGCGCGCGTTTCACTCAGTTCCGGAATCGGGCGAGGAGGCGTTGCATGATTGCCCGCCCGATACCTACCGGGTGCGCTACAGTTTCGATCTGCCGCAGCGCTTCAGCACGATCTGGCACGTCACCGGTCCGCGCAAGGACGCGGTCCTGCGCTCGACCTTCACCCGGGTTGCGGGCAGCGGGGCAGGGTAAACCTTTACTTGCCTTGCAAGCCAATGCGGGAGAGGTTTGGTCAAAGCGGCCACATCCTTCCAACATCACTGACCGACAGGAGCCCCCATGCGCCTTGCCCGCCTCGTCCTTGCGCTATCTGCCGTCCTGGCTACGCCGCTTGCGGCACAGGAAACCTTCATCTGGACCTACAGCGCCCAGTTCCCTATGTTGCGGGGAGATGCGCGCCTCGATCTTGTGGCCACGCAACCCGGCGCCCTGAGCGCGCCCGGCGATAGCGGCCTGCCCGGCGGTCTTGTCTGGGCCCGCTGCCTGAGCGAGTCGGATGCGGGCGAAGTGGCGATCCGGGTCGAGATGAATGCGAATTTCCTCGCTGGCGGCACCAACCTGAGCCCGTCCCTGACGCTTGTAGGATCCAATGGCGAGACATTCACCCAGGTCGGCAGCGTCGAGAACCGAAACAGCGATCCGGTCGGCGGGATCGAGATTGTCGTGCCCAACGACAGCGCGGCGCTGCGCATCCTGACCGAGTCCGATTTTGTCAGCTATGGCGTCACCGACAACGAATTCTCGTTCATCGAGTTCAACCTGTCCACCAACCGCGCCTATGTCGCCGAGTTCGTGGACGACTGCGCCGCCGTAGGCGCCGGGGGCCGCCTGCAGCGCAGCCCCGACCTGATCCCGGTCAGCGCGGATCTTGTGCCCGATTTCGGCCCCGCGATTTCGGGCCATGTCTGGGGCCGCTTCACGCAGGTCAGCCCCGATGTGACGCAGACCATTGTGGATGTCTTCTACGCCGTGCCCGAAACCGACGACGTCCTTGTTGCCGGGCATTGCTTCATCGGCGCGCAGGGCCCGCTGGCGGCGTTCAGCGCGTCGGCAGATATCGAGGGGCTGGCCGAAGGCGAGGTGGCCGTCCTGCGCTTCACTTCCGGCAACGGACGAAGCGTCGATGTGGAAGGCAGTGTCGTGGGCACGCAGCTTGAGATCGGCATCGTGGGTGTCGAGGTGGTGCTGGAAATGTCCGATCCGGCATGGCTGATCATCGCGGGCGATGAACTGCTGCGGATCGAGCGGGTCGGCGGACAGAGCGGCTTCACGCTGACCGGCAACGGCCCCAACACTATCGGCACCTTCCTGTCGGATTGCGACAATATTGCCGATCTGGTTCCAGATGATTACCCTACCCCCTCGGCCCCGATCGGTGCACAGCCGGGGTTCTTGACGTGCGAGGCCTTTGGCCGCGTTTCCTCGCGCGATACGGGCGCGCCGATCTTCCTGAATATCGTGAACCAGACCAGCGGTTTCCGAGGGCTTATATGGATCGATCCCAATGGTCAGGCGATCGAGATGGTCAACCTCAACCCCGGAGAGGAGATCGTTTTCAACACCGATCCCGGCCATGTCTGGATGGCGACCAATGGCCCCGGCGATTGCCTTGAGATGATCCAGCCCGAACCGGGCCAGGCCGAGTATCGGCTGACGGTCGAGAACTGAGGGGGCTGGTATCGGCGTCCTTGTGACGCCTGTCGCAGCCACGTGCCGTTGCTGGCGGCATCCTGCGGGCGCGGTGAGACCTATTCGGCGGCCTGGCACGTCGCGATCTATTCGGCGGCGTCGTCGGCCCCCTGCGAGGCGGCCGTGATACGGTCGGCCTTCTTGCGCACCAAGACGCTGCGCAGGTCGTGCATGGCCAGCAGCAGACGGTCGGTGACATCCTCCAGATCCGCGTCCGACGCGCGGGTCTGAGCCCAATGCGTGGTCAGGTTCAGGTAATCCACCGCCCGGTGGATATCGTCGATGTCGCGATCCTCCAGCACCAGTCGCCGCTCGGCGATCCAGTCCTCGATGACGGCCTGATCCTCGGCGGTCAGCACCACGTCGCCATGGGCCTTCACGTTGCCATTGCGCACGTTGACCACCGCGATCTCGTCCATCTCGATCCGCCGTTGCCGGTTCTCGGTCGAGACCCGGAACACCGCCGCGCCGTTTTCACGGATGCGGAAGTAGTATTCGGGAAGGTCGGTCATGGGCGGGTCTGTCCGGTCAGAAGGTGACGCGAAACCCTTCCCGACAAAAGGGCAGCGCGTCAAGTTGCCCCCCGGCCTAGACCTTGCGCGCCACCAAGTAAAGGCGCGGGGCGGCGCCGGTCTGTGTCAGCTCTTCCACCACGCTGAAACCTTGCGCCACGATGGCGCGGCGCAATTCGTCCGTGCGCTGGTGGGTGACATAGGGCGCCTTGCCGATCAGACGCATCAGGCCGACCAGCGGCTTGAAGAACCACCGCTCGCCCAGGCAAGCGGTCTTGGAGATGAACAGCCCGCCGGGTTTCAGCGCGCCGTGGATATGCGCCAGCACCGCTTCCTGATCGGGCACCAGATGCAGCAGGTTCAGCGCCAATATGGCATCGAAGGGCGCGTCCGTCGCCTGCGCCGCCTGATCCGCCGGGGCGACGCGCAGATCGACGTTGCGCAGGCTTGCGTCCCACAACTTCTCGCGCGCGATGTCGATCATCACGGGCGAAAGATCGGTGGCGATCAGATGCGTCACATGCGGCGCGATATCCATCGCGGTCGAGGCGGTGCCGCAGCCGATCTCCAGCACCCGGTCGGTGGGTTTCAGGTGGCTGATCGTCCGCTCCAGCGTGGCGCGATAGCCGTCGATATCCGAGATCGGGCTTTTGGCGTATTTGGGCGCGGCTTTGTCCCAGAAACTGTCAGGGGATGTCATGGTGAAGCTCCTTTGATCCTGATTTACGCCCCGAGGTTTCCAAAGAAAATTGCATGAATACGGATATGTGTTATGCATTGGCGTATGAATTGGGCGTCCATCAGCTTCGACTGGAACCAGGTCCGCGCGTTTCTGGCGACGGTGGAGGAAGGGAGTCTGTCGGGCGCTGCCCGTGTCCTGCACACGACGCAGCCGACCGTTGGACGTCAGGTCAGCGCGTTGGAGGCGGCGCTGGGTATTGCCCTGTTTGAACGTGCGGGCCGGGGCCTTGTTCTGACGCCGTCCGGGGCGGCGGTGCTGGCGGAAGTGCGCGCCATGGGGGAAGCGGCGGCGCGGGTGTCGCTGGTGGCGGCTGGGCGCAGCGAGGTGATCGCCGGGCGGGTAGCGATCAGCGTGTCGGACGTGATCGCGTTCTACGTGATGCCCGAGATCCTGGAGCAACTGACGGAGCGCGCCCCCGAGATCGAGGTCGAGTTGATCGTGACCGACACGCTGTCCGATTTGCTGCGCCGCGAGGCCGACATTGCGCTGCGACATCTCAGGCCCGAGGCGCCGGAACTGGTTACCCGGCTGGTGCGCCGGGACGAGGGGCGGTTCTGGGCGGCGCCGAGTTTCATCCGACGCTATGGCCGCCCACGCAGTCTGGCGGACGCCGCCGACCTGCCCTTCATCGGGATTGCCCCGCCCGAGCGGATGGCGGCGGAACTGGCGGCGCGGGGGGTGATGCTGTCGGCATCGAACTTCCGCCTCTTCACCTCCACCACTGCCGCCGGGTGGGAATTGGCGCGGCAGGGGCTGGGCATTGGCATCATGTCGACCCACATCGCCCGCCGGATGCCCGAGATGGAGATGGTGATGCAGGATCTGCCGATGATCCCGGTGGAATTGTGGCTGACTGCCCACCGCGAGGTGCGCATGGCCAAGCGCATCCGTGTGGTGTTCGATTTTTTGGCGGAGGCCTTGGCGCGGTAGGAGGGCTTGTTTGTCGCGCTGTTCGTGCGTCGGGCCTGTGGCGATCCAGCGTCCGATTGGAACGACCACGATCAGCGGCGGGATCATCTCCTCGGCCGCTTGCGTCTGCGAGGCGGAGGAACGACCTGCTTGTAGAAGCTGCCCCACTGGGTCCAGCTTCTTTCAGCGCCCTGGTCTTATCTGCCGGTCGTTATCGCCACCCAGACCGCCATCGCCAGAAGGGCAAGGGCAAAGCCCGCCCGCACCGGCACCGAGTTTTGCCATCGTTTCAGGCTGCGGCCAAAGCCCGTCCCGGCATAGACGATCGAGCCATGGACGGCGGCGGCGATCGCCACATGGATCCCGCCCAGTATCAGGATCTGCGCCCAGATCGCCCCTGCCGCAGGGGCAACGAACTGGCCGATCACCGCGACGTAGAACACCAGCGCCTTGGGATTGAGGACATTTGCGACAAAGCCGCGCCTGAACGCGCTGCCCTCATCCAGTTGCCCTGACGCATCCTCAGCGGTTTCTGCCCAGGCGGCCCAGGCAAGCCAGACCATATAGGCCACGCCAGACCACCGCAGCACGTTGTAAATCCACGCCGATTGCCCGGCCAGCGCCGACAGGCCCACGGTCGCCGCCAGAACCTGCAGAGCCAGCCCCGCCGTGATCCCGGCGACCGCCCATAGGCCCGCGCGGTAGCCATGCTGCGCTGACAGGGCCGCCAACCAGCCCATGTTGGGTCCGGGCGTCAGCTCGATCAGCGCCATGGCCAGCAGGAAGGCTGGCCAATCGACGCGGGACAGCAGGTCCATCGCGGTCGTCTCCTTTCCGCTTCCGGCCCTGCGGCGAGAGGTCAGACGAGGGTTGCGCAGAAATCCTGGATACGGGTGCAGGCCTCGGTCAGGTTCTCGTCTGAGGTGGCATAGCTGACCCGGAATGCCGGGCTGAGGCCGAAGGCGCCGCCAAAGACCACGGCCACGCCCTTTTCCTCCAGCAACGCCGTCGCGAACACCTCGTCGTCGGTGATCTTGGTTCCCGCCGCCGTGGTCTTGCCGATGCAGCCATGGATCGAGGGATAGACGTAGAACGCGCCCTCGGGCGTCGGGCAGACGATGCCCTCGGCCTCGTTCAGCATGGCAACCACCAGATCGCGGCGACGCTGGAACAGCTTGTTGTTCTCGGGGATGTAATCCTGCGGGCCGTTCAGCGCCTCGACCGCCGCCCACTGGCTGACGGAGCAGGGGTTGGACGTGGATTGCGACTGCACCTTGCCCATCGCCTTGATCAGTTCCACCGGACCGGCGGCATAGCCGATGCGCCAGCCGGTCATTGCATAGGCCTTGGACACGCCATTGCAGGTGAGGGTGCGGTCATAGAGGCCAGGCTCGACCTCGGCCGGGGTGGCGAACTTAAAGTCGTCGTAGACGAGGTGCTCATACATGTCGTCGGTCATCACCCAGACATGGGGATGGCGCATCAGCACGTCGGTCAGCGCCTTCAACTCGGACGCCGAATAGCCAGCGCCAGTGGGGTTGGAGGGCGAGTTGAAGATGAACCACTTCGTTTTCGGCGTGATCGCGGCCTCCAGCTGTTCGGCGGTGATCTTGTAGCCGGTCTGGCTGGGCCCTTCGACAAACACCGGCTCGCCGCCCGCGAGCAGCACCATGTCGGGATAGCTGACCCAATAGGGCGCAGGAATGATGACCTCGTCGCCGGGGTTCATCGTGGCCATCAGCGCGTTGTAGAGGATCTGTTTGCCGCCCGTGCCGACGCTGACCTGCGCGGGGGTATAGTCCAGCCCGTTGTCACGCTTGAGCTTGGCGCAGATCGCCTGCTTCAACTCGGGGATACCGTCGACGGCGGTGTATTTCGTCTTGCCGGCATCGATCGCGGCCTTGGCCGCGTCCTTGATGTTCTGGGGCGTGTCGAAATCCGGCTCTCCCGCGCCAAGACCGATCACATCCTTGCCCTGACGCTTCAACTCGGCCGCAAGGTTGGACACGGCGATGGTGGGCG
Source organism: Rhodobacterales bacterium (assembly GCA_038324445.1). Classification (GTDB taxonomy): domain Bacteria; phylum Pseudomonadota; class Alphaproteobacteria; order Rhodobacterales; family Rhodobacteraceae; genus Gymnodinialimonas. The sequence goes on along the minus strand of JBBQHZ010000017.1, from coordinate 34,143 downwards.
AAGGCTTCACGCGGGAAAGGGTGTCGGAAAGGAAGGGCATCGTGTCGCGTCCTTGGGGCTGGTGGGGTGGCCTCGTATGTGGCCTTTTGTCGGGAAAAGCATTAGGGCTGTGTGCTCGGGCATTCAACCTCTGGCGGAGACATTCGACATGGACGATCAAACACCAGACGATGCGGGGTGGTTCGATGCCGAGGCCACGACCTTTGGCGACCGCTTGACCGGCGCAAGGGAGGCGGCCGGGATCGACCAGTCGGATCTGGCCCGGCGCCTCGGCGTGAAACCGAGGACGATCCGCGCCTGGGAAAACGATCAGGCCGAACCGCGCGCCAACATGGTCCGCATGTTGGCGGGGCTTCTGGGCGTGTCGCTGATGTGGATGTTGTCGGGGCGCGGCGATGGGCCGAGTGGCCCCTCGGAGCGGTTGGGCGACGATCTGGAGGCGATGTTGCTGGACCTGCGCACCATGCGGGAAGACCAGGCACGCCTTGCCGAGCGGATGGCGCGGCTGGAAAAGGGACTGCGCCACGCGCTGGCGGCATCATGAGCGAGCCGCGCGACATCCGCCTCAAGCGCCTGCGCCTGCGCGCGTGGCATCGGGGCATCAAGGAAATGGACCTGATTCTGGGCGGTTGGGCCGACCGGCATCTGGCGGAGGCCGACGATACCACGCTTGACGCGTTCGAGGTGGTGATGGCCGAAGCCGATCATGACCTCTACCAATGGGTGTCGGGGCAGGGCGCGGCACCGCCCGATCTGGCCGCGATGATCGCAAGGCTGGCGGCGGACATGGAGCCGACCTTGGGCCGAGGCGCCTGATTTCATTGACAATTCGGCACTTAACGGAATTTTTCCGTTTTTCCGCGAATCTCCATCGAAAGCAAAGATTGCGGAGCCGAAAATCATGAGTATGCATGCGCCCCTTGCCTCGCCAACCCAGACCGGGTTTCTGGCAGGCTATCTGGACTCCCTCGCCATGGTGGAGCGTCTGCATCGACTGCTCCTCGATGTCATCAAGGATGAATTCGAACGGCTGGGGGTGCTGGATATCAACGCCGTCCAGGCCCTGTTGTTGTTCAACATCGGCGAACACGAGGTAACGGCGGGCGAATTGAAATCGCGCGGCTATTATCAGGGGTCGAATGTCAGCTACAACCTGAAGAAGCTGGTCGACATGGGTTACATGCACCACCAGCGCTGCGAGATCGACCGCCGCTCGGTCCGGGTGCGGCTGACCGAAAAGGGCCGCCATGTGCGCCGGACGGTCGACGAATTGTTCGAGCGTCACGCCGAAGGGCTGGAGAAGCAGGGCGTGATGAACACCGACGGGGTGGATCGGTTGAACCATTCGCTCAAGCGGCTCGAACGGTTCTGGTCGGATCAGATCCGATACATCTACTGAGATCTGTTTTGCTCAGGACGGGGTTGCGCGCGCGCGACCCCGTCCAAGCCACAGGCTCGGAAGTGTCGGATCGGGCCGAAAGAATAGGCCCACTCAATTGGCCCCCCAGCTTTCGTCGCGGAGGTCACGACGGAAGGGTCAGTTCGTCTCGGCCCCGCCAAGGGGCGGCAAGTCAGGCAGGGTATAGCCCGCCTCGGCCAAGGCAGGGCGCACCTGATTGTCGAGGGACCGGCGCACGATCGGTCCCCGGAAATGCAGCACCACGATACCGTCGGCATTGATGAAGAACGTCTCGGGCATGGCGGTCACGCCCCAATCGAGGCCATTTCGCCTATCGGCATCGGTTCCGATCAGGTCGTAGGGGTTGCCGAGGTCGGAGAGGAACGACAGTGCCTGCGGCTCCCGATCGCCGAAATTAACGCCGTATAGCGGAACGCCTGCCTCGGCCAGCGCGCTCAGCGTCGGATGTTCGGCCCGGCAGGGCGGGCACCAAGAGGCGAAGAAGTTCAGGATCACAAGCTCCTGCCCCTCCAGTGCCTCACGGGTCAGGAGCGGTGTGCCGGGCAGTTGCGCGAGATCAAGGTTTGGGGCCGGGTGGCCTTCCTGGGAGGAGCGCAGGGCCTGCGTATCGACGCCGGTGTTCAACGCACCGCTGTTGTTGGCCAATTGCCAGCCCGCAATGCCGAAAAAGCCCGCCGTTAGGGCAAGGGGCAGGACCATGAGCAGATTGAACCTCATGACGAGGCCCCGCGTCCACGCCGCGCTTCGACCTCGGCCAGCGCGCGCGCCACACGCCGGGCGCGCCAGATCGATCCCGCGACCAGCGCCACCAGAAGCGCGATCGTTACCGCATAGGCCGACAGGACCGGCACCGCATATTGCCCCAGATCAACCATCAGGCCATCCGCTCCTGCGCGATCAGGGCCTTCAGGCGGCGCGACCGGATTTCGGTCCGGGTGCGGTAGAGGACCAACGCCAGGAACAGGAAAGCAAAGCCCGTCAGCACCGTCAGCATGGGGTAGAGAAATACGCTCGAAACCCCCTCCTCGACGCCCACGCCGGCTGTGGTGACCGTGGTGCCCTGGTGCAGGCCCTGGTTCCAGAACACCAGCGCGTAGCGCGAAAGGATAGCAAAGACCGAGCCGACAAGGCACAGGACGGCCGTAAGGTCGGCAGCCTGGTCGGGATTCTCGATCGCCTCCCACAGGGCCATGTAGCCGAGGTAGAACAGGAACAGGATCAGGAACGAGGTCAGGCGCGGATCCCACTCCCACCAGGTTCCCCACATCGGCTGGCCCCAGACGGCACCCGTGAACAACGCGATCAGGGTAAACACCATGCCCACAGGCGCTGCCGCCTTCGCCGCCAGCGCGCTGACATGGTGCCGCCGCACGAACCAGATCAGCGATGCCACCAGCATCATCAGCCACGCATTGATCGCCATGATCGCTGACGGGACGTGCACGTAGATAATCTTGACCGTGGAGCCCTGCCGAAAATCGTCCGGGGTGAAGAAAAAGCCCCAGATCAGCCCGCCGATCAGGCAGAGGGCGGCAATTGCCGCCACCCAGGGCAGCAGCGCACCAGAGGTGGCCATGAACCGTCTAGGGTTCGCATATTCCCAAATCGAAGCCATCGGCGGCCACCATATGCGGGGGCGCGAGGCCTCACAATGGGACGTTCTGGCGCAAAGCTAGCGCAGATTGACGCGGAGGGCGGCGGCGGCGGCAAAGGGCAGCAGGGCAGCACTTCCCAGCGTGATTCCGGCGGTGAGCAGTAGCGGCGTGGTGGCGTCCAGACCCTGCCCGCCGCGCGCCGCCGTCAGCGCGCCAAGGATCAGCGTCGGCATGTAGAGCGGCAGGACCAGCAGCGACAGCAACAGCCCGCCGCGCTTGATGCCCACCGTCAGCGCCGCACCGAAGGTGCCGATGATCGACAGCGCCGGCGTGCCGACGAAAAGCGAGGCGATCAGCCAGGGAAATGCGGCTGGCGGCAGGTTCAGCATCAGGCCGAGGATTGGGGCGGCAAAGACCAGCGGCAGCCCGGTGGTGAGCCAGTGGGCCAGCGCCTTGAGGGCCGAGGCGGCCTCCAGCGGCAGCGGCGAGGTGGCGATCAGATCAAGTGTCCCGTCCTCCCAATCGAGCTGGAAGATGCGGTCGAGCGACAGAAGGCAGGCCAGCAACGCGCCAAGCCACAACAGGCCCGCCGCGATATCCGACAGCCGCCCCGTGTCGGGACCGATGCCGAACGGCACGAGGGACACGAAGATCAGGAAGAACGCCAGCGCCAGCCCGAAGCCGCCCCCCGCGCGGATCGCCAGCGACAGGTCGCGTTTGAGGAGGCTCCTCATGTCGAACCCTCGCCGAAGGCATCGTCCGAGAACGGGTTGGACGCGGGCAGTCCCTTGGCCATGAAGGGGGTGATGTCGAGGGTGCGGGCGTTCGGCAAGCCGAGGTCGATATGCGTGGCCAGAATGGCCGAACCGCGCTTTGCCAGATGCGCCTCGACCGCCGCCGCAAAGCGGGCCGTGTTTTCGGTGTCGAGCGACACCGTCGGCTCGTCCAGGCACCAGATCGGGCGGCCCGTGACCAGCAGGCGTGCCAGCGACAGGCGGCGTTTCTGGCCCGCCGACAATTCGCCCGCCTTGCGGTCGGCGAAGGTGCGCAAGTCATAGGCGGTCAGTGCTGCGCCGATGTCGGGTGTCCCGAAGATGCCGGCCCAGAATCTCAGGTTCTCGGCCACGGAAAGCTGCGATTTCAACCCGTCGGCATGGCCTGCATAGGCCAGTGCGCCCTCTTCATGGGTGACGGTCCCGGCAAGGGGCGGGGTCAGGCCGACCAGTGTGCGCAGAAGGGTGGTCTTGCCAGCCCCGTTCGGGCCGCGCAGGATCAGCGCCTCGCCCGCCGCCAGCGAAAAGGAAACCCCCGCAAGGACTTGCGCAGGCCCGCGGGCGCAGGCGAGGTCTTGGACGGTCAAAGCCATGTCCCCAGCGGTAGCGGGTTTGGCGCATGGGAGAAAGAGGTCCGATACCAGCCCACCCCAAACCGCTGTTCAAAGCACGAAGGACGCAAGGTGCTTGAGCCTGTGCCGGGGCGATTGACGCCTGAAGGCGAGATCGGTATGCCATCGCATACCATACTGTCGCAGTCTCGCTTTGCCCGCTTGCGTGAACGCCGCAAGGGTGGCAAAGCCACCGTAACGCCCCCATTCCCGCCGCAAGGAGCCGCCTCCATGACCATCACTGTTGGACACGACACCGCCAAAACCCGCAAGACGCTGACCGTCGGCGGAACCTCCATCGCCTATTACTCGATTGCCGCTGCCGAAGCGGCGGGGCTTGGCGATTTCTCTCGCCTGCCGGCCGCGTTGAAGGTTGTGCTGGAGAACATGTTGCGGTTCGAGGATGGCAAGACCGTCAGCGTCGATGACATCAAGGCCTTTTCCACCTGGGCCGAGCAGGGCGGCCAGAACCCGCGCGAGATCGCCTATCGCCCGGCGCGCGTGCTGATGCAGGATTTCACCGGCGTGCCCGCCGTGGTCGACCTTGCCGCCATGCGCGACGGGATCAAGGCGCTGGGCGGCGATCCGCAGAAGATCAACCCGCTCAACCCGGTCGATCTGGTCATCGACCACTCGGTGATGATCGACGAATTCGGCAATCCGCGCGCGTTCCAGATGAACGTGGACCGCGAATATGAGCGGAACATGGAGCGCTACACGTTCCTGAAATGGGGCCAGACCGCGTTTGACAACTTCCGCGTCGTGCCGCCGGGCACCGGCATCTGCCATCAGGTGAACCTCGAATATCTGTCCCAGACCGTCTGGACCGACAAGGATCAGGCCGGGATCGAGGTTGCCTATCCCGACACGCTGGTCGGCACCGACAGCCACACCACCATGGTGAACGGCGCGGCCGTTCTGGGCTGGGGCGTGGGCGGCATCGAGGCCGAAGCCGCGATGCTGGGCCAACCGATCTCCATGCTGATCCCCGAGGTTGTCGGCTTCGAGTTGACCGGTTCCATGATGGAAGGCACCACCGGCACCGATTTGGTGCTGAAGGTCGTGGAAATGCTGCGCAAGAAGGGCGTGGTCAGCAAGTTCGTCGAATTCTTCGGCGAGGGGCTGGACCGCCTGCCGCTGGCGGACCGTGCCACCATCGCCAACATGGCGCCGGAATATGGTGCTACCTGCGGCTTCTTCCCGATCGACGGCGAGACGCTGCGCTACCTGCGGACCACTGGCCGGGACGAGGATCGCATCGCGCTGGTCGAGGCCTATGCCAAGGAAAACGGCATGTGGCGCGGGCCGGATTACGCGCCGATCTATACCGACACGCTGCACCTCGACATGGGCACCATCGTGCCCGCGATCTCGGGCCCCAAGCGCCCGCAGGATTACATCGCGCTCGACCGCGCGGCATCCGCGTTCCACGCCTATGTGAAGGGCGAGCGCAAGGCCGTTGATGCCACCGTCAAGCAGGAAGTCCGCTGGGAAGGCGAGGGCGGCGCGCCCGAGCCGACCGATATTCCGGGCGACGAGGGCAGCCACCGGCGCGCCTATGTGCAAGCCGATGGCAGCACCTACCAGCTTCACGACGGGTCCATTGTGATCGCCTCGATCACGTCCTGCACCAACACGTCGAACCCCTATGTGATGATCGGCGCGGGCCTTGTGGCGCGCAAGGCGCATGCGAAGGGCCTGACACGCAAACCCTGGGTAAAGACCTCGCTGGCACCCGGATCGCAGGTCGTCTCGGCCTATCTGGAAGCGGCCGAGCTGCAGGAGGATCTGGACGCCATCGGCTTCAACCTTGTCGGCTATGGCTGCACCACCTGCATCGGCAACTCTGGTCCGCTCCAGCCGGAAATCAGCAAGGCGATCAACGACAATGACCTGATCGGGGTGTCGGTCCTGTCGGGCAACCGCAACTTCGAAGGCCGCATCTCGCCCGATGTGCGGGCCAATTACCTGGCCTCGCCGCCACTGGTGGTCGCCTACGCGCTGATCGGCGACATGAATATCGACATCACCACGGCGTCGCTGGGCAAAGACCACGATGGCCGCGATGTCTACCTCCGGGATCTCTGGCCCACGACGCAGGAAGTGGCCGAACTGGTCGAGCGCACCGTCACCCGCAAGGCGTTCCAGGAGAAATATGCCTCGGTCTTCGCTGGCGACGAGAAGTGGCAGGGCGTCGAGGTTCCGCAGCAGGAAACCTACAATTGGCCCGCAACATCGACCTACATCCAGAACCCGCCCTATTTCCGGGGCATGACGATGGAGACGAAGGAAATCGAGAATATCGACGGCGCGCGCGTCCTCGCCATTCTCGGTGACATGATCACCACCGACCACATATCGCCCGCCGGCTCCTTCAAGGACACCACCCCCGCCGGAAAGTATCTGGTGGAGCGTCAGGTGCCGCAGCGCGAATTCAACTCCTACGGCTCGCGGCGCGGCAATCACGAGGTGATGATGCGCGGCACCTTTGCCAATATCCGCATCAAGAACGAGATGCTGGACGGGGTCGAGGGCGGCTACAGCCTCGGGCCGGACGGCAGCCAGATGTCGATCTTCGACGCGGCCATGGCCTATCAGGCGCAGGGCACGCCGCTGGTCATCTTCGGCGGCGAGCAATATGGCGCGGGGTCCTCGCGCGACTGGGCGGCGAAGGGCACGGCGCTTCTGGGCGTGAAGGCCGTGGTGGCCGAAAGCTTCGAGCGCATCCACCGCTCCAACCTTGTCGGTATGGGCGTCATCCCGTTCGAGTTCACCGGCGGCGTGACGCGGAAATCGTTGGGACTGAAGGGCGACGAGACAGTGGCGATCCACGGCCTTGATGCCGTGACCCCGCTGGCCGAGGTGCCCGCGACGATCACCTATGGCGACGGCTCCACCAAGGATATCACTTTGAAGTGCCGGATCGATACCGCGGTCGAGATCGAATATATCGAAAACGGCGGCGTGCTGCATTACGTGCTGCGCAATCTGGCCCGCGATCCCGTCGCGGCGGAATAACCCCGCATCTCACGGTTCAGGCGGGGCCCCATCGCGGGCCCCGTTTCCGTTCAGACCGTCAGCGCAGCGGGATCATAGTGATCGCGCACCCAATCCTCGAAGGGAATGCCGGTGGCCTCATGTGCCGCGCCGTAGGCGTCGAGCAGCCGGTTCACCACTGCTGCGCGCCCCCATGGATTGTGGATATACCGCAGCGCCAGTTGCTGTCGTGCCTGCGCCAGCGGCACGCCCTTGACCGCATGCAGATAGATCGCCGAGGCAAGCCCGGTCCTATCCGAGCCGGATTTGCAGTGCATCACCATGGGCTTGGGCATGTCGCGGAACGCGTCGAGCAGGCCCAGAAGCACGTCGCGCCGGGGCAGGCGGGTGGCACGCATCTCGAGCGCTCGGAAGGTCAGGCCAAGATCGGCGCAGGCCTGCGCCTCGATCACGCTTGGGGCCGACTTCCAGCCCCGCAGGCTGAGGATGGAGGCAGCCCCCAGCGCTTGCAATTGCGCCAGGCGCGCCGGGCTTGGGTGGTTGTGGCGCCAGACGTCGGCATCGAGCTTGTGGAAATTTTGCCACGGCACCCGCAGGAAGCCATGGTCTTTCAGCCAGTAGAGCCAGAGCCGCCTTGCGCGGCTGTAGGCGATCCCCGAGGCTGGCGTTTGGGCGGGCGGCGTCATGGTTTGGGCGCTACCATGGCCGGGGTCGGGCCGTCCAGCGGGCTTGCATCCGGCCGAGGATGGTCGCCATGGTGAGACCATGAAAGGTTTCCCCGATCTGCCGCCCCTGTGGCTTTTGGCGTTCATGGCACTTGCCTGGGCCGTTGCGCGTTTCGTGCCCGGCGCGGCCGTTGTTTCGGTGGCCTTTCAGGGCGCGGGGATGGCGCTGGCCATCGGGGGTGTCGCCCTGATCGCGTGGTCGGGTTTCTGGTTCTGGCGCAAGAAGACCACGATAGAGCCGCACCATGCACCCGGCACCCTCATCGTCGAAGGCCCCTACCGCCTGTCGCGCAATCCGATCTATCTGGGGATGGTGCTGATCCTGACCGGGCAGGTTCTGTGGCTGGGGGCGTTGCCGAGCCTCGTGCTGCCGCCGATCTTCCTGATCGTCCTGACACACCGTTTCGCCAAACCCGAAGAGGCGGCGCTGATCGCGGCTTTCGGGGCCGAAGCGCACCGTTATCTTGCCGCCACAAGGCGCTGGATCTGATCAGAGGGTCACGGCTGCCACAGTTCACCTCTTGTCACGCCGTCTCTCAAAGGGTTGATTGGCAATCGCGACGTCGATGGCCTAACTCTGAACGGCACCGGGGATAGCTGGGGACCACGGCTACATGACACATCGTTCAACCATGATCGCGGCGCTGGCGCTGGCGCTGGGATTGGCCACTTCGTCCGCCATGGCGGATCAACCCGTTGTGGTGGAACTGATCACGTCGCAGGGATGCTCGTCCTGCCCGCCGGCGGACGCGCTGCAGGGTGAGCTGGCCGGGCGCGAGGATGTCATCGCGCTGGCGCTGCACGTGGATTACTGGGATTACATCGGCTGGGCCGATACCTTTGCGCAGGCCGCCTTCACCGAGCGTCAGCATGGCTACGGTCGCGCGGCGCATTCCACCGTGGTCTATACCCCGCAGATGGTGGTGGGCGGCGTCGATCATGTGGTGGGCAACCGCCCCATGGAGGTCGGCGACCTGATCGCCACCCATCGCGCAACCCCCTATCCAGTTGACATCGCCTCGACCCCCTCAAGCGGCGGCTGGCGGGTGAGCGCGGTCTGGATCGGGCCGGGCGCTGCACCGGATATGGTGGTGCAGATCGTGACCTACTCTCCGATGGAGGAAGTTGCGATCACGCGCGGCGAGAATTCCGGGCTGACGACCGCCTATTACAACATCGTGCGGTCGTGGCAGGTGATGTCGGACTGGTCGGGTGCCGAGGTGTTCGAGGCCCAGGTGACGGCAGGCGGCAATCTGCCCCATGTCGTCATCATCCAGACCAGCGGGAACGGGGCAATTCTGGGCGCGGCGCGGCTGGAGTGATCCAGTGCTAGTCCTGCTCAGGCGCCCGATCCGCCGCTTGCGACTTGCGCGCGGCCTTGGCGGCCCGATGCGGCTTCCAGCGATCATGGATCCAGAACCACTGCTCGGGCGCGGCGCGTATCCGCGCGCCAAGGCTGGCGTTCAGGGCTTTCGTCATGGTTACGGCGTCGCTGTGGGGCACGGGCGCTTCCAGCTGGATCCGGAAATCGAGGCCGTTCTCGGTCCGCGTCGAATAGATCGGGATCAGCAGCGCGTTGTATTTCAGGGCCATATCGGCGGCCGCGGTCGATGTCGGGGCAGGGTGCCCCAGAAAGTCGAAGATCGGCCCGTCGAAGATATACTGGTCGATCAGGATGGCACCTTGCGCGCCGGATTTCAGGTGTTTCACAAAGCCTGCCAGTCCGCGCCGGTCGCGGGTGAAGGCCCCGCCGCCCACATCCTCGATCGTAGCAATGTAATGCGCGTTGAGGAGTTCGTTGTTCAGCGGACGGTAGAGGCCCCCCATGGCATATCCGCGCCCGTTGAGCGCGGCGCGCCCGGCCTGATAGTTGCCGTAATGGCCCGAAATGAACAGGATCGGCCGACCCTCGGCCCGCGCCGCCTCGGCCGCCGCCCATCCCGGCCCTTCGGGCTGCCAGCGCTCCGCGCGCGTCAACTGGTCGGCGGTGGCATAGTTTTCCATCACCACGCGGCCGACATTGTCCATGACGGCGCGGGTGATCCGGTTGCGCTCGGCCTCGGGCATCTCGGGAAAGACCATCGCCAGATTGCGCCGTGCCTGCGCCGCGCGGCCCGAAAGCGGGCCGATCACGGTGCGAAAAAGCCACCCCATGGCGGCCACCCTTGCCCGGTGCGGCAGGCGCAGCGCGGCCCAGATCAGGCCTCGCCACAGCCGGTCCACGATCCAGTCCGATATGGTGGGCGATGGCCTCGGCATGGCCTACGCTCCGGGGACGGGCAGGGGCGCGCGCCCGGCGCGGGTTTCGCTATGCCAGACATAGACGCCCGCGCCTACGATGATGGCCGCGCCAAGGAGCGCAAGGGCATCGAGCACCTCGCCGAAGACGAGGATACCCGTCACGATCGACAGGACCACACCCGCATAGCCAAACGGTGCCACCACGCCCGCTTCGGCCACCGTCAGCGAGCGGATCAGGCAGAACTGTCCCGCCGCACCCGCGATGCCAAGACCCAGATAGATCAACCAATCACTGGGCGCGGGCGTTTGCCAGACCGGCACCACCAGCGCCGAGGCGACCAGAGTGCCGATCAGCGCGGTATAGAGGAACGAGGTCAGGATCGGCTCATCCCTGCCCAGAAACCGTGTCGCCAACCCGTAGGAGGCGTAGAACACCCCTGCCAGAAGCGGCAGCAGGGACGACCACGCAAAGACCTCGGCCCCCGGACGGATCACCAGCAGCGCGCCGGTCAGAGCGGCGGCGATGGCGAAGAGGCGGCGCGGGCCCAACGCCTCGCGCAACACCAGCGCCGCGCCAAGGGTCAGCAGGACGGGATGCACGTTCATGACCGCCGTCGCCGGGGCGATCCCCATGAACGACAGCGAGGTGAAGAAACAGAACGTCGCCGCGAACAGGAACCCCGAGCGCAGCAATTGCAGGCCCGGACGCCGGGTGCGGATCAACGACCCGATCCGGGGCGCCAGGATCACGGCCACCACCAGCATCTGGCCCGCATAGCGCGCCCAGACCACCTGCATCACCTCGAAGCGCGTCATCAACAGCTTGGCCACCACATCCATGCCCGAGAACAGCGTGATCGCCCCCAGCATCAGCAAGATGCCCTGCGCGTTTGGCGACAGGCGGCGCAACCGCCCGTCAGCCGGCGTTGCGGGCGGCGGCGGCGGTCAGGCCCTGGCGCAATTGCTCGAACGGATAGCCATGCGAGGCGCCGATCTCGATGATGGTATCGACGGGGATCTGCCCCGCCACGCCAAAACCCCACACCACGGTGGATCGGTTGCCAGAGGCGCAATAGGCCACCACCGGCCCTTCGCTGTCGGCAATCGCGTCGGCCTGCTCGTCGATGTGATCTTGCGTCATCGTCCCGCCCTGGAAGGGGTTGTAGACGAACTCGATCCCGTGTGCCTCGGCCTCGGCCTGAATGACGGCGGCCTGCAGGGCGGGCGGATTTTCGGCGTCCGGGCGGTTGCAGATCAAGGTCGTGACGCCCATCGCCGCCAGTTTGGCAACGTCGGAGGGCGCGATCTGCGGGGTTACGCTGTAGCCCTCGGTGATCTGGCGAAGGTCCATCATGGCGGTTGTTTCCTGATTGGGGCGGCTGTCGCGCGCAACCTGCCCCAATCACGGCGGAAGGGAAAGGGTGGCAGTCGTTGATTCAGGTCAAGGCGCGGGCGCGGGCGGCTTGCTACGATGGGTATTAGCGGGCGCGGCCCGGACCAGCGAGGGAGATCACGATGCGGGACGATTTGAAGCGCCGACGCCGAGCGTTGACGGCGATGCTGGCGGACCTGACGTCGCGCCTCGGGCGCATCGACGAGGAACTCGACACGCCCAAGACCAAGGATTGGGAGGATCGCGCGATCGAATCCGAAAGCGACGAGGTGCTGGAAGGCCTTGGCCATGCAGGCGAGGCGCAGATCGCCTCGATCCGCGCGGCCTTGGCGCGGATGGATCGCGGCGAATACGGCATGTGCGTGTCCTGCGGCGAAGACATCTCGACTGAACGGCTGGACGTCCTGCCCTTCACGCCGCTCTGCCGGGGATGCGCCGCGGAAAACGGCTGAGCGGGCTTGCGATCACCGGTTCGGGAAAAGGTCCACGCCCATCTGATGCGCCATCAGGGCGATGTCGAAGGGCAGCCAGTTCTCGGCGATCAGGCCCGCCTCGTCGAAGTGGTAGAAGTCCATCACGTCCATGTGGACCTGCCGCCCCGTCGCCTCGATCCCCAGATAGGGCCCGGTATGGGTGGCATAAAGCCGCCCGCCCGTCAGCGCGAAGCTTCCATCGGCGATGCGCACGAAATGACCCTTGGAGTGGCGATCGGGCACCGCCTTGCGGAACGGGATCTGGTGGTTGCGGCGAAAGCCTTCCACACCGCGACACATCCCGATACCGGCAGCGGCATAGTACATGAAATCCGGTCTCCAGTGCTTCATCGTCAACCCGCCGACATCCGCCCCCACATGGGTGTTGAGCGCAGAATGCATGTCCAGCACCTGCGCCATCGAGGCATTGCCGCCCGCCGCATCGACCTGCCCCATCCGCGCCCCGCCGCCGCCGCGAGGGCCGGGCCACATGCCGGCGGCACCGTTCATCGGCGGCAAGGGGTACTGCCCCGCCTGATGCATCAGATCAAGGAAATCGGGCAGGATCCATGACCGCAGGATGCGGCCATCCGGCGCCAAGTGATGCACTTCGTTGATCCGCAGATGGACCACGCCGCCGGTAGGCTCGATGCCTAGAAGCGGTTCGGTGAAGGTGCCCTGCCAATGGCCGAAGGACCCTACAAGCGGTGAAAACCGCTGCTCGGTGGTGCGCGTGTCGGGGTGGTTTTCGCCAGCGATGAAGATCTCCGCCCGCCACTCGGCATCGGGCAGGGCGCGCGTCAGGTCGGTGTAAAGGCGCGCAACGGCGGCGGGTCCTTGCGACGGGCCATAGGGATGCGCAATCTGCGCCAGCGCGTCGGGGGCAAAGATGTCGGTCACGGGCGCACCGCGCGCCAATGCCTGCAGATGCGCAGAGACGCGCGCCTTGTCCTGTTCCAGTGTCATCACGGTCCCGTTTTGCAATCCTATGCAAAAAGCATTGCGCGAAATCGATGTTGCTGTCCATATGCTGTAGCAGCACGACACAGACGTGAATGCTCATTGCCACAGGAGATTGCGATGAAAGGCTCCCGCCCCGAGCAGGCCGGGCTGACCCGCGACACAGACCTTTTGAAAACCGCCGCAACCCGCGCCGTGATCGAGGGGATGGTCGACGGCCTAAACGATCACCGCATCGCCGACATCGGCGAGTTCTTCGCTGAGGGCTTCCGATGGATGGGCAACCGGGGTTGCGGCACTAAGGAAGGCCTGCGCGCCTTTCAGGACAATTGGCAAAAGCCGTTTCAGGCCGCCTTCTCGGAAAAGGTCTGCATCGACGAGGCCCGGCTTTACATGGGCGAATGGGCAGCGGCCTTCGGCCGGCAGGAGGCGACGCATTCTGGCCGCTTCATGGGGGTCGAGGCGTCGGGCATGCGCGTCACCATCCGCTACATGGATTTCTGGAAGGTGGTGGAGGGCAAGATCGTCGACAATTACGTGATGGTGGATTTCCCGGACGTACTGGCGCAGCTGGGTGTCGACGTCTTTGGCGGCGAGGGGTGGGAGGCCTTCGATACCGGCGAAAAGGTGCCGCCAACGCCCCGATCAGCCTAGCCCGATCAGCCGAGAAAAACGCCCAAGATCACGCACATGAGCCCGATCACCGACAGGAACAGTGCGCCCATGTTGATCGTCACGATCCGTTGCAAGCGCGCGCGCATATCGGCGTCGTCAAGCCCCGCGCGCTTGGCCTGAAGGGCGGCTGCGATGCAATAGCCAAGCAGCAACAGCCCTATCAGGGCCAGCCCCGTTCCGCCCCATACCAGCCAGCCCATCGTCATCTCCCCGTCATGTTCGCCGGACCATACCGGCACCGCTCCCATGTGCAAGTCTTGCGGGCCGCGCGCGGCGCCGGTATCGGGGGCGCTCAACCCTTCCTCTCGCGAAAAGGCCGCCCTTGCCATGGACGACATCATCGACACCGACACCGCCAGCAGCCCCGACACCTACCGCGTTACCGCTGACGAGCTGCGCCAGTTCATCGAACGGTTCGAGCGGCTGGAGGTCGAGAAGAAGGATATCGCCGACCAGCAAAAGGAAGTGATGGCCGAGGCAAAGTCGCGCGGTTACGACACCCGCGTGATGCGCAAGGTGATTGCGCTTCGCAAGCGCGAGCCCGACGATATCGCCGAGGAAGAAGCGGTGCTCGAGATGTATCGCGAAGCGCTCGGCATGCGCTGAGGTTGGAGTTTCAGCCTTTGCGATGCCAATTTGCGCGGGGCAGGGGCCACCAGTGCCCCGCCCGAAGCGTCACGGCATCGGCCCCGTCGATTATCCGCAGGTGATTTGCACGGCGCCTTTCCCTTCGCGATCATGCCTGGGCAAGCAAGGGCTGAGGCAAAGGCGCAGTCGGTCTCGGCCAGACGCGGAGCGGTCAATAATCCCGCCCGCCAGCGATCCGGCGCCTCTGTCACGGCGCCAGAAGGGTCACACCGGGGATGCGGGCGACCGTGTCCATGTCCTCGTCATACCGTTGGGACATGTCGGCCATCATGTCTTCCGACCAGCCGGGCAGGTTGAGCGTTTCCTCGATCTCGGCATCAAGCGCGTAGCGTTCGAGGAACGCCGCGACAACGCGGCGGCGCTGCGCCTCGGTCGCTGGCGGGTTCTCGTCAAGCCAGGCGCGCATGCGCTCAAAACCCTCGGACACCATGATCGAGGCGACAAGATCATCAACGCCATCGAGGTCTGCCGTGGCCCCGACGCCCGCCATCTTGCGCAGGATTTCGCCCCACAAAAGCGGCGTGTCCTCGTTGCACCAGACGGTGATGCGGCAATCGGGCTGGCTTGCCTGCAGGCGGCGCAGCATCTCGGACCAGGCCACCGCATGGGGTTGCATGTTGTCGATGAACTCGCCGAAATCCGAGAAGCGGGACGCCTTGAACAGGGCCGGGATCAAGGTGCCGGGATCCCGCATGCCGACGAAATATTCGACATGCGCGGTGGGGAAGAGCGCGCGTAGTTGCGCCGCCGACCGCTCGATCATCGGCCAGATCTGCGCGCCCTGCACGACGAGACGGTTGATGCAGACAAAGCGCGGGTCTGACAGGATCAGACGGTCCACCTCGGCATCATCGAGGATGGCATCGAGCAATGCATCTTGCACCTCGTCCCCTGCAGGCCGCCCCTTGAGCGCGCGGGCGGTGTCGCGGATAACGGCACGGTAGCGGCCCGGTGGCGGCACGGCGATGCCGGCCTGGGCCAGTCGAAGGCGGTTCTTGAGCAGCGACAAGATCAGTTGATCGCCGTCGGTGCAGGGTGCGCCGAGATGGTAGACAACCTGCATGACGTGTTTGCTGCCCTTACCGGAGTTTTGAAGAGCGGTATATCGGGGCAGGGGGCGGCGTGCAAACGCTCTTGCCGGGGAGACGGACGCGCCGCTCAAACCGCAGCGACGCGGCGTCGGTGATTGGGTGCCGGTGCCGGTGATGGGTTGCCGGTGATGGGTTGCCGGAGTTCGACTTCTGGCGTTCGGGTGCTGGCGTTGGATTGCTGGCGTTGGATTGCTGGCGCTCGGCTTCTGGTGTTCGGCTTCTGGCATTCGGATGCTGGCATTCGGATGCTGGCGTTAGAAGGCTGGCGCTCGGGTGCCAAAATTCGGCTTCCGGTGTTCAGGCACTGGCGTCGGGGTGACTGTGATCGGGCAACTGGCGCGCGATCGCGCTACCGATCGGGCCAGGGGTCGACAGCATTGGCAACGCCGCTTGTTACAAGCGAAACTTGCGCCTGCCGGGGGCCCATGCCGTTGCGGTCTGGGCGCGCCCGGACCAACAACGTGTGCCATGAGTTGAGGTCGCTGCGGGTATCTGATGTCCCCTGACGTGTTCCTTTCGCCGGTGCTTTGGCGAGCGTGATTTGCCTATCAAGTCAGTCGGCCGGTGTCAGGCGGCGCTGTGACACGCCGCCGGAGTCAGGCGGCGCTGCGCGTTCGGCTGCGCCCGGATGCCATTTGGCGGCCATTGATGGCATCGGTCAGCCGGAAGGTGCCGAGAGTGGACACCAGGCCTTCGGCGGTGCGTGTCAGGGTGCCCGAGGCCGAGTTGACTTCGATCGCGAGGGCGGCGTTTTGCTGGGTTACACCATCCATCTGGTTGATCCCCATGGTGATTTCGTCCAATCCGATGGACTGCTCGCGTGCGCCGGCGGCGATCTCGCTGACGAATTCCTGCAGCTCGATAGCGTGGCCGAGGATGTCGTTGAGGCGACTGCCGGTCTTGTGCACCAGATCCTTTCCGACCGTCACCTGATCCGCCGAGGCGCTGATCAGTGTCTTGATTTCATGAGCGGATTCCGAGGCCCTTTGGGCAAGGGCGCGGACTTCCGTGGCGACGACGGCAAAGCCGCGTCCGGCATCCCCTGCGCGGGCCGCCTCGACCCCGGCATTGAGCGCAAGGAGGTTGGTCTGGAAGGCGATCCCTTCGATCACGTCGATGATCCGCGTGACGCTCTGGCTGCTGGCGGCGATGACCTCCATGGCGTCGATCGCCTGTCGCATCACCCGCGCGCCATCTTCTGCATCGGCGCGACTGTTGCGCCCGACTTGTTCGGCGCGCACCGCCCGTTCGCTGGCGTGGTGCACACTGGCGGTCAACTCGTTGAGCGCGGCAACCGATTGCTCCAGCGTCGCGGCTTGCGATTCTGCCCGTTGCGCCAGGTTTTCGGCGGCCTGATTGATCTCGTCCGACCGATCCTGAACGCTGCCAGCCGCCAGTTGCACGTCTGCCAGCGCTTCGCCCAACTGCGCGATTGCCGAGTTGTAACTCTTGCGCAGGCCATCGTATTGTACCGGGAACGGGTTGTTCGCGGGGCTGTCGATCGGTGTCGTCAGATCGCCCCTGGCCATCCGGTCCAGTCCCTTGGAGATGTCGGCCACAACCCGCGACTGCACCCGGGTTTCTTCCTTTGCCGCATCACCTGCTTGGGACTGCACGCGGGCCTGGGTTTCGCGCGCGGCGTTAGCTTCGGCCAGATCGACCGCGAAGGTCTGCAGATTGCGCGCGATGGTTCCGACGGCGTCGGGCATCGTGACATGGGGCACCTCCGTGGTATAGTTGCCTGCCGCGATCTGGGACATGGCCGCGTTCACACGCCGGATCGGGCGGAGCGCCAGCGGCACGTAGAACACGAAGATCAGACCGGCGACGAACGCGACAGCAAGGGTCGTCAACGCGCTGGTGCGCATCATGTTGTCGAGCAGACCTTCGATATGACGCTGATCTTCTGCCCCTTCCAGCGCGCCGATGACCGAGCCATCGGTGCCGAAAACCGGCACCAGCGTGCTGTTGTAGGTGGCGCCATTCAGCGTCGTGACGGCATGTGCCCGCTCTCCGTTGCGCAGGGCGGCTGTCGCGGCGGGATCGTCGAGCGCGGTGCCAATTCCCCGGTCCCCCTCCCACACCGAGGAAGTGGAGAGGCGGATGAACAGGGTTTGTGCCGCATCCCATTGCAGCAAAGACACCATGCCGAATGTCTGTTCCGCCGAGGCGTCGACGATGATGTGATGGTCGAACTGCGGCAGTTGCGGCATGCTGGCACTGACAAGGCGTCCATCATCCGTCAGTGTGCGCGTGAAGCCCTGAGCGGAATAGTTGGTGTTCAGATCGAAGCTGAGCACGCTGAGCATCACATCCTGGCGGGCAAGCTGCGCCTCCCGGAAAGCAGTGCGCTGGTTCATCACAAGCACCCCCGTCAGCGCCGACATGGCGGCAAGAAGAATGACAATGACGGCGATGGTGGTCTTGCCGCGAATTGTGCGAAGTCCAAGCATGAATAGCGTCCCGACAATGGAGAGGTGAACCGCAAGAAGTCTCTGTCGCAAGAAGCACGACGGCCGTTAACAATCCGTGATCACCGATGCACGTTTCGAACTTCGAAGAGGTCAACTTCATCAAATTGCGTGGATTTCTGCGGCGCGCAAAATGCGTGCTTTGGCCGGTCCCGATGTCGGGACACGGAGGGATGGCATCAGGTCGGTGGCGCGCGTCCGGCTTGCGCAAACCCGCAACGTAAAGCATCCCGCACCGCAAGAGGGGCGCAAGATATTGAACTAAAAAGAAAAAATGGTGCCCCCACACGGACTCGAACCGCGGACCCTCTGATTACAAATCTTACGGTCTCAGCTTCAGTGAGCTACTATGTGCTTCGTCAAATTTCGCTATCCCCATATAAAACTTGGATTCTTTGAAAACATTCCTCTCTTGGCTTTCGTCAGGCTCTTTTAATTTCTGCACTTTTTGCTTACTCTGTGCTTACCCACTCTTGGCAGGTAGGCACATCATGCCCAAGCAGCGACTATCTAAGTCAATTGTCGACAAGCTTCCGGAGCTGGCGGTTGAGACGTTATACTGGGACACCTCGCTCCCAGGATTTGGCATACGCGTCAAACCCAGTGGATCAAAATCTTACCTCATCCAATATAGAATCCGAAGCACTGGCCGATCGCGAAGAAAGACAATTGGTCAGCATGGTCCGTTGATGTCTTTCTCCGAAGCCAGATTGATTGCCACGGGTTTGCTGTCCGATGTGGTCCGTGGTGGAGATCCGGTTGAAGACGCGAAAGCACTTCGCGAAGCCCCCACGATGCGGATTCTTTGTCAACAGTATCTCGAAATCCATGCGATCCCAAAGAAGCGGCCCAAAAGCGTCGCCAATGACAGGTCCATGATTGATCGCTTGATCCTGCCAAAATTTGGCAAACAGAAGATCGCTGAAGTGAGTCACAAAGACATCCAGTCGTTTCATAACTCACTCAAGAAGACGCCTTATCAAGCTAATCGTGCTCTCGCGCTACTGTCAAAAATGTTCGAATTGTCAATCAAGTGGAAAATGCGCTCTGACAATCCAGCAAAAGGCATCGAAAAATTCCATGAAGAAAAACGTCATCGCTGGTTATCCGAGGATGAACTGATTCGATTGAGCCTGGCGTTAGGTCGACACTCAAATAGGACGGCTGCAAATGCGATCAGACTGGAACTTCTGACCGGCGCTCGGATTGGTGAAGTATTGACGTCTCGTTGGGAGAATTTCGATTTGGATCGCGGTGTCTGGGTCAAGCCGTCGCACCACACCAAGCAGAAACGCACGGAGCATTTACCGCTGTCGAAGGCAGCAGTTGCCTTGTTGATTACTATCAAGAAGGCCGCTGCCGAAGGCACTGAGATTATCTTTCTTGGGCGGTCCTCGGAAAAGCCGATTGTTGATCTCAAGAAGTTTTGGCGCTCGGTCGTGTCTGATGCCGATATTAAAGACTACCGCATCCATGACAACCGCCACACCCATGCCTCGCAACTTGTATCGAGCGGCCTCAGCCTGGCAATCGTCGGGCGCTTGTTAGGCCATACCAACCCAATGACAACACAGCGCTACGCTCATTTAGCGGACGACCCCTTGCGTGAAGCGGCTGAGGTCATGGCTAGGAAAATGGGCGAGCAAAAGCCTTCAGGCTCATATCCTGAAGGTCACAGGTTCAAATCCTGTCCCCGCAACCAAATCCAACAAACATATCAATGACTTGCGCCCCGCCCCACAGCGGGGCTTTCGCATGTGCGGTCGGCGGGTCAACAATAGGTCAACAAAACGGGGGAAGTTGCGCCGGATTCTAACATGTTAGTAGCCGAACCCGCAGCGGACCGCGCCAAACCGGACCAGAACAGCGTTCAGGCGGCTAAAGGTGCCAGAGGCCACCGATGTTGATTGTGCGCAGAATTGCCCGCTTGGGCAGTCTTTGGGGATTTCAGTCTTGTGTCTGTCACAAAGCGACCCCACACTTTGCCCAAATCTTACAAAGCAAGTTTGGTTTTTCGCTATGCCAAATCCCGCCGGGTCCGGTGTCGCGTATCAGCTGGAAACACATCAACAAATGGAGATCGACATGACCGACAGCACCATGCGCGCCGCCCGTTGGCACAAGGCGCACGATATCCGGATCGACACGGTGCCGGTGCCGGAAATCAAAGATCCCCACGGCGTCAAGGTGCGGGTCGAGGTCTGTGGTATCTGTGGCAGCGATCTGCACGAATACGCAGCCGGGCCGATCTTCATTCCTGTTGCAACGCCGCACCCGATCAGCGGCGATGTGGCCCCCATCGTGATGGGGCACGAGTTCGCGGGCGAGGTCGTCGCTGTGGGTGATAAGGTAACTCGAGTGGCGATTGGTGACCGCGTGGTGATCGAACCGATTCTTTCGCCCAATCGCGATGGCGCCTATCTGATGGAACGCTATAACCTGTCGCCGCTGCTGGGGTTTCACGGCCTTTCCGGGGGCGGCGGTGGGTTTTCGGAATACACAGTGCTCGGCGAGCACATGTTGCACAAGATGCCCGACGGGTTGTCGTGGGAGCAGGGCGCGCTGGTGGAACCGGCGGCGGTGGCGCTGCATGCGGTGCGGCAAAGCACGCTAAAGGCCGGCGACAGCGCCGTGGTGTTTGGCGCGGGCCCTATCGGGCTGATGCTGATCGAGGCGCTGAAGGCCGCAGGGGCCGCCAGCATCCACGCGGTGGAACTGTCCGCCAGCCGCCGTGCCATGGCGGAACGGCTGGGGGCCATCGGGCATGACCCAAGCGCGGGCGATGTTGTGGAGGCGCTGCAAGCCGCGTCGGGCGGCGGGGTGGACTTTGCCTTCGAGGTGACGGGGGTTCCCGCCGTGCTGTCGCAAGCCATCGAGGCCACGCATCCGGGCGGCGAGATCGTCGTCGTCAGCATCTGGGAAGGTGGCGCGTCGTTTCAGCCGAACGCCTTGGTGATCAAGGAACGCACAATGCGCGGCACCATCGCCTATCGCCACGTCTATCCTGCGGTCATGGCGCTGATGCAGCGTGGCTTTTTCCGGGCCGAGGATCTGGTGACCGATCGGATCAGTCTGGACGATGTGGTGGCGCAGGGCTTTGACCGGCTTTTGGCCGACAAGTCGCAGATCAAGATCATGGTCCGTCCGTAAGCGCGCGACGGCGTGATTGGCATCGCGCCGGGTCGGGCCTTGACGGCTGCCGATCACACGGCCTGCGTCGGCGTCGCTTCTGCCAGCGCGCGGTCGAGGTTGGCACATTCGCTTGCGTAGAATTCGGCGTCACTTTCGCCGGGGCGCGGTCCGCGCGCCAAGGCTGCCGCCAGAGCGAAGAAGCCTTGCCCCGGCAGACCTTCGCGTGCCCGGCTGATGGTGCGGGCAGCGATGAAGGGGCGGTTGGCTTCGGCATCCTCGCGCATTGTGATCTCAAGCGCGCGGGTGATGCGGCCGACCGATCCGGGCGCCCAAAGACCCAAACTGCGGGCAAGTGTGCCATAAGTGACTGGCACCTCTGCGGGGGGCAGCGCGACAAGATGGGCGCGCACAAGATCGGCCAGCGCCTGCGCGCGGCCTGCGGCCGTGCCGGTTTCTGGTGGGGGTGGGATTTCGCGGGCCGATCCATCTGGCAGAACCTCGGCTGCCCAGGCGCGGGTCACGCTGCGCAGCACGATCCGGGTCTTGCCCGCATCCGCCCCCGCACCTGTTTCGGTCACACCGACAACCGAGCCATCGCGTAGACCGTCGCGCAGGCCGTCGCGCGTCAGACCCAGACGCGGCGCGAGATAGTCGGGATCGACCAGCACCTGCCCGTCCTCCCAGCCGATCACCCCCGCAGGCACCGGGCGGATCAGCAAGGGTGTGGGCTGGCCTGTCTCGCCAGCGGCGCGCGCGTAGAACGGGCTGGCCCCCGCGGCGTGGTCGGTCACGTCCACGATCTCGGTGATCTGCGGCAAGGCGGCGCGCAGCATCCGCTCTACCCCCTGGCGCAGCGTCGCCGCCGAGGCCGCACAACCCTGACAGCCGCCCGACATCCGCAGAAACACCCGGCCACCTTCGACCCGGTCCGCCGTAATCTTGCCGCCGTGCCCCGCAACCGAGGGGTTGACCTGACGTTCCAGCAGATCCTGCACCGCGGTCAGCAGGCCTCCGTCGGCGTCATTCGGCGCTGCCGCGCCCAAGGGAGTGTCGATGCTGTCGAGAACCTGCCGGATCGCGGCGGCAAGGCTGGGTTTCAGCGCCGCCCAGTCGGCGCTTGCGCCCTTTGTCACCCAGATTGTCGCGTCGGCCACCTCGACCGCCACCACGCCCTCTACCGCGAACAGCGCGCGGGGCAGGGGGGCGTCCCCGGTTGCCTCAAATCGCCCGCCACGGCCCGATTGCACCGGCGTATCCAGCACAAAGGCCATTGCCTGCGGATCGTCCGGAACAGCCTGCGCCCGGATGCGGCGGCGGGGGGCGAGGTCAGACATCCTCCACCTCGGCCCCATGCAGCGCGCGCAGGGATTTGAAGGTGTAGATGCCAGTGTCGTGCCCGTCACTGAACGCCAGCCCCAGCGCATAGTTGCCCACGCTCCAGACCCGCGTCAGGCGGATGTCACGCGGCACCGATGCGGGATCAAGCATCTGCGCCCCCGTCACCTCGTTGCGGCATTGCGCGCAGCGGCAGGCGATGCGCAAGTCGCGCGGGGCAAGATGCTGCATCTGGCTATCGGCCCAACGCAGGCGCAGGCCGATGCTGTCGTGATCGAGCGCGGTCAGAACCTCGGCCGGTCCATCCCCGCTGTCGGGGGCGGGGGCGGGTTTGCCCTTGCCGTCGGCCACCGCCCAGGTGAATGGTGTGGCAATGCCGCGCGCCGCAACGCCGGCGCCCATCAGCGCCGCCGCGATGGCCCGGTAGGCTGCCGCAGCCGGGCTGTCTGGGGCGGCCTTGACCAGCGGCACGCCGGAATCGCCGCAATCGACCACGGCGGGGTCAAGAGGCACCTTGCCAAGAAACGCCACGCCCAGTTCCTGCGCGATGGCCTCGCCGCCACCCTGGTGGAAGATGTGGGTGATCGTGCCACAGGAGGGGCAGGTGAAGCCGCTCATGTTCTCGACGATGCCGAGGATAGGCACGTTGACCTGCTCCATCATGCGCAAGCCGCGCCGGGCGATCTTCAGGCTGACGTCCTGCGGCGTGCTGACCACCACCGCGCCCGACAGCGGAAAGGCCTGCGCCAGCGTCAACTGGATGTCTCCGGTGCCCGGTGGCAGGTCGAGCAGCAGCACATCCAGCTTGCCCCAATCGACCTGTTTCACAAACATCTGCAGGTATTTCGCCACCATCGGTCCGCGCAGGATCGCCGGTTTGTCATCCTCGGTCAGCATGGCCATCGAGATGACCTTGACGCCATGCGCCTGCGCAGGGACGACCAGCCCTGCTGGCGTCATGCCCGGCTTGTTGCCTGCGATGCCCAGCATGCCGGGGATCGAAGGGCCATAAACATCAGCATCGACCACGCCTACGGCCAGCCCCGCCTCGGCCATCGCCACGGCGATGTTGGCGGTGACAGTGGATTTTCCGACACCGCCCTTGCCGCTGCTGATCGCTATCATCCTCGGGCCGCTACCGCGCGTGTCAGGGTCTGCCATGGTGTTCTCCGTAGGGGGTGCTCGGGCCGCGATAGCTGCCGCATAGCTGGATGGTTTGATCGGCGGCGAGAGCGGCCGCCATGCAGCCACAAGAGCCACCGCTGTTCGAGGGTAGGAAGTGGCTACAATCGAGGCAGGTGCCAAAGGTCGGCTTATGCCGCAGGCTGGCGACTTCCGAGGCGAGGTGTGACAATGTGCCCACAAACCGCGCCCGATCTGCCGCAGGCAGAGCGGCGATCACCCCGATCAGGCTGAACAATGGATCTTGCGCCAAAAGTGCGCGACCCGCGGAGGTCAGATCAAGTCGGACGCTGCGCTTGTCGGTGCTCGACATGGTCCGAACGATCAGGCCACGCCGCACCAGCGACTTGATGATCTGCGAGGCGGTGCCCCGCGTCGTCGCCTGAAAGT
The DNA here is from genome assembly GCA_038324445.1 of Rhodobacterales bacterium. Taxonomy (GTDB): domain Bacteria; phylum Pseudomonadota; class Alphaproteobacteria; order Rhodobacterales; family Rhodobacteraceae; genus Gymnodinialimonas. The sequence continues at coordinate 10,031 of JBBQHZ010000017.1, read as the reverse complement.
CGGCAAAGGCTGATGGAGTGCGCGTGCTGTCATTCGCGCGGGCAAAGAAGCGCAGCGCGGCCCACTGCGCCGGAGTCAGGTCTGATGACCCATCCTCGCTGCCTGCTGCGCGACCAAGGTGCACGAGAAGCTCTGCGATATGTTCTGATGCGTGGGTTTCTGCGACCATACTGAATTAATAGCGGTTCGAAATCAAATGGCAACCACAAGCGGCTGACATTCAGCCTCGCAGACGTGTCAGGCAATTCAGTTCGACGCAGGCAGATCGCGCATCGGCGAACACAAGGTCAATATCGACCAGCCTACTCAGGCGAGTGCCGTCAAGTGAATCCCTTGGCGCCACACAGATAGGGGCAAGCGGCGCGACAAGGCGCGCCGCCTCGACAAACCGCACCAAGGCATCAAGCTGCTCCTCAGTGTGAAAGACAAGACCGATGATACGCGGCTCCGTCTGCGTGCTTTGCTGCGTTTCACTTCCACGGAAGCAACTCTTGCAGGCGTGCGACCGAAATGTCCGAGAAAGTTGTGCTCATCGCGGGATTAGCCGTCGCGTTGCAGGGCAACCTCTGTGCCGCATACGGCACTTCGTCGCCTATCTGACGTTCTGCTGGGGAGCATTGCTCTACCAAGGGAGCCACGCATCGGCGTGCCAACGATCCGAGAATGGCTTGGTCTGCGTGGATGATGAGAAGCTAAGGCCGCGACAAAGTTACAGGGAATATGGCTAAGGTCGGCTGTCGAATTACTTACTCCGCTATAGTTTGGGGAAAGAAATATGGTCTTATCAATGATAGTGAAACTGAAGGCACTCGGCTTGGCAAAGCAGGTCGTGCTTGGCGCCTTCATTAATGGTGCCTTGATCGGCGCAACGGTAGTTGCGGCAGCCGTGGTCGCGGAGCGCCCGAGGTCTGGTAACGGCGGGCTTTGCGGCAGGACTGCCGGGTCGGACGCGGTGGAGAAGGGCTGACCCTCTATATCCCGTCTGAGAAGGGTTGGGCGTTTACCCTCCATCATGCGGGCTCGGTCAGAAAATGCCGGCACACAATACCGAAAACACCCGTAGGTCGGTTAGCTAATGAAGCGAAGTTCCATAGTCTTACGGGCGGACTCGCGGTGCGATGGTCCAATTTATGCGGCCCGCCAACTATGACATCAGATGCTGGCTTGGACCATCGAGGAAGTGTCTCTGTCGCCTGCGAAAGCGTAAACTTTAAAGAGCACACAGACGCTTACCCGCAGGCTTTTGGCGGCACCGCAATTCGCAACTGGAGGCTTCGATCTTGTTCAAGACACTGGCCCTTGGAGCCCTCGGGATCGGCCTTGTAGCCGCTGGGGCAATCTACATCTATTCGCGCGCCACCATCGAGACGCCGGCCTATGTGGTCGAACGCCAAGAGGCGCTCTTCGAGGTGCGGCTTTATCCCGAACTGACCCTCGCGCAGGTGACGACAGATCCGGGCTCCCGCCGCGCTGCAGTGCAATCGGCGTTCAATCCGCTCGCGCGCTATATCTTTGCTCGTGACCGGCCTGGGGCCAAGATCGCGATGACCGCACCCGTGGTCCAGGCCCCGCAGGGCGAGGCGTGGGTGGTGTCTTTCATCATGCCTGCCGGGATGGACGTCCAAAATCTGCCAACGCCCGCGGGTGACGTGCGACTGGTTACCGAGCCTGCACGGCGCATGGCCGCGCTGCGCTTCAGCGGGGCGTGGACAGATGCCCGTTTTGAGGCGGCGGTGGAGCGCCTGCTGGACTGGACCGACGCCCAAGGCCTGGCAGTGGTGGGTCCACCGGAGTTTGGCTACTACGACGATCCTTTCACGCCCGCATTCCTGCGGCGCAACGAGGTACTGGTGCCGGTGCTCGTCTCAGCACCAGAAGGCCTTTCGGGCGAATAAAGCTCCATCCCTCAATCATTGTTTGCTCAGGGCACGGTTGCGCACCGTCTGTCCATCTGGACCTGGGTAGGGCCCGATAGTCGATTGATTGTTTCGCTTCCGCGGCAATCATCCGGTGGCTCAATGCAAGTATTTTGAAAGAAGGAAGACGCAAAGGTCTGCCATTTCTGCGAAATTCCGTGCGGATCCGAAGTGGGGCACCCTACGTTTACGTTACCCTGCAATTTTACCCTGTCGGAGACACAGCCGATCAACGAGTTGCATCCCACTTCCGTGAAAATCGGTAAGCGGCACTCCGAGCAAAGCGGCGGCAATGGATGCGGCGACACCTTCGGACATTTGCGCATCGCCGTTTTCCAAACGGCCGTCGATCGACGTGCAATTGGAAGCCCGCAGGCGTGCGCCACCGCGACGTGGGCGCGCAGACCTTCTGTATCGACAAGTCCCGACTGAAACAACGCAACCGCGGGTGCGTACGAGTCGCCTCCGTGGTCGAAATCAGTCGCCATCTGACGCATGAGCAGCGCAGTTGCCGCTTTTGAAATTCCTTAGATACCGATGCCCGGCTGTGGTCGGTCGGCAATTCCTACACCAATCAGGGGCGCGCGCGCGGGCGGTACCCGGCGCAGCATCAGCAGTAGCGTCTACGTCAGGGCCAATGGTGCAATGACGCTTACATGGAAGGCGCGGGCTCCAGTTTCGGAGTTGGTGCAGGTAAAATCACTCGACGGGTTACCAATGCCAGCATTGCGCACGACAAAGCGCAAGACTGCGTCAAGCTTGGCCAAAGCGATGTCGCGGGTTGCCTCGACCCGGTGGCGATACTCGGAGCGTGTGATATCTGCCGGCAAGAGCAGCGCTTTTTGTCCCAGAGGTGCGGCGACCGCGTCGAGATGCGTAGCGCGTCGTCCCACCAGCGCCACGCCCACGCCTTGGGCGACCAAAACAGCCGCAAGTGCCGCGGCAATGCCGCTATCCGCATCTGTGACAAGCGCCAGATCTGGTGGTCTGTCATGGCGCGTTGCGTTGCGACGGGTCGCGGTCGAACGCGCCCGCTGCGGCGCTATCCCCCTCAAGGCGCTGACGCAGCGCGGCCTCAGCCCACCATTCCAGCTGACCGAGGGTTCGCCCGACATATCCGTCCCATTTCTCGGCATCCAAGGTCCATGCCCCGTCTTCGCCGAGGGCCTCCTGTGCCTTAGGCAGGTGGGCCATGGCCGAGACTGGCAGGCACCCCAGTTCCGACAGGAAGCCACGCATCCCCATGGCAGCACGCGCCCCGCCCCACTGGCCAGCCGAATACGTGACGATGGCGCTTGGCTTTAAGGCGAATAGCGATGCCCCAAAGTGGTTGAGAAGATGCGCCAGCGCGGGCGACATGGAATGGTTGTATTCCGAGCTTACCATGACATACCCGTCGGCCGCAGAAATCGCCTCGGCCAAGTCGCTCAGCGCTTGCGGCGCGCGACCGGTTGCATAGGCGAAATGCGGCTTGAAGATGCCTCCGATGTCGTAATCCAGCGGGTCGATGATTTGCGCGCTGTGCTGTCAATCCGTCAGGATACGAGAGCACATCGTGCTGACACGCTGTTCCAACCGGGCGAGGCGGGGTGGTGTGCTATCGCGGGCTGATCCAAGAAAAATCAGAAAATGCATTCAATAACCATAACTGACCCGCGTCCAGCGTTCAATTGCTTTGCCCCTATTGACCCTGATGCGCGGATGGGCGACCCTGCTTATCAGACGGGGGCGTCTGCGCGTATGCGCGGGCTGAGAAGCACCCTTTGAACCTGAACCAGATCATGCTGGCGTAGGGAGTCTGTGGTGCAACGCCTTGCGGCCAATCGAGGTCGGCGTCTGTGCTGCATCTCCCCGCCTGCGAAAGGGGAGCACGATGAATCAGACCGGAACCTACCTGCATCAGATGCGCGCAACAGTGCCGTTGGTGCATAACATCACCAATTTTGTCGCCATGAATGTCATGGCAAATGTCCTCCTTGCGGTGGGGGCGTCTCCGGCCATGGTGCACGCTCGCGAGGAAGCGGCGGAATTTGCGGCGCTTTCGCAGGCCTTGACCATCAATATCGGCACGCCTGATCCCGAGTGGGGTGCTGCCATGCAGGACGCAGCAGCGGTGATGAACGACCTTGGGCGGCCTTGGGTGTTCGATCCTGTGGGTGTGGCCGCCACACGATTTCGGCAGGACCTGTCGCAAAAGCTGCTGGCGCTGAAACCGACGGTCATTCGTGGCAATGCATCCGAAATCCTGACGCTTGCCGGGCTGTCCGGCTCGGCGCGCGGGGTCGACGCGGGTGACAGTGTCGAGGCAGCCATGGATGCGGCAAACACCCTTGCACAGTCCACGGGAGGCGTGGTCGCCGTGTCCGGCCCGGTGGATTTCGTGACCGACGGCGCGCGCGCCTACCGCGTATCAAACGGGCATCCGTTGATGACGCGGGTGACGGTGATGGGCTGCTCGCTCAATGGCGTCATCGCGGCGTTCTGCGCGGGCCAGCCGGTGCTGGAGGCAACGGTTGCGGCTTTGGCAAGCTATGGCTTGGCGGGAGAGGTTGCAGCGCAGAGAGCTGCTGGGCCAGGCAGTTTTCTGCCCGAGTTCCTCGATGCACTCGCAGCCCAGACGACAGCGGATTTGACCGCCGGTGCAAAGGTCAGTGCGGCATGATTGGGCCGATCTATGCCATCACTGACCCCGATGCTCCGCCGACTGTGATCGCGCAGGCCATAGCTGCCGCACGCGGCGGGGCATGGGCCATTCAGTTGCGGGACAAACATGCCACGGACGCGGAACTGGTGGGTCTCGCACGCGATCTGCTGGCGGTTTTGCGCCCGCTGGACGTAAAGCTGATCATCAATGATCGGTTGGATGTGGCATGTGCGATCGATGTCGATGGGTTGCACATCGGGCAAGGTGATGGCGATCCGGCGCAGGCGCGCGCGCGGCTGGGGCGCGGCAAGCTGCTCGGCCTGTCGGTCGAGACACTTGCGCAAGGGGCGGTCGTCCCGGGTTGCGTCGACTACGTCGGTATCGGGCCAGTGCGGGCGACCGCGACAAAGCCCGATCACGCGGCCCCCATTGGCATGGACGGTCTTGCGGCGATTATCGCGAAAGTACGCGTCCCAGCATTTGCGATTGGTGGTGTGGGCCCGGGGGACGCGCGCGCAATCAAGGCCGCTGGTGCGGTTGGAATGGCGGTCGTCTCGGCCATCAGCCAAACGCCGCTTGGCCGTGTCACTACGCCCGAGGAATTGGCCGATGCGGTGCTGTTCTTTGCCTCTCCCTGGGCGCGGGCGGTGACAGGGCAAAACCTGATCGTCGATGGTGGGTTGGTGTTTGGCTAACGCAGCCGGTTTGAGAGCACACGCTTTGTCGATTTACGCCGGCTTCATCGGCACCGAGGCCCTGAAAATTACTTTCATTTTGGTTTGGGGTGCCTGCTGCGCATCAGCCATTCACGGGGCCGAGCAGATAATCATCGCCAGTTCGAAATGTATAGGTGTCTTGATGGCGCCCTTGGGCAGCACGAAACTGCAGCAGATCGCATCACGAAGCTGAGTGGCAATGGTGTTTCATGCCTACGGATGCCGCGTCCGCTTGACGCTGCAACTGACCGCTGCAAGCGTCAAGCATCTGCATGATCTAGCGTAGACAGTTGCACGCCAGGCCACCATACAATTTAACTGATTACAATTATTTGCTTTTCGCCAGCCAGTGAGGGCTAACTGACCGAATTCTAACCAAACCAGGAGGATGTTTCTGTGTCCAAACAAGATCTTGACGAAACTTTTCTCAGGTCCCTCTTGGAAGGTGATGAGGTGGAAATGAGCGTGGTTTTTTCAGACCCATATCGTCCAGATAACCCGATGATCTTCGTAAGCGACGAGTTCGAGGATCAAACCGGTTACACACCTGAAGAAGCCCTTGGACGCAACTGTCGGTTCCTGCAGGGCCCAGACACCAACCCACATGCCATTGAAGCGATCCGGCAGGGCTTGAAGGCGGAGACGCGGTTCACGATCGACATCCTGAACTACCGAAAGGATGGACAACCCTTCCTCAATCGACTTCGCATCCGACCGATTTATGACGGCGACGGTCGGTTGATGTTCTTCGCTGGCGCACAGAACCCTGTCTGATGGACCTTGAACCCAAGATCGCGCAGGATGCCTGACCCACTGCCGGGTTATGGTCAATCGGCGTCGCTTCCGGTGATCCGCAATGTAGCTGGGCGGGATTTTCCGGACGTTCTCTCAATATCGAATGCGGGCCTTGTGATCAAAGGTTTGAGCAAGCACCGGCTGATCAACGGACTTGCGCTAACGATGAAAAAAGCCCGGCGCGAACACCGGGCTTTGATCAGTTTGTTGGGATAAAATCAGGCGGTTGGCATCAGAACGGCATCGACGACGTGGATCACGCCGTTGGTGCAGTCGATGTCTGCTGCGACGACAGTTGCGCCGTTGATGGTCACACCGGAGGTCGCGTCAACATGAAGCGCCTGGCCGTTTACCGTGGCGGGCTCAAGTTTCTTGCCTGCAATATCGGCCGCCATAACTTTGCCTGCCATGACGTGGTAAGTCAGGATCGCCGTCAATTTAGCCTTGTTCTCAGGCTTCACAAGGTCTTCGACCGTGCCGGCTGGCAGTTTGGCAAAAGCATCGTCGTTGGGGGCGAACACGGTGAACGGGCCTTCGCCTTTCAGTGTTGCGCCGAGGTCGGCTGCGGTGACGGCTGCGACCAAGGTCTTGAACGTGCCTGCGGCGACAGCAGTGTCGACGATGTCGTGGAGTGTGGTTGACATAAGATGAATTCCAATTGTTCAGGGCGACGCAGACACACAGCTGTTTGGGGCCCCACAAAGCTTGCGGACCGTCCAGATTTTTGTCTGTTGCGCAAAGATGGATCCGACTGCACACAGGCGTGTGTACACTAACCCAACCACAAGTAGCGCTGCATCCCGCGGTTGCAACAGGCGCGGCAGCCCTAACAGGCAAATACCGTGAATGTCGTACAAAATTCATATTCCAAACTGAGAAGGGATTTGCCGGGCACGCATATGATGGCTTGCCGACACCGTCCCGCGTCAGACGGCGCCACCCGCTTTGCCTTTTCCCCGCCAATTCATCGACTGTCTGTTCAGAACGATCAAGTCTGCCTCGCCTGAGATGATCTGATCGCACAACTGCACGGCACTCATGGCCTCGGTTTCGCCAAGATGCTGATAGGCGGGGCGCGGGATGTGGTCGTACCAGACCCCACCACATATGGTATCAAGCACGATCCGCTGAAAGCAGTGATCGTTGCGCACCGGCCAGTGATGTTTGGTGCTGCGCGCGAGCGCGGGCATGACCGTGCGGGTCAAATGCAGATACCGCTCGACCAGCGCGATACGTTGCGTTTTCGGCAAGTCTAAACTGCTTTGGACCTGTGCTTCCCATGGCGGATCGGGTGTTTTCAAAGTCATATCCTCGCGCCACAACGCATTTTTATTGATGGTCCGCCTAAGTTAAACGATGCGGTAGATATGCCTGCGCGGCAGCAAAACCAACGATTTTCACAGCAATGCGTTGCAAAGTGTCAACTCTGAACCGACACTAGGTTTGCGGGCACCAGAGAAGGGGCTGCCGTCACCCGGCTTTGACAGCTTTCTGCCAGGTCTTCCAATTCCAAGAGAGCAAATCAGGAACGCGTGAGTCAGTAGGATCGGGCAGGCGAGTCAAGACAACGGCTATAACGACCTACCGCTTAATGTCAGTCATCTTCGTTATGGCTGTTGATCCTCTTAGCCCTTGGTGCGGAGGCGCAAACGCCGCCTGTCCACGGCGAACACCCCAGATTTTTGGTGCGTCGCGTTCCAGCAGGCGTTGTTCGGCTGCGTTCAATCGCGCGGTGGCGCGGTGCGCATCACCATTCGCCTCGCGCAAGGCGCGCCGCCACAGGCGCGCCACAGACTGCGGGCTCCACGGAAGGCAGGCAGAGGCAAGCCAGCGCCGCACCTCATGGGGAAGCGCGTCATAGGCGTGCATCGGATTGCTGCGCGCCCGACACCGCAGCGAAGTTGCAAGGTTCCTTTTGGTCATCCGTGGCGCCCTTCAGGCCACTGTCGTCCGGCGCCATACCGGAAAGGGATCGGGCAGATCGCGCCACGCGTTGGGCATGAAATCGGCGCCGGGGACAAGGGTCGCATCAAGGGCTGTGGTGATTGCGGCACGGTCAAGACCGGCGCCGATGAACACGATCTCCTGGCGCCTGTCGCCCCACGGCTCGGCCCATTTCCCATCCACCTCCGCCAGCGCATCGGGATGGGTGGGCCAGCGTTCACGCGGAACGGACGCCCACCATCCGCCCAGCGGGATGACCGATGACATCGACCCGGCCAGCGAGAACTCCGCCACCCAGTTCGGACGCGACGCGATCCAGAAATGCCCCTTGGCGCGGATGACGCCGGGCAGATCACCGTTCAGAACGGCATGGATGCGGACCGGGTCAAACGGCCCGCGCGCGCGATAGACGAACGAGGTGATGCCATATTCCTCGGTTTCGGAGGCATGGTTGGCATAGCCGTAAAGTTCCTTGGCCCACATCGGATGGGTGTGTGCTTTGTCGAAATCAAAGAGGCCGGTGTCAAAGATAGCGTTGCCGCTGACCTTTGATTGGTCAGTCTCGATCACCTGCGCATCTGGGTTCAGCGCGTGGATGATCTTGCGTGCGGCATCGACGCGGTCGGAGCCAGCATCAGTGACCTTGTTCAGCACGACCACATCGGCGAACTCGATCTGTTCGGTCAGCAGGTTGACCAGGGACCGTGTATCGCCTTCGCCCAGACTTTCGCCCCGGTCAGCAAGGAAATCGTGGCGGGAGAAATCACGCAGCAGGTTCACGGCATCCACCACGGTGACCATGGTATCAAGTCGCGCCACATCCGACAGGCTGTTGCCATCATCGTCGCGGAAATCAAAGGTGGCGGCAACGGGCAGCGGCTCGGCAATGCCGGTGGATTCGATCAGCAGATAGTCAAACCGCCCTTCGGCCGCCAGCCGCCGCACCTCGACCAGCAGGTCATCGCGCAGGGTGCAGCAGATGCAGCCATTGGTCATTTCCACCAGTTTTTCTTCGGCGCGCGACAGGTCGGTGCCTTCGCGGATCAGGTCGGCATCGATGTTCACCTCGCTCATGTCATTGACGATCACCGCGACCCGGCGGCCATCGCGGTTGTTCAAAACATGGTTCAGCAGCGTGGTTTTCCCGGCATCAAGAAAGCCGGACAGAACCGTAACGGGCAAGCGGTTGGGTGATGGTTGCATGGGGGGGCCTTTTTTTTGCTTTAAGAGTTGAAGGGTCTGGTCAGAATGGCATTGAAATCGTCTGTGCCATCATTCCGCCCGGTTCGGTGAGCTTTGGTCCCGTCCGCAGCAGGTCGAGGCTGCGCGCAAGAATATCGCGCGGGATGTCGCGGCCGATGACGACGATGCGGCTTTTGCGGTCGCCCTCGGGCCAGTGCGGCAGGCTGACCGGGGGGTGAAAGATGTGTTGCACGCCATGGAATGCGAAGGGGTGGGGGATGTCTTCGACATGCACGATGCCCTTCATACGCAGGATATCAGGGCCGCGCAGGGCGATCAGGCTATCCAGCCAGAAGTCGAACAGGTCCGCCGGGATCGGGTCGTCAATGGTGATGGAGACCGAGTTGATCCGGGTATCGTGCAGGCTGACGGGTGCTGCGGGCGAGGGGCGGTGAAAGCCCATTGACAGGCTGGCAAAGGGGTCAGTGGCGGGGTTCGGCGCGAACAGCCCGTAGGCAGGGTTGCCGCTGCCGATCGGTTGCGGGGGCCCCGAGGGCTTCGGGGCTGCATAGGCTGCAGCATTGACCCAAGCCAGCGTTTGATCCGGTGCGGCACCATCTTGCATTCCGCTGATGTTGAACAATACTCCGGGTGGCACGCGGCCATGATCGGCAGTGATGCGGGCCGCACCGGTGAGAACGGCGGTGCAAAAGTCTGCCACGGTAGCGGCGGGATAGTCCTGCTGCGGGCGGTGTAAAAACCGGCCACTTTGTTCTTCTTGCGGCTGCAGGGAGGACGTGGAGATCTATACCGTGGAACTTTACCGGAAGGTTC
>JBBQHZ010000016.1:0-46487 GCA_038324445.1 Rhodobacterales bacterium | reverse complement strand
TGAAGGCGTCGCGGCGCTCTTTGGGGGAGTGTCAGGGCGCCGCTGGCTTGGGGATCAGTAGCACTGCCAGACGGTGACCCAGTTGCCCCAGGTGTCGTAGACGTAGGCCCATTCGCAGTAGTAGGCGACTTCCTCGAACTGGATCGTCTCAGTAACCGGAAGTTGCGCGGAGGGGACGAGGTCGAGCGGGGCGGGAGTGGCGTGGGAGAAGCTTGCGATCAGAGAGAAGGCGGCGGCGGTGAGGGTGGTCTTGAACATTTTGTAACTCCTAATGTGTGTTTGGTTTGGTGTGTGTTTGGGTTGTTAATGTCTCGGTCTCTATAGTGTTGTTATGACACTAACAGAAAGTTTAGTCAACACACTTAGTAAAATTTCTGCTGGAAAAATCACAAGCCATTGTTTTTAAATGAAATAATTTCACCGTGCGAACGTGATCGGCGGCCCTTCTCACGAATCGCATGCAGGGAAACCGCTTGGAGCAGCCGGAAACGCGACCATCAAAGGGTCTCGCACTGAGTCGGGTCACTGGATTGGAAGGAATCGGATCAGGACGGGACGCTGCAGGGGGATGTTTGCGGCGGAAAGCTCTAGGCCGTAGCCAAGATCACTCCACGTCGGCACTGGAGCCCAACTCGGTCAAGCGGTCGCGCAGGAAAGTGGGCCAGCTTTCCTGTTCCGCCGTCAGGGCGCCCTGCTGCTCAAGCTCAAGGAGAATATCCAGCGCCTCCTGCGTGCCACGGATCGCCGCGTCGCCTTCTTGCACAAGGGACAGATTGTAGAGGCTGGTGGCGAGATCAATCTGCACGCCCGGGTTTGCGGGCATCCGTGCGGTCAAGTCTCGCCGGATCAGCAGAACTTCCTCGAAGGCGGTGCGGGCCGCTTCCACCTGTTCGGCCAGGAGGTTCAGGTTCCCGATGGTATCGAGATTGGAGGCAAGACTGGTCCGCCATTGCGCGCTTGTCGGATCGATCGCCAGAAGCGGGCGGAGTGTGGCCACTGCCTCTTCGAAGGCAAGTAGTGCGTCTGCTTCCGCTTCGACCAACACATGCAAATGACCGATCTTGTTGAGGCTGTACGCGATATCGTATTGCCAAACAGTATTGCCGGGATTGAGGGCCCCGAGTTGGCGCGCAATGTCCAAGCCTTCGTCATAAGCCCCTTGCGCCAGCTCGATGTCACCGGACGAGAGATGGATATCGCCGATCTTGTTGACCATCACAGCGATGTCGCGCTGCCATTCGGCGTTGGCGGGATCGGTCGCCACAAGGTCGCGGACAATGTCGAGCGCTTCGGCATAGGCCTCCAATGCAACGTCTGTCTCACCCGTGAACCGGCGCACGTCGCCAATTCTGCTCAGTCCAAGGGACAGATCCCGCTGCCATTGGGTGTTTTGCGGGTCGGTCTCGGCCAGAGTGCGGCGGATATCCATGCCCTCCGCAAAAGCTGCCTCCGCCGCCGCCATGTCACCGATCTGCAAACTTACGTCACCCAGACGCTCCAGACCGAATGCTATGTCGCGCTGCCATTCGGTGTTGCCGGGATCCATCGAGGACAGACGCCGCACGATATCCAACGCTTCGGTATAGACCTCCAGCGCCTCCGCCAGTTCTCCTGAACGTCTGTTGAGATCACCGATGTTGTTGAGGCTGACGGCCACATCGCGCTGCCATTCCGCATAGTCGGGATCGGCCTCGGCCAGACGGCGCGCGATTTCGAGGCTCTGCCGATATGTCTCCAGTGCCGCCAAGACGTCACCGTCGCGCTCCATCACGTCGCCGATCCTGTTGAGGATGATGGACTCGTCGCGTTGCAGCAACGTGTTGCCGGGATCGGTTGCCAACAATTGGCGAACGAGATTCAGGCTCAGGCGGTAGTATTGCAGGGCAGAGTCGGTCTGGCCGGATGTCAGCTGAAGATCGGCGAGATTGTTCAATCCCACCGAAATATCGCGCTGCCAGAGGGGATTGGACGGTTCGGCCGAGGCAAGTCTGCGGCGCATTTCCAGCGACTCGGTGTAGGATTCAAGGGCTGTTTCGATGTCTCCCAACCGCGCCTGCAGGCCGCCGAGCCGTTCGAGACCAATGGAGACACTCCGCAGGAAGAGTGGATTATCCGGATCACGCGCGACAAGGCGACGGCGGATTTCCAGCACATCGCTGAAAGCTTGCAGAGCGAGCGCTCCCTCACCCGCCTGAAGCTGCAAATCTCCAATGCGTTCCTGAACAACCGACAGGTCGAACTGATGCCGGGTATTGTCCGGATCCTCCTCCAGAAGGTCTTGCGTGATCGTTCGGGCCCGTTCGATCGACACCAGCGCCCGTTCCCGCTGCCCCGCGGCGATGTAGACTTCGGCGAATTCGGTCCTCATGGAGGCTTCGATCTGACGCAACTCCGGATTGTCGGGCTCGGATGCGAGCAACTGCATCACCGCCGCCTCTGCGCGCGACAGGATCGTTTCAAGACTTTCCAGCCGCAGGCCTTCCGCATTCTGAAGTCCTTGGGCGATATCGAATACAAGCGCGTTCATCGCCCCCGTCGCCACGCCGAAACTGCGCTCGGCGCGGTCGCGCTCTGCCGCCACCTGCACCAGCGCCTGTTCGGCGCGATTGGTTTCTGCCTCGGCCAGGCGGGCGTTGTCCTCGGCCAGGCGACGCTGCCCTTCCGCTTCCTCGCGGGCATCGGTTGCGATCTGGGTCTGAAGCTGCGCAAGACTCTCGTTTTCCAACGCGGCGCTGCGCTGGATCAACGCAAAGGCGGCCACCAGCCCGACCACGATAACCGACACAAGGGCTCCGATGACGATGCGACGTTGTGTGCGTGACTGGGCGCGGCGACTTGCAATGATGAACGCTCTTTGCAGATCGGTCGGTTCGGGCGCCCCCTTTGGCTGAGACAGCAGCCACTTTTCGGCATCCTCAAGATCCTTGCCCCGCAATGGCTGCGCGCCGATGCGCACGGACTGATCCCATCGCGCGGCCAATTCGCCGAGGCGCGTATGCTGCCTGATCCACTCGATATCGAGGTCGATGGCATATCGGATCTTCTGCAGACAAGTTTCGAAATCGTGCGCGTCGGTGAGGAAGATGTAGTTGAGCTTCGAGACCACGGCGGGCACGTCCCCGTCGACGTCCAGGATCACGACGGGAATGATGCGTTTGTTGAGGGACTCTGCCAGCGACAATTCCCACGCACAAACCGGCGAGCGGATGGCCGATGGCGACACAGCAAAGAGGATCGTGTCGCTTTCCCGGATCAACTTCTCGAGCCGTGGCTTCCACTCCTCGCTAGGGAGGATGTCATGGATATCCCGGTAAACCGTCAGATCATCCTGTTCGGACAAGAAGCGGTAAAGCCGCTCGATGCGATCGTCGTCGTGTCGTGAATAGGAAATGAAGAGCTTTGTGGCTGACGCTTGCTTGTTCATGGCTAGTCACGCTCTTCCATCGCCTAAATCCTATCTTGTCTCATGGGCCAAGTCGAAACCAATTTCCTTGCGCGAAATGTGCAATTTGTGGACCTCTGTGCCGCTCGAGAGGGAGGGCGTCGACAACCGGGTCGCGAATGCAGCCATTTGCGCAGCGTGAGGCGGAGGTCGGCTTCGAGCGCTACCAGCATGTGCTTCCTCTTCATATAAACTTTATTTTTCAGTGTTTTGAGTAATTCCTTCGAGGGTCACCTGTAAATTCGTGGCCAAATTTGGTATTATGTAGATGAAGAGCCGCAGGCGCTGTCCTGCTAGGCGGTGACCCAAGACGAGTTGAAAGCTCGCGTTCGATAGCGGCCCCAAGATCCATCCAAACGATCACTCGCGCACGGCTTCGGCGGCCGTCTGGATCGAGAAAGGCAGTGATATGACAGCCAACATGCAGGAACGAACAACAAAACCGGCCTCCTCCAAGGTCAGTTCAGAAGCAACTCCAGCCCACGAAAGTGCGGAGGCATCCCAAACCGCGCCGGTCCGCCACGTGATCGTGGCACTTTCGGGAGAAGCAGAAGCGGATCGCCTCGTCCAAGATGTGGCGCAGATGGTCGCGGAACTGACGCCCGCGCATCTTCACTACGTAAGCGTCGTGCCACCACTCCCCGATCCGGCTGCCTTTGTCGGATTCCCACCGGGTGCTCCTGCCGTGGTGCCTGCACAATTAGACCCGGACCATCTCGACGCCACCATCGAGACGCGCCGCAATTTGCTCGCCGAGATCGCAGGATCAGCCGGGCCGGTTGCCCATGATATCATGGTCCGCACAGGTATCGTCGATGCTGAGATCCTGGCGGCAGCCGACGAGGTGGGCGCGTCGTTGATCGTGGTGGGCTCTGGCGAACGGTCATGGCTCGAGGGGCTGTTCTCAACAGATGTTGCGCAGCAGGTCATCACCAAGGCCATGTGTCCGGTTCTAGTTATGCCCGAAAGGGCAAAGCTATGATCCATGGTTGACGACAGTCCTGTAAGGCCTTGGGCCGCGACCCTGTTCACGGCTTTCGAAATGGCCAGAGGTTGAGCACTCAAATCAAGGTTGAAACGACAGCTTGGGGCACTCGACGGACAAATAGGTTTGGTTGATGAATTCGCAATTACGAGAAGCCTTTGATCGTCGTCGTGCGGCCATTCAGCGTTGCCCGTCATGAAAGAGTTGACGGTTGTGAAAGAGGAGTCGCATGGTCCTTAAATCACGTCGTGAATAGATGCCCTCATTTGTCGCGACACGTGCCAATCAGGTGAGAGGAATAGCTGTGAATATACCTGAGACGCTTGCTGCACAGACGATCGCACCAGAGCACTATTGGGCAATGATGGAAACAGTCTCTTCGGGGATGTTCTATTGGAGCGTTCGGGAAGACCGCGTCCAGTGGTCACCAAAGCTCCATCAAACACTTGGATATACAGCACAAGAGTCCGCTGGTGTATCCGACACTTTTGCTCTTATGCACCCTGACGATGTGGAGCCTTACACAGAAATTCTTCATACGGCGATGGCAGAGAAGCGGGATTACACCGCTTCGGTCCGGCTCAAGAATTCCGAGGGCGCTTACCAATATTTTGACGTCTCCGCGCATTGGATGCCAACGCAGGATGATGACCGGCCAGATCTCATTGGTTTTCTTCGCGACGTGACAGACCTGACTGAATCCAGAGCGCAAGCGCATCGGTCAGAGCGGATTTTCCATGCCCTGAGCGAAAACATGCCCGCAGCGGTTTTTATCAAGGGCTTGGACGGGGTCTATATCTACGGAAATGAATTGGCTGCGGCCTATGTGGGATGCACCAAGGAGACCTTTATCGGGCGCACGGCATCGGATATTTTCGGCGTCGAGACTGCTTTGGCACTGAAAGCAGTCGACGAACATCTGATATCGACCGGCGGCAGCATCTCACGTCAGGACACCTTTGAAACGCAAAGCGGTGAATGACGGTCGATGCTCGACACCACCTTCCTGATCGACGGGCTTTCGGAAGGGGAAAAACTGATTGCATGGGTTGTGTTCGATACCACCAAGCAGCACGAAGCAGAGCAGGCGCTGGCGCGCAGCCAGCGGCTCGAGGCGCTTGGGCAACTGGTCGGGGGCATCGCACATGATTTCAACAACACACTTGCAGTTCTGAAAGGCAATCTGGAGCTGCTTCAGATCATTGACGACAAGTCGGAAGCTCAGCTGTTCTGCAAGGAGATGGAAGACGCCATCGAACGGGGCCGCCGCTTGACGATGCAATTGCTGGCCTATGGTCGCAAAGCCGTTCTCAGTCCCAAGGTTCACAGCTTGTCAGACATCCTGGCAGCAAGCGATCGGATGCTGCGCCGGGTTCTTCCGGAAACGATACACATCGAAATGGTGGCTGGAGGTGGCTTGTGGAACACGATGATTGACCGCTCGCAAGTCGAGAACGTCATTCTGAACCTGGCCATCAATGCGCGTGACAGCATGCCCCATGGCGGCAAGTTGACTCTGGAGACGCGCAACATACGCTTGGACGCCGATTATGTGGATGATCGATATGAGCAAGTCGCACCTGGCTGATATGTGATGCTTGCAGTGACGGACACCGGTTGCGGTATGAGCAGAGAAATCATGGACCGGGTGTTCGAGCCGTTCTTTACCACCAAAAGCGTCGACCAGGGTTCAGGCATGGGACTTGCCATGGTGCACGGACTTATGTCCCAGATCGGCGGCAGCGCGCACATTTATAGCGAACCGGACGTTGGCATGACGATAAAGCTTTATTTCAGGGCATGCGAAGAGGCGGCGGAATTAGTGCTTGCAGCATCACCAAAGCCGATCGTGCGAGGGACTGCGCACATTCTTTTGGCTGAGGATGAAAAGAGCGTCCGCGAGATGCTGACCCGGCAGCTGGAGGCGCTGGGATACCAGGTCACTGTGGCCGCTAATGGTGACCGCGCCCATGAAATTCTCTTGGATGATGCCTCAATCGAATTGTTGATAACAGATGTTGTTATGCCGGGCAGGTTACAAGGCCCGATGCTGGCGAGAAGAGCCAGAGAGCATCGGCCCGATTTACCGGTCCTCTTCATGTCTGGATATCCTCGAGAAGCGGCCATTCATGGCAACGGGTTGCAAGAGCGGGACATTAATTTGATGAAGCCTGTCGGGATGCAGGATCTTGCTGCCGCAATCATGGAGCTTTTGAAAAGTCGCGAAACCGAAACTTGAAGGTTTTCATCTCCAATACCTTCTAAGTAAACGCCAATCTGGAATGACTTGGCTACGACCTGATCTCGATAACCGATCGCCTAAACCGGCCGAGTCTGGGGCCCGCGTCAAGCGTCAATCATATCGACGAAGCTGTATCGCCCCCTAGTCCCGTGCAGCGATGGCAAGCCCGTTTGCGACAGCCGTGAACACATCGCTGAACGAATGGACAGCCAGCGGGAACAGTTCCTTCATGGTCTGCGATACGATCGACATCAGGCTGGAGCCTCCGACGTAGACCACTTTATCAACACTTGCGACATCCATGCCTGCCATCCTCAAGGTTTCGCGGGCTGCCTCTGCCAGCGCGTCGGCATGTCGGGCAAGGCTTGCGGCCAGGGCTGCTGCTGACAGGGGAACGGCCAAGCCGGGCTCTATCTGGTCGAGCAATATGTGAGCCTCCTCCCTGCTGCCATTGGCGGCAATCTTGCCACGCTCCACGGCAAAGGCCAGATCGTGTCCCAACTCGTCATCCAGCACCGTCGCCAGGCGAGACAGCTTCTCCGGCTGAAACGCAAGTCGCACCATCTCGGTCGCCAGCCGGCGGTTCTGCGGCGTATAGATGAACGGGATGAGCTCCCAGGTCGCCAGGTCGTTGAAGATAGCATTCGGAGTGGGCGAACTGCCGGGCCCCATGACCTTGCGCAGCTCGGTTCCCTTGCCCAGATGCGGCATCACCTGGTCGATGCTGATAGAGCGGTCGAAATCCGTCCCGCCGATGCGGATACCGTGATTGGCAAGGATGGTGATCCCCTCGCGGCCAGATCGGAACAGCGAGAAGTCAGAGGTTCCGCCGCCGATATCGACGATGATACCGACCGATCCGGGTTGCTCCTCTGCGCCGCTGGCGATGGCAGCAGCCTCGGGCTCGGGCATGAACTCCACCTGGTGGTAGCCGGCCGCCATATAGCAAGCGCGCAGATCCGCCTCGGCGGCAGCTTCGCGGGAGTCGCCCGCGCCATGGAACACCACCGGCCGCCCCGAGAGGACGCGGTCAAAGGTAACGCCAGCCTCGGCCTCGGCCCGTGCCTTCACCTCGGTCAGAAAGCGGGCGATGATGTCCACGAAGGTCACCCGCTCGTTCATGATCTGCCGCCGTTCATGCATCAGACTGGTGCCCAAGACGCGCTTGAGTGCCCGCATGAAACGCCCTTCGACACCCTCAAGCAGCGCAAGATTGGCAGGCTCGCCAATCAGCATACTGCGCGCGGCGTAGTCGAAGAAGAAGGTCGTCGGGATCGTGGTCCGGCCGGGCGCAAACTGGATAAGCCGTGGCCGCCCATCGGCCATGTAGCCGGCCGAGGTATTCGACGTGCCGAAGTCAACCCCAAGCCCAAGTGCTCGTTGCGCCATGCTCTTGTTCCTCGGACCCGGAGGGCGGTCCCTTAGGGGGAGCGGCGGATGCTGTCAAGCGGGTGGCCTGACGCTGGCAGACGACCCGGCGGGCATGCAGCAGGCAGACTGAGCGACCGGTTTGGAGCAACCGAACTGCTGCGCCAATGGCATGATGTCCAGCGGGTATGGGCCGGAAGCGGATATCCGAGACACGGTGTCCAGAGGCAGGTCTGCATTACTGCGCATCGTGCGGCGAAGGTCTCATCCAAGTCTGCATCAATTCTGGCACCCAAGCCACCGCAAGCTTCGAGCATAAAGGGCGTCATCTTATCGGCCATGTTCAACGGGATGTCTTTCGTCCAGTCTAGGTCATCGGGAAGCCTTCGCGAAAGCGGATGCGGGAAAGACGTGTGACACGTGGCTGCAGAGGAAGCGCGCGGAGTCGCGCCGGATGGCGGTGATGATCCGGCTGCGACTGGCTCGCAGCGCGGTGGCGTCGGCCCAGATCGGGCTTAAGGTCGGGTCGTCGATCTCGGCCATCACATGGAACATGTCGGCGAGGAAAAACAGGACCTCACCGCCCGATGCGATGCGCACCACGCGGTGCCCCCGGGTTTCGCCGGGGGTGTCGATCAGAGTGAGTTCCGGGGGCAGGGGGCGGGTGCTGTCACCAAGGTTCAAAAGCCCGAGCCGGAACAGCCGCTTCAGCGCAGTGGGATCGGCGGCCTTGCCATCGGCCGCCTGGGCCTCGGCCGAAACTGTCCCATCAGCCCAGTCCAGCGGCGACAGGATGTGGCTCGCCATGGAAAAGACCGGGCCTCCGCACAGGGAAATCAGGCCGCAGAAATGATCGTGATGCCCGTGGGTTATGATCACATGGGTGATGCTCTCGGGGGGAATTCCCGCCCTGCAAAGACGCTCGTCGACCGAGCCCGCCTGTCCGGCCCCGGGGTATCGCGCCGGATCGCAGGCGTCAATCAGCACCGAAACGCCGGGGCCGCCGACATGCAGCGCGTTCACCGGGAGGAGCGAGATGCCCTCCGGCACGGCACGCGCGTCTGGTGCGAACCAGTCGCGCAAGTTCCCGGAAATCTCGCCCAGTGGCAGCACTGTCGCCGTCAGCGCGCCGATTCTGATCTGCTGCACGGGCCAGCGGGTCATCCTTCGACGGCCGTCCGATAGCGCCGCGCATAGGCCCCGCGATTCCTGACGAACCACAACGCCTGCTCGGGTTGCCACCACAGCTTGGCCAAGGCTTCGGCCGGATAGCTGGCAGCGAAGAATGCCTGCTCTTGCGCAGGCAACAGTGCCCTCGCCCCGGTTGCAGTTGGGTTTGCCCCAAATGCAGTGGCGTATAGCGCCGAACCTTCCGGCGTATTGACCCAAGCCATCCAGTCCTGCGCCGGGCCGGGATCGGCTTCGGCGCCGAGAACGAAGTTCTGCAGATAGCAGTTCGTCCCCTCGGCCGGGGCGATGAATCTGCCGGGAAAGCCCTCGCGCTGCAGCGCCGCCATCGTCGTGTCCCAGCTGTAGCCGACCACGCAGGCCCCCGAACGGAAGGCCTCCATCCCTTCGTCCTCGCTGAACCAGAACCGGGCCACTTGGGCCGCGTGATCGGCTAGAAACGCGCCGATGATGTCGTAGTTGGCGATCATGCGGTTTTCGGACCGATAGGAATCGTCGAACGGATGAGGCAACCGCCCTGCCGCCTCGAGCGCCCGACCGGCGGCGACAAAGGCCGTGTCCTCGCGCATCGCCAGCCGACCGGCATAGGCCGGATCGAACAGGGAAATCAGGCTGACCCCGGCAGGATCGAGCGGGGCGTGGTCC
This sequence comes from Rhodobacterales bacterium, assembly GCA_038324445.1. Lineage (GTDB taxonomy): Bacteria > Pseudomonadota > Alphaproteobacteria > Rhodobacterales > Rhodobacteraceae > Gymnodinialimonas. The sequence goes on along the minus strand of JBBQHZ010000016.1, from coordinate 36,617 downwards.
GTGTGGTGCCCGATCCCCGCGCCCCCCCAGATGTTCGGCGACCCGTATCGCCTGCCCTGAATGACCGTATGCGCTTCGGCATGAAATGCCGGGTCGATCCGCCCAAAGCCGATCCGGTCTTCGTCCAGCGCGGCGATCAGGCCGCTGTCCAGCCAACTGGCCAACCGGTCGGTGGTCGGGCAGGCGACGTCGAAGGCCTTGGTCCGGGCGGTGTCATGCATCTCGTCCTGATTGCGGACACCGTGGAACGACACGGCAATGCCGGTATCGCGGGTGAAGCCTTCGAAGGCGCGCCGCAGCCCCGTGTCATATCCAGCCCACCCCAGAATGCGCAGCATTTTCCCGCCAGCCTTTTGCAAACGACCTGCCGCAGACTTGCAGATCGCGCAACGCCGAACATATGCTCCTTGGCCAACAAAATGCGGAATCCTGCCAATGTCGCACCGGCCCCTTGTCGTCTTCGTCATTCACGAGGGCTTCTCGCTCTTCGGCTATGGCATCGCGCGCGACTTGATCCGGATGGCCCATGACGCCGGCAGCGATCTGAGGGTCGAGGCGGTGACTTCGGCCGCCGTGCCGGGTCTGGTGCAAAGCTCTTGCGGGGCCCAGATCCTCGCCGACCATGACTGGTCGGTGATCCTCCGGGCCGACTATGTCTTCGTCTGTTCGTCCCGCGACATTCATCCGGTGGCGGGGTCGGCCAGCCTGCTGAAACATCTCAGATCCTGCCACCGGCATGGCGGCTGGGTGATCGGGCTGGGCACCAGTGTCTTCACGCTTGGTCAGGCCGGCCTGCTTGCGGCGCGGCGGGCCACGGCGCATCCGGCGCAACTAGCCACGCTGCAAGCCGCCTTTCCTGACACCGACTTCACGCTTCAGCCCTTTATGATCGACCAGCGGGTCGTGACCTGCGTCGGCGGCGATGCTGTCACCGACCTGATGCTGGATCTGTTGTCGCGGACCTTCGATCCGGCCATCGCCGAGGCTGTCCGTCGGTATGTCCTGTTGAAACCCGAACGGTCCGAGGCGTTTATCGCCTCTGTCGGGTTGCGGGGATCGATCGAGGACCTTGATCCGCGGCTTGCTCGCTACACCCAGGTGATCGAGCAGACCGTGTCCGCCCCCCGCCCCTTGCTCGAGGTCTGCGCTGCCATCGCCGTATCGCCTCGGACCCTGTCGCGCCTGACCCAGGCCGTGTTCGCCTGTTCGCTGGGTGCGCTGTCCGCGCGGATCAGGCTGGACCATGCGGCCGGTCTGTTGCGGTCAACGTCGCGGGCGCTGTCCGACATAAGCGACGCCAGCGGTTACAGCAGCACGGCGCACTTCTCGAACGCGTTTCAAAAGCGGTTCAGGATCAGGCCCGGAAGATATCGCGCGACGCGAAACGCTGCGTCGGCCCCGGAGATTTGACCAACTTCTTGGCTCGCCAGCCAAAACACGCGTCGGGTGTCCTGTCGCACAGCCGACGAGCGACGGCTTTTGGGACGCTTCCCGGCGGCGGCTCAGGCGAGTCGAGCGTCCACGATGGCCCGTTCGCAAGCGGACCTCCGGGACGCCGTGTCCAAAGGCTGCCAGTTCCGCCTGCAGTCATCTACGCAGCGTGCGGCGAAGGTCAGCTTCGAGCCCTGAAGACCGACTACTGCGTCGCAGCGAAAAGAAGCTTTCTTTCAGCCTTCGGAGATGCTCCAGCCTGCAATGGCCATGTCTGCGACGGCCAATAAACTGGCTCGGTCGGCCCCGTCACGCGCCAGAACCGACATGCCTTGCGCAACGGCGAGGGTCAGGTCTGCCAGCGTCGCGGGGCGGGTGTTCGACGGCATGATGCCACTCGCAATATCCACCTTGATCCTGCGGATGAGGATGTCGCGCAACTCTTGTCGTTCAGCCGCTACCGCGGCGCGGACCTCCGCCGCCTCTGGTGATCCAGTTGCGGCCGCACTGGCCAGCAGGCATCCGGGCGGTGTCTCTTCACCCGTATACAGCATCGCCGCTCCGCGCAGCATCTCGGCAACAGCCTCACGCGCGGTGGGCGCGCTTGACATTTCCTTCTCAAGTGCGGTGCGATCCCCCGCATAGCGCTGCATCGCCTCTAGAAAAAGCTGCTGCTTGTTACCGAAGGCTGCGTAAAGGCTTGGGGCCGTGACCCCCATCGCCGCCGTAAGATCAGCAATCGACGTGGTCTCATAACCGCTTTCCCAGAACGCGAGCATGGCCTTTTCAAGCACCTCCTCTCTGTCGAACGACAAGGGGCGGCCCGTCTTGCGGGGGGATGTTCCAGCTGATTTCATAGTGACCGATAGTAAATCCATTGACACGACTTCACAACCTGTAGATAGATTTCATATCGTTCACTATGAAACATTGGAAATGCCATGTCTCTTACCAACTACCGTGCCCTTGGTCGATCCGGTCTGGTCGTCAGCCCCCTGTGCCTTGGCACCATGACCTTCGGACCTGGCGACTGGGGCGTTGACGAGGCAGGGTCCCGCGCGATCTTTGATGCCTACCGCGATGCAGGTGGCAACTTTGTGGACACTGCAGACATCTACGCGGGCGGCATCAGCGAGGAATTGGTCGGGAAGTTCATCAAAGAAACCGGGTCACGCGATCAGATCGTGCTGGCTACCAAGTTCGGCTTCAATGGCTCGCGCAGTCCTCTCGCAGCCAATCAGTCCAGCTCTGGCAATCCGCACGCTGGCGGGGCGGGGTCGAAGAACATCTACCGGGCGCTCGATGCTTCGCTCAACCGGTTGGGCACGGATTACATCGACCTCTACTGGATGCATATCTGGGACGGTGTCACGCCGGTCGAGGAGATCGTCCAGACCCTTGGCGATCTGGTGCGGGCGGGCAAGATCCGCTACTATGCTTTTTCCGACATGCCTGCGTGGCTGGCGATGAAAGCTGCGACCATTGCAACCGAACGACGCGTGCCGGGACCGATTGCAATGCAGGTCGAATACTCCCTTGTCGCCCGCGACATCGAAGCAGAACACATCGCCGTTGCGCGCGAAGGCGGCATGGCAATTATGCCTTGGAGCCCGCTGGCCGGCGGGTTTCTGACCGGGAAATACAGGCGGCAAGACACCTCTGAAACCGGTCGGCTGAGCGGGGCCAACCCGTTTGGCGACAGCAAGTTCAGCGATCGTAATTGGGAAATTCTGGCGATCCTGAAAGAGGTGGCGGCCGAACAGGACCGCACACCCGCGCAGGTCGCGCTGGCTTGGGTCATGGCGAAGCGAGCGGTGACGTCGACCCTTGTCGGCGCCCGCAGCGTATCGCAGCTGACCGCCAACATCGCGGCGACCGACGTCAACCTCACAGGAGATCAGATGAACCGTCTTGATGAGGTCTCGGCGCAGCAAGGCGGGTTTTCTGCCAGCCTGACGTCGCCGATGATCCGGCGCACGGTGTATGGGGGCCACGATGTCACGGGATGGGGCGGATAGCGCCAGCAATCATACAGGCGCGTCGTCGCCAAATCAAAAGCTGACTTTCGTCGCAAGCCTTGTTGCTTGAGAACAGATTATGCTCGGAAGTCTGCCATTCCACCTATGGGCATGGCTCTCATTTGCCGGACTCCCTCGGTAGCGGGTGGGCAGGGAGAGTAAAGTCGCCGGGAACGCAAAGGGCGCCATCTCAGGCGGCGGCGCCCTCGGTGTTGGCCTCAAGGACCATGTCAGCCGTCGATGGCGGCACCGACAAGGGCGATCGCCTGTTGATAGACGGTCGCCGCGTTCCATTCGTTCAGCACGCGAAAGTTCGCGGTTCCCTCCTGGTAGCTCTGGCCCGGCTGCCATCCCTGCTGCCGCAGGTAGTTCGCCGTAGAGGCCAGCGCATCCGTGATGTTGTAGAAGTCGATACGGCCGTCGCCGTTGCCGTCGACACCATAGCTCAGCGCGTTGCCGGGCAGAAACTGGGTGTGGCCAAGCTCGCCATGGAAGGCGCCGATCTGGCTGGTGGAAAGCATCCCGCGATCGACCATCACCAGCGCCGCGATAGCGTGCGGGGTGAAGAAGTCGGTGCGGCGACAATCGTAGGCGACCGTCAGGATCGAGTCGATCACGTTCTCCGAGCCCATGTTGTTGCCATATCCCGTCTCCATCCCGTGGATCGCGAGTAGGACGCCGGCGGGCACACCGAATGCCGCCTCGAGGCTGTCATAAAACGCCCGGCTCTGGTTCAGACGGTTCCGGGCCTGCGAGGCGAAGCCGTCTACCGAGCCGAGACGGATGCGGATGAATTCGCCGAGTTCATAGCGGACGCCCGTCTGGTTCCGGTCGGCGTTGATGGTTCGTTGGGCGTAGGACGCATTGGCCAAGGCAGCGAGGCCAGCCTGTCCCACGCCCTGTGCGGCCGCCTCGGCGGCGAACTGCTGTTGCCAGGCCGCGAAGCCGCTCGCGTCATTGCCGCAGGTCGCAGCGAGGGTGGATGTGCCCATCAGGGCGGCGGCGATTGTCATCAACATTAAACGCATGGGGATATCTCCATAGTTCGACATTCCCCAGTTGGACTGCCATTCGACGCCAAGCTTGCCTGATCGAGCCACCGGATCAAGCGTTTTTCCTGTCGAGCGGCGTGCGCGGCCGGTTAAATGGGCTTTGGCGTCGCCAGCTGCAGTATGGAGCGCAAAGGAAGAATGACCAACGGGGTTCCACCTCTTCCTCGATAAACATCCTCGTGTCGGAGGTTGAATTCCGCCCTGGCACCGTGTTCGTCCGGCAACACCCTTTTGTCAGCTCTGACGCGCCACGTCGCGCGCCACTTCCGCCTTGTAGAGCGCTTGAAGGCGCGCCGTCATCGGCCGCGCTCCGGTGCCAATCGTCTTGCCGTCAAGGCTTGCCACCGGCGTCTGGGCGCCGAAGGTGCCGGTCAGAAACGCTTCCTCCGCGCCGTGGACATCGACCAGCGAGAAGTTGCGTTCGAACACGGGGATGCCGTCCCCCCGGCACAGATCGATGACCTTCTGCCGCGTGACGCCGTTCATGCAGTAATCGCCCGTGGAGGTCCAAACCTGCCCGCGCCGGACGATGAAGAAGTTGCACGCATTGGTGGTGTTCACGAAGCCATGGGGGTCGAGCATCAGCGCCTCGTCAGCGCCGGCCTGTTCGGCCTGAAGGCAGGCCAGAACGCAGTTGAGCTTGGAGTGGGAGTTGTATTTTGCGTCCTGGCTCATCGGCAGACCCCGCACCTGCGGCACGGTGGCCAAACGGATACCAGCCGAATGCAGGCGATCGACCGGCTTGGAATGTTCGCAGATGATGACAAGAGTGGGGCCGGAGCGCGACAGCGACGGGTGCTGGAATGGCTTCACCTTGGTGCCCCGCGTCAGCATCAGGCGGCAATGCACGTCGGTGTGCATGTCGTTGGCGGCCCGCGTCGCCTCGAGCGCCGCAAAAATGCCGGCGCGGTCCATGCCGACATCAAGCGACACTGCTTTGCACGAGTCGAAGAAGCGGTCCATGTGGTCGTCGAAAAACGCCCACTTGCCGTCGTAAAGCCGCATCCCCTCCCACATGCCGTCGCCCAGAAGGAAGCCGCTGTCATAGACCGAGACCTTGGCCTCGTCGCGGTGCTTCAAATCGCCGTTCACGTAAATCTTGATATCGGCATTGCGCGGGTCTTCCAGCGCGTCGTGGGTGGTGGCTTGGATCATTTTCTCTTTCCGGCAAAGGGGCTCAATCGTCCCAGGCGATATCGAACTTGGTTACAAGGGTGCGGACCTGCGCGTCCGTCAGCATCCGGGGCGACAGACCGCGCGTCAGCAAGGCAAGGCGCGCGGTGTCCTCCAACTCCTCTATGGCATTGCACGCGGCCTCGATATCGGCGCCTGCGACGACCGGGCCATGATTGGCGAGCATCACTGCCGATCGCTTGCCTGCAAGGCCACGCACTGCGTCCCCCATGGCCGGATCGCCGGGGAGGAAGTAGGGCAGCAGCGCCACTTTCCCCAGTTTCATGATGCCATAGGGCGTCAGCGGCGGCAAAAAGTTGTCGGGGTCGGCGTCAGGCATCATCGACAGCGCAACCGAGTGGCAGGCATGCAGATGCACCACGGCGCGGGCGCTGCTCCGGGTTTCGTAAAACGCGGCGTGAAGCGGCATTTCCTTGGTCGGCGCGTCACCTTCGATCAGCCTGCCCTGCGCATCGAACCGGCTGAGGCGCGAGGGATCGAGCCGCCCGAAACTGGTGCCCGTGGGGCTGACCAGCAGACCACCATCCTCGGTCCGGGCCGAGATGTTGCCGGTGGACCCTCCGGTCAGGCCGCGGTCGAAAAGGGATTTCGCCAGCAGGCAGATCTGGTCGCGCAGGGCGGTCTCGGGGGTCATGGGGCAGTCCGGTCGGAGAGTTGTAGGGCAGTCTAGGCGAGGCAGGGCAATGGGTAAAAGCCCGAAACGGTGCGGGCCCTATTCGTCACCACCCAAGGTCAGCATTACCCTGTCGCCCGCAAAGTAGGTGCGACCATATTCGACTGGCCGATTGCTCAGATCCGCATTGACGCCGACCGCCCGGATGACCGGCGCCCCGGGGGGCAGGCGCAGGTGGGTCGCAAGGGTCGCTGAAGCGGCAACTGCGGTGATCTCTGTCGACTGGCGGATATAGTCGGCCAACCCGTCTGCGGCGAGAGCGGCGGTGACGGAGGTACTTAGCGCCAGCGATGTCAGCAGGTTGGGAAATCTCTCGGCGGGATAGACAGAGCGAAAGAAGGCAATCGGGGTGTCATCGGAAAAGCTGAGGCCCTCGAAGACATGCACCAGCGCGTCGGGCGGCAGGTGCAACGCCGACGCCTCGCGGGTGTCGGCGGCCCGTGTCGCCAGATGCAACGCGCGTTTCGCGGGAACATGGCCGCTTGCATTCAGCGCCCGATGGAACCGCACCCGGCGACCGATGGGATAGGCCGTCGGGCGATGCTGCACGAAAACGCCCGCCCCTTGGCGGGTGTGGACAAGGCCCGCCTCCGCCAGATCGGCCAGAGCCCTCCGAACGGTGTGGCGGTTGACGCCAAAGCGGTCCGACAGGGCCGCCTCGGTCGGCAGTTTGTCACCCGGGGCATAGTGGCCCTGCGCAATCTCGGTCGTCAGCCGGTCGCGGATCGCGGTCCAGAGGGCAGGGCGGGGCATTCGGGCTCCGATCAGGGTGGCGGCGTGGGCAGATGTCTTGGGATTCGATCTGTCGAATTGTGTGGATAAACGGACAACTGCGCAAGATCCCGGCAATCGCTCAGCACAGTTGCGGCGGACGTTGGGCGAGGACCATGTCGGCCTGATTGCGCCCGAATGGAACTGAACTTTCGCAACCCTCTGCACCCTGATGCCGGGCTTGGAGGCACGCTTCAGATCACGGCTTTGCGTGGATTTCGAATTGGAACTGGAAGTTGTCGGAAATCTGCGCCAAGCCGCCAGCGAAGTGACACGCGGTGTAGCGGAGCAGACATGGATTTCGGAACGTTAAGCCAGACGCTGATAGACTGGGTCGCGGCCATCGGCGGCACGGTCAACGACCTGCCCGGCACCGTCGCCTTCGGGCTTGGCCTTTTTACGTGGTTCGCGGTGGAGCAGATACTGGCGCGGGTCATGAGCGGGATGCGCTGGTTCATCATCGTGGGCGTTGTCGCGGCCCTCGGCCTCAGCATTCCCTACCTTGCCAGCCTGATCTGGGGCAGCGGCGCGGAAGTGGCCCTGCCGCAATAGCGCGGCAGCAGCGGCATCGAGGGATCTAGTCGCCGCCGTCGCCATCCCCGTCGGGCCAGCCATCGCCACCGGTGGACCCGTCCGATCCGGCGCGGCCACGGCCAACGCGCGCTTCCAGTGCATCCAGCCACCGGGCCAGGGCCCCGTCCGGCCAGAATACCTGGAGCGTGCTTGAAGCCATCAAACCCGCAAAACCTATTCCGATGACAAGGGCCATCGCCAAGCTGCTGTCCATCTGTCTCTCCCCAAGGTCAGGGGTTGGGTATAGGAACAATCCGACGAAAACGTGGCAGGGTGGATGCAGAGGGCGTCAGTCAACCGATCACAGCGCCCAGTGTCGCGCCAAGGGAGAGACCGAACAAGGTATTGCTATTGCAGGGCGCGAATATGGAATATCTCGGGCAGCGCGACCCGGCGCTTTACGGGACCACCAGCGCCGCCGAACTCGATGCGTTGTTGCTGGCCGAGGCGCCGCGCCATGGCATGGAGTTGGACATCCGCTACACCAATATCGAGGGTGAAGCGATCAACTGGATCTATGCCGCGAAGCGGGCGGGCGTCGACGGGCTGCTGATGAACCCCGCCGGTTTCCACTACAATGGCCATGCGCTGCGCGATTGCCTGAGGGAAACGGCGCTGCCCTATATCGAGGTGCACATGACCAATATCGACCGGCGCGGCATGCGCTCGGTCACCGCGACCGAGGCGGATGGCATGATCTCGGGCCTCGGGATCGACACCTATCTGCTGGGTCTGGACGCCTTGGCGCGGGTTTTGGCGCGGCGCTTGGGATGAAGGCTGCGGCAGACGCCGCCGCGCTTGCCGCGCTCTAACCCGTCAGGCTGTAGCGATGGATCAGATGGAAACGGCCCTCTGCGTCCTCTCCCACCAGGCAAAGGCTGTCCATGTGATAGGGCGAGGGCAAGACCGGCGCGAAATGCGCAGAAAGGGCATTGCGCGCAATCTCTGCGTCGGTTGCGCCTTGGTCGCCGGTCAGCGTGAGGTGAAAGCGGAATTCCTCCATGACGTAGGGGTATCCCCAACGGGTCAGCAGCGCATCCTGCCGGTCGGTCAGGCCCGATTTGCGGCGCTTGGCAAGCTCGGCCTCGGACGCGGGTGCGCGGAACGGGTCTAGTCGTCGGACAGCGTTGGCCGCCAGATCGGCCAGCACGCCACTTGGAGCAGCCGGGGTGATGGCCACGAAACCGCCGAGGCGGCAGACCTCCAGCTGAGGGATATCGACCGCCGTGGCGCCCGCGCAGAATGCCCCCAAGGCGTCGGCCAATCCCTGCGCTGTGGTCCCCTCAGCCAACCGGAACGGCGGCTTGATCGTCCCGTGGAAGCCATACTTGCGGGGTGTCTGCGTCAACGTGCCGGCAAGATCCGGCAAGCCAGATAGCGCGGGCTGAGGAACCTCTTTGCCCGCTGTAATGTCCCATCCAAGCCAGGCCGAACCGGCCTCTAGAAACGCGCCTTCGGGAATTGCGTAGATGCCGAACCGTTTGAAGTCGTCCATCCTGCCGGGCCTCCCTGCCGATGCAAGCTGCCCGATGCATGACCCAACCGAGCGCACTTGCCAATGGCCGCAAGCGTTGGCCGACGGGTAAGGGTCGCGAAGGTCAGGCGCGCATGTCGCGGATATGGGCGGCGATGAGGGCGTCGATGCTGGCATCGACCGGGAAGCCCAACTGCTGCGCGAGGGTGCAGGCAAAGGCCTTGGGCCAGCCGCCGACAATGCGCGCGACGGTCGGGTCGGGCGCGGGGACGACGCGGGCGCGCGCTTCGGGTCCGGCTGCGCGCTCCAATGCGTCCAGCATCCCGGCGATCGAGACGCTGATGCCCCGCCCCGAGACGACCGCGCCGGGGCCCAGCGCGCCTTTGGGCAGGGCTGCGGCATGCAGCAACGTGGCGACGGCGCAATCGGGGGATGCGATCCAGACCCTCAGGTCCGGGTCGACCGGCAAGGGGGCAATCTCGCCGGCCAGCGGCTCGCGGATGATGCCGGAAATGAAGCTGGAGGCGGCAGCGTTGGGCCTTCCGGGGCGGACCGAGATCGTCGGCAGGCGCACACACCGGCCATCGAGATGGCCGCGCCTTGTGTGATCGACCTGCAGCAACTCGCCCATCGCCTTCTGCGTGCCGTAGGAGTTCTGCGGCGTCAGGCAGTGGGTATCGGGGACAACGTCGGGCAGATCGCCGCCAAAGGCCGCGACGGAGGATGTCGACACGACGATCGGCGCGCGGCCAAGGGCGCGGATGTCATTCAGGAACGTGGCTGTCGCATCGAGGTTGACGCGGTAGCCAAGGTCGAAATCAGCTTCCGCCGCGCCGGAAACCACGGCTGCGAGGTTGAAGACGAGGTCCGGATTGTCGGCGAGGCTCGCTGCGCGGCCCTGCGGCGTGGTCAGGTCGGCAGCGATGGGCCGCACGGGAAAGGCGGCATCGGGGGCGGCGGGTTCGGACAGATCGGCCAGCGTCAGCGCGCTGACGGCCTGCCCGTTGATGACACCATCGCGCGCGATGCGGGCGGCCAGTCGCGCGCCGATCATCCCGCCGCCGCCGGTGATCAGAACGCGCATCAGGCCGCCAGCGCGGAGAAGGCGCTCAGCACTGCGGCGAATGCCGCGTCGTCAATGTCCTTGTGCAGAACGAAACGGGAGGACGGCGCGGGGGCGGAATATCGGATGCCGTGCGAGGCCAACCCCGAAAGGTCGACTCCCGCGCGGGGTGTCAGGAACACCATGTTGGTAGCGTGGCGGATGGTGCCGAGGTCGAGCGTCGAGAGGTGGGCCGCCAGCGCCTCGGCCCTTGCATGATCCTCGGCCAGCCGCGTCACGTTGTGCTCAAGCGCGAACATGCCGGCCGCCGCCAGAATTCCCGCCTGCCGCATTCCGCCACCCAGCATCTTGCGCCAGCGCCGGGCACGCTCGATCAGATCGTGATGGCCGACAAGAACCGACCCGACCGGGGTGCCAAGACCCTTGGACAGGCAGACGGAGACCGTATCGAAGGGGGCTGCCAGATCGGCCTCGCCACATCCAAGCGCCGTGATGGCGTTGAAATAGCGCGCTCCGTCTAGATGCAGGCTGAGCCCTGCGGCGCGGCCCGCGTCCGCGGCCTGCGTGATCCGGGCCAAGGGCACGGCTTTGCCGTAGTGGGTATTCTCCAGCGATAACAGGCGGCTGACCGGATAGTGGCTGTCATCGTCCTTGACTGCCGCCGTGACTGAGGCGGCCTCGACCGCGCCATCCGCCGCCACGGGCAAGGGTTGCAACGCGATCCCGCCAAGGACGGAAGCCCCCGCCGCCTCGTATCGGATGACATGGTAGCCCTCGCCCGCGATCACCTCATCCCCGCGCCCGCAATGGGCCAGCATGGCGGTCAGGTTCGATTGCGTGCCGGAAGGCAGGAACAGGCCCGCGTCCTTGCCCAGACGCTCGGCCATTGCCCGTTCCAGCGCGGTGACGGTGGGGTCGTCGCCATAGACGTCATCGCCAACCTCGGCCGCCGCCATGGCAGCGCGCATGCCGTCACAGGGGTGGGTCACGGTGTCCGACCGCAGATCGGCGATGACGGGGCGGTTCAGGCGGGCAGTCTGGGCATATTGGGACATGGACGGGGCTCCTTCAGGCACGGCCAAAGCACCACGGCGCGCGGGCGGCGGCAAGCCCCAGCCCGCATCCCTTCTGGGGCCTTGTCGTTGCGGGCAAAGCCCGCCAATCTGGACTTATCAACCAGCGAGTCATTATGGCCATCATCTCGGAACACCACATTTTCCTGTCGGAGGACGCGGATGTCGGCCTTCAGACCCGCCTGAAGGACGCCATGACCCGCGCGATCTGGGACGGGCGATTTTCGCCTGGTGACCGGTTGCCCGCCACCCGTGCGCTGGCCAAGCATCTGGGGATCAGTCGCATCACGGTCAGCCTTGCCTATGACAGCTTGCTGTCCACTGGCTACATCGTGTCGGTCGCCCGGTCGGGCTATTTCGTGGCCCCCGATGCGCCGACGCGGCTGGAGGCGGTGGGTGCCAGCGAGGCGGCACCGGGAGAGGGCATCGACTGGTCCGCACGCCTCGGGCCGCCGCCGCCCGCCTTGGGTGCGCAAGCCTCGCCCGCCGATTGGCGGCGCTTCCGCTATCCGTTCATCTTCGGCGAACCCGATGTGACGCGGTTCCCGGTAGATGACTGGCGCGATTGCGTGCGCCGTGCCCTTGGCAAGCGGCATTTCGAGCAGATCGCCGACGATGCCAGCGACCGCGACGATCCGTTTCTGGTGGAACAGATCGTGCGCCGATCGATCTCGGGTCGCGGGGTAGCCGCGACGGTAGATCAGGTGCTGGTGACTGCGGGCGCGCAAAACGCGCTGTGGCTGATCGTGCAAGTGCTGTTCGCAGGACGCGGCGGCGTGGTGGCGATGGAGGATCCCGGCTATCCCGAATTGCGCAACCTGCTACGCCAGCAAGGGCTGGTGGTCCATCCGGTGATCGTGGACCGCGAAGGACTGCGCGTCGACAAGATCCCCAAGGGTGTGGCGGCGGTGTTTGTCACCCCCTCGCATCAGGCCCCGACGGGCGCCACGATGTCGATGGCGCGGCGGCGCGCCTTGCTGGACCGCGCCGAGGCCGAGGATTTCGTCGTGATCGAGGATGATTACGACTACGAGATGAGTTATTCGTCGCCGTCGCTTCCGGCCTTGAAGTCGCTCGATCAGCGGGGGCGAGTGGTCTATATCGGTAGCTTCTCCAAATCGATCTTTCCGGGGCTGCGCTTGGGCTATCTGTCGGCGGACGCTGCTGTCGTCCGCCACGCCCGCGCGATGCGCACATTGAGCGAGCGTCACCCGCCCGGCATCACCCAGCGCACCGTCGCCTATTTCCTGTCGGAAGGGCACTATAACAGCCATTCGCGGCGGATGCGGATGCGCATGGCGCGCCGCAACGAGGTGCTGCGCGAGGCCTTGGCCGAACATGGCCTGACGCCCGCGCTGAAGCGTGCGACGGGGGGCACGACGCTTTGGCTGCGCGGGCCGGAGGGGATGGATGCGGACGCGCTGGCGCTGGCGTTGAAGGAGAAAAGCGTGTTGATCGAGGCCGGATCGGCCTTCTTCGCGGCAGAGGATGCGCCGCGCAATCGGGCGCGTCTGGGGTTTGCCACCATCGAGACGACGCTGATCCCAGAGGGCGTGGCCCTGATCGCCAAAGCGATCAAGGCGCAAATGGGGTAGGCCCGACCCGTCAGGCGCGGGCGCGGGCGGCGGTCGGGTCGTACATCGGGCGCAGGCTCGCCTCGGCCCTGATGCGGCTGCCTGCCACCTCGATTTCGTAGCTGGACGCCAGAACTTGCTCCGGCGTCTCGCCGGGGCAGGGCACGTAGCCCATGCCGATGGCGCCGCCAAGCGTATGCCCGTAATTGCCAGAGGTGACGTAGCTAACGACTTCGCCATCGCGCAAGATCGGCTCGGCATGGAACAGCATGATGCCCGGATCGGCCGGCTTGAACTGGACCATCCGGGCGGCAAGCCCCTCGTCGCGCTTGCGGGCGACGGCGTCGTGGCCGATGAAGGTGTTCTTCTGTTTGGAGACGGCAAAGCCAAGGCCCGCTTCCAGCACATGATCCTCGCCACTGATGTCATGGCCGAAGTGGCGGAACGCCTTTTCGATGCGGCAACTGTCCATCATGTGCAGCCCGCATAGACGCAATTCGTGGTCGGCGCCCGCCTCGTGCAGCGTCTCGAACACATGGGCGGCCATTTCGGTGCTGACGTAGAGCTCCCACCCCAACTCGCCCACATATGTCACGCGGTGTGCACGGGCGAGGCCGAGGCCGATCTCGACCGTCTGCGCGGTGCCAAAGGGGAAGGCGTCGTTCGACCAGTCATGCGGACTGACCGCCTGCATCAGCGCCCGCGCCTTGGGGCCCATGACGCAGATCACGGCCTCGGCCGCGGTGATGTCTTGGATCACGACCATCTCGCCGTGGAGATGGGCCTTCAGCCACGCCATGTCCCGGATCAGGGTCGCCGCGGGGGTGACGATGAAATAGCTGTCGCGCGCAAGCCGGGTGATGGTCAAGTCCGCCTCGATTCCGCCGCGTTGATTGAGGAATTGAGTGTAGACGATCTTGCCCACCGGCACGCTCATGTCGCCAGCCGCGATGCGGTTCAGGAAGGCTTCCGCGTCCGGCCCGTCGACGCGGATCTTGCCGAAGGAGGACATGTCGTAAAGCCCTACCGCCTGCCGGATCGCCTTGTGTTCCTGCGCCTGGTTGGCGAACCAGTTCTGGCCCTTCCAGTCATATTTGTATTCTCGCTCCTGCCCCTCATTCGCGAACCAGTTGGCGCGTTCCCAGCCCGCAAGCTCGCCGAAAACGGCACCCTGCGCCTTCAGGTGTTCGTGCAGGGCCGAGCGGCGGACGCCCCGCGCGGTTGCCTTCTGTCGATAGGGGAAATGGTCGGCGTAAAGCAGTCCAAGCGTCTCGGACGCGCGTTCGCGCAGGTAGCGCTTGTTGCGCTGGAAGGGCTGCATCCGGCGGATATCCACATCGCCGATGTCGAACGGCGGCAGGCCAGTTTCCATCCATTCGGCCAAGGCCCAACCGGCCCCGCCCGAGGATTGGATGCCGATGGAATTGAACCCCGCGCAGACCCAGTAGCCACCCAGTTCGGGCGCTGGCCCAAGGTGGTAGGCGTCGTCGGGAGTGAAACTTTCGGGGCCGTTGAAGAAGGTGTGGATGCCCGCATTTGCCAGCATCGGCAGGCGCCTGCAGGCATTCTCGAGGATCGGTTCGAAATGATCGAAATCCTCGGGCAACTGGTCGAATTCGAAATCCTCGGGGATCGGGCCCCAGGGTTTCGAAACAGGCTCGAACGCGCCAAGCAGCATTTTGCCCGCGTCCTCCTTGTAGTAAGCGCATTCGTCGGGGACGCGCAGAACGGGAAGCTGTTTCAGGCCCTCGATTTGCTCGGTCACGATGTAGAAATGCTCGCAGGCCTGCAACGGCACGTTTACGCCAGCCATCTGGCCGAAGTCGCGCGCCCACATGCCCGCGCAGTTGACCACGATATCGGTGGTGATGGTGCCGGTATCGCCGTCGGCCTCCCATGACACGCCGGTGACGCGGCCATCAGCCTGACTGACGCCCGTGACCTTGACGTTTTCGAGGATCGTGGCGCCCCCCATCCGTGCGCCCTTGGCCATGGAGAGCGCGATGTTGGACGGATCGCCCTGCCCATCGGAGGGTAGCCAGACGGCAGCCGTCATCGCGTCGGTGTTCACAAGGGGGTAGCGGCGCAGCACCTCGGCGGAGTCGATCTCCTCTACCGCGACGCCGAAAGCGCGCGCCATCGAGGCCTGGCGACGGATCTCTTCGGCCCGGTGGTCGGTCAACGCCATGGTGATCGAGCCGCACGTCCGAAAGCCGGTGGCGATGCCTGTCTCGGCCTCTAATCGGGTGTAGAGGTCGGCGCTGTATTTCGCGAGGCGGGTGAGGTTCTTGGTCGCGCGCAATTGCCCGATCAGGCCGGCAGCATGCCATGTGGTGCCTGAAGTCAGGCGCTTGCGTTCCAGCAAGACCACATCCTTCCACCCCAGCTTCGTCAGGTGATAGGCGACGGAACATCCGGCAACACCGCCACCGACGATGACGGCGCGGGCGTGGGAAGGAATATCGGGCATGGGGGCATCCGCATGAGGGGTGAGGGGGGCCGCATCCGGCCTCCGCCGGACAGATCAGCCGTTCGCGTGCATATGGTCAAGAGTGGCGCGGAATTTGTCCACTATCTCGTCGATATGGGCGTGGGTGGCGATGAATTGCGGGGCGAGAATGGCATTGTCGCCGGTGAATTTCACCGACAGACCTTGCCAGAACATGCGCTTTTGCAACTCGGTGCCGCGGATGCCGGGCCCGCCATCGGCATGAACCTCGACGCCCGCCATCAGGCCCGCGACGCGGACGTCCTTGACCATCGCGTGGCCCTTGAGGCCGTCCATCAACGCCGCCTCGAAATAGGGGATCAGGGCGTCAGCGCGCGCGATCAGGTCTTCCTCGACGATGATTTCCATCATCGCGTTACCGGCGGCGCAGGCGGCGGGATGGGCGGAATAGGTGTAGCCATGGAAGAATTCGGTCAGCCCGCGCCTCGAACTGTTGACGACCGTCTCGTAGATGTCGTCGCGCACGCCGACGGCGCCCATCGGGATCGACCCGTTGGTCAGCGCCTTGGCCATAGTGATGATGTCAGGCTCGACGCCATACCTATCGGCGGCAAACGCGGTGCCGAGGCGGCCGAAGCCGGTAATGACCTCGTCGAACACCAGCAGGATGCCGTGCTGGTCGCAGATCGCGCGCAGGCGTTCCAGATAGCCCTTGGGCGGCGGCAGCGCGCCGGTGGAACCCGCCACCGGTTCGACGAACACGGCGGCGATGTTGGACCCGCCATAGGTGGCGCACATCCGTTCCAGATCGTTGGCAAGCTCCAAGCCCCTGTGTTCGGACCGACCGCCGGGGATGAAGGGTTCCGCCGGGTCATAGGTGTGGCGCATCATCATCACGCCGGGCACGGTGGCGTGGAAGATGTCGCGGTTCTTGACCATGCCCGACAGGCTGACCCCGCCGATATTCACGCCATGATAGGCCCGCTCGCGGCTGACGAAGCGCGGGCGATTCTCGCCCCGTGCCGCGAAGTAGGCCATTACGATCTTCATGGCGGTATCGACGGATTCGGACCCGGAATTGGTGAAGAACACGTGGTTCATCGGTTCGGGCAACATGCGCCCCACCTTCTCGGCCAATGCAAAGCTGCCCGGATGTCCGGTCTGGAACGGCATGACATAGGTATATTGCGTCATCTGCTTGGCGACGGCTTCCGCGATCTTGGGATGGCAATGACCGGCGGGTGAGCAGAACAGGCCAGACGAGCCGTCGATCAATTGCCCGCCGCGATGGTCATAGAGGTGAACCCCCTCGGCCCGCACCACAAGGCGCGGGTCTTCCTTGAAGCCACGGTTGTCCGTGAAGGGCATCCAATGCGCCTCAAGCGAGTTTGTTGCGGTATCATAGGCCATGCTGGAGGCTCTCCCTTGGGCCCGTCCGGGGGGCCTGAAAACAATGCGTGAAAATCGCCCTGAACAGGGGAGTCGGTATAGGGCCAGGGGCGATGTTGATTAAGGCCAGATGGCGTTATCAGCCAAGCAGATTTCGCAGCGCGGACGCAATCTCGCCCTCTTCATCGGCAGGGATCACGTGGGCGTCGTCGGGGCGCAGGCCCGCCCAGGCAAGGCCGGCCGTGATGGCGGCGCGGATCGGGGCGGCATTTTCGCCCACGCCGCCGGTGAAGGCGATGGCGTCGATGCCGCCCATGGCAGCGGCCGTGGCACCCGCGTGGCGCGTCACCCAATGCACGTAATGCGCCACGGCAAAGCGCGCCGTATCGTCGTCGCGCGACAGCAGATCCTTCATCGAGGCTGCGCCGCCAAGCGCCAGAAGCCCGCTGTCGCGGTTCAGCATCCGCTCGATTTCGGGGGCTGGTATCCCCTCGCGGATCAAGTGGAAGATCACGCCCGAATCCATGGCACCCGCCCGCGTCGCCATCGGCAAGCCATCCATCGGCGAGAAACCCATTGTCGTGGCCACACCCTTCCCGCCGACCACTCCCGCCAGCGACGCCCCCGCGCCCAGATGCGCGATCAGCAGGCGGTGAGGGAGCGGGCGGGACGTGAGCCGCGCAAATCGCCGCACGACCGAGGCGTAGGACAGGCCGTGAAATCCGTAGCGCCGGATGCCCTTGCCGCGGAGCGCTTCGGGGATCGGGATCGTCGTTGCGACTGCGGGGTTGTCAGCGTGGAACGCGGTGTCGAAGCAGGCAACTTGCGTGGCATCGGGGAACAGCGTGTCGCACAGGCCGATCACCCGCAGGGCGGGGGGATTGTGGAGCGGTGCGAAGGCGGCAGCGCTAGAGATCACGGCCCGCGTCGCGGCATTAAGCCGCGCCGGCTCGGTGCAGTTCAACCCGTGCACGACGCGGTGGCCAATGGCGACTGGCGGCCTGGCGCGGCCCAATCGGCCGATGGCGTCCGCCAGATCCGCCCGGTCCAGCGCCGCCACCGAGATATTGCCAAGTTGAAGGGTCGCCCCCGGCGTGCCGTCAGGGTCGAACGCCGCCAGCTTCAGCGACGACGACCCGGCATTGACCGCCAGGTGCCACCCCATCACGCGACCTTCTGCGGCACCATGTCAGCGGCGGAGATGCCCGCAACTTCCACTGGCGTCTTCATCGCGTCGCGTCGGAAGGGATCGCCCAACTCCTGGTTGATCATCGCCTCGATCAGCGTGGTCACGCCGTTCTCCATCTGATCCTTGATCGCCGTGGCCAGCGCCGCCGTCAACTCGTCCATCGTCCGTGCGACCACCCCCTTGAGTCCGCAAGCCTGTGCGATCCCGGCATAGGAAACCTGCTCGTCCAGCTCGGTGCCGACGAAATTGTCGGCGAACCACAAGGTGGAGTTCCGCTTTTCCGCGCCCCACTGGTAGTTGCGGAACACGATCTGGGTGATCGCGGGCCAGTCGCCGCGCCCGATGGCCGTCAGCTCATTGACCGCGATGCCGAAGGCCCCGTCGCCTGCGAAACCCACAACCGGCACGTCGGGGCAGCCGATTTTGGCGCCGACGATCGAGGGCAGGCCATATCCGCAGGGACCGAACAGGCCCGGAGCCAGATATTTACGGCCCGCGTCGAAATCCGGGTAGGCATTGCCGATGGCGCAATTGTTGCCGATATCGCTGGAGATAATAGCATCGCGCGGCAGGGCGGACTGGATCGCGCGCCACGCCATGCGGGGGCTCATCCAGTCGGGCTTGGCCGCCCGCGCGCGGACGTTCCAATCCGTGCCCGGATCGTCATTTTCGTGGGTGAGGGAGGTCAGTTCCTGCGCCCATGCCGATTTCTTCTGCGCAATCCGCGCGCGGCGGTCGGCCCTTCCTGCATCGCCCGCGCTGTCGGACAATTGCTTCAGGATGCCCCGCGCCACCTTGGCTGCGTCGCCGACGATGCCGACCGTGATTTTCTTGGTCAGGCCGATGCGGTCGGGGTTGATGTCGACCTGAATGATCGTTGCGTTCTGCGGCCAGTAATCCATGCCGTAGCCGGGCAGGGTCGAGAAGGGGTTCAGTCGCGTGCCGAGGCACAAGACAACATCTGCCTCCCTGATCAGCTCCATCCCGGCTTTCGAGCCGTTATAGCCAAGCGGTCCCGCGAACAGCGGGTGCGAGCCGGGGAAGGCATCGTTGTGCTGGTAGCCGACGCACACGGCCGCATCGAGACGTTCCGCCAAGGCCTTCGACGCGGCGATGCCGCCATCGGACAGGACCACGCCCGCGCCATTGAGAATCACAGGATTCTTGGCGTTCGACAATATCTCGGCGGCTTTCGCGACCGAGTTCTCGCCCCCCGAGGAACGTTCGAATTCGACCGGATCGGGGATCGTGATGTCGATCACCTGCGTCCAGTAATCGCGCGGGACATTGATCTGGGCGGGGCCGGACAGGCGCTTGGCCTGGGCGATGACGCGCGCCAGAACCTCCGCCATGCGGGACGGGTCGCGCACTTCTTCCTGATAGGCAACCATGTCCTGGAACAGTGCCATCTGCTCGACCTCCTGAAAGCCGCCTTGACCGATGGTCTTGTTGGCGGCCTGCGGTGTGACCAGCAACAGGGGGGTATGGTTCCAGTAGGCGGTCTTTACGGCAGTGACGAAATTGGTAATGCCGGGTCCGTTCTGGGCAATCATCATCGACATCTTGCCCGTGGCGCGCGTATAGCCGTCGGACATGAAGCCTGCGCTGCCCTCATGCGCGCAGTCCCAGAACTTGATGCCCGCGCGCGGAAACAGGTCGGAGATCGGCATCATGGCCGATCCGATGATCCCGAAAGCATGCTCGATCCCGTGGCGCTGCAGCGTTTTCACGAAGGCTTCTTCGGTGGTCATCTTCATGGCGAATCTCCCCTTGGCGCACGCCCCATGGGTCCGCCCTTGGGTGTTATTGAGCCGAGGGATCATGGTTGCGGTAGGGCCAATCCGCTCGTTGGGTAGGGCCAGATGGCTATGCGGCTCGGCGCCCGGATGACAGGCGGGTGATCAAACAGAAGGCCGAGCGCAAAGCGGTGCTTGCACGGATTGAGGCTGTTGCGTCGCGCAGGGGCGAGGGGGACGGGCGCCTCAGAAAAGCTCGATATCGTGCTTGACGATCTTGGGAGCCATCTTCTTTTCTATGGGCGTTGTCTCCATCATCGACACTTCGGTCGCGCCGGAATGCGGATGAAAGCGCAGGCGCCGACCGCGGGTGCCGCCAAGATCCGTGCCACGCAGAATAAACCCTTCCTCCCGCACGAACTCCCGCGCAAAGTTGCCGTTGGCCGCGCCAATCCCGGTATTCGCGCCGATGACGTTGGCGCCGCCAAAGAGCCAAACTTCAAGCCGCCGCCTTTCCGCCCCGCGGCGCAGAAGAGCATTTATCAACTCCTCCATGCTGCGGGCGCCATAACGCACATTCCCGCTGTCGCGCGGATCCTTGCCCGGCAACAGGAAGTGGTTCATCCCGCCGATGCGCAGGAGGGGGTCGCGGACACAGGCCGCGACGCACGAGCCAAGGATGCTGACCAGCACGTCATCGGGGCTTTCGGACAGCCGCAATTGTCCTTGCATCACGTGCAATGTGCGCGGGTCGGTGACAAGGATCATGAGGCGACCTCTGATGAAATGGCGGCTGCCGTCAGGATGGCGCGACAGATCCGGGGTAGGGGCAGGACTTCGCAGACTGCCCCTTCTTCATGGGCGACGCGGGGCATGCCGTAGACGGTCGACGTCGCCGCATCCTGTGCGATGGTCCACGCCCCGGCGCGTCGCATCTCGCCAAGGCCCGATGCTCCGTCCCGGCCCATTCCCGTCAGGATGACGCCGACGGCCTGTGATTTGAGCGATGCCACACTTTTGAACAAATGATCGACCGAGGGGCGATGGCCAGACATGGGCGGCCCTTCGCGCAGGCGGCATCGCAGCTTTCCCGGTTCGATCTCAAGATGCAGGGCAAGGCCGGGCGCGACGACCACGTCGCCCGGCCCGATCCGCATGTCGTTTTCGGCCACGCGCACATTAGCGCGACAAAGCGCATTCAGGCGGACAACCACACTGTCCAGGAAGTCCGGCTTGATGTGCTGCACGATGACCGTGGGCGGACAGTTGGCCGGGTAACCGGACAAGATTTGCGACAAGGCCTCGATCCCGCCGGTCGAGGACCCGATCGCGACCAGCCGCTGCCGCCCCGCCGACATGAGCGAAGGCTGGGCCCGGGCCGCGGGCAATGGCGCTTGCAACCCGAGGGCACGCGCGACCGCGGCGGCCCCGCCGCTGGCCGACACGCTGACAAGCCGACATCCGATCATCTCGACCAGGGCGTTGAACATCGCGAATTCCGGCTCCGCCGCGATTTCGCGCGTGCAGATCACCAGATCGGGCGGCTGCGCTTCCGTGGGGGCGTAGGCCTGCGCGAGGGATGTGAAGGCGACCAGCGGGAAGAAGCGCGGATCGGCGTTGAGGTCGGCAATGAGCTGCGCCCCGAGCACCGTGTCCGGGGTCACAAGTATTGTCCGGAATGGCGGGTTCGTCATGTGCAAAGCCTGCTGGTTACCTCCCGATCCACGGACCTTGAAGGGAAAATGATCCTTCGCCTTCCATCGCTCGTCCTGCTGGTCGTAGGGGCAAAAGATTAAGAAATTCTCCTGCATTTCGGGGGCTTCATTTGGCGGAAATCGCGACGTCGAAATTCTGCGAGCGTTAACTCCGCCTTCATTCACGCTCCGTAAGTCTCGCTGGAGTTGGCCCTCCCGGACGTCCTGCCTTTCAGATCCGGTCGCGGAGCAGGCCTAACTGGTGTGCCTTGGGGATGGAATAGGAGCGAAAGATGTCGGAGTGCTACAGTCTGGGCAAGCATCTTGATAGCGCTGCCGCACCGCCACTTGCGGCCGATATTCTGGGTCGGCGCGGCGCCGCGCTTCGTATTGATGCCGGGGGTCTACATTTCATCGGCACGCTCAGCTTGCAGGTGCTTGTCGCTGCCCGGCGGCAATGGGCCGATGATGACCACCCTTTCAGCATCGCGCCGGTCAGCCCCGCCTTGGCGAACGCCGCCCTTGGATTGGGCATCGACCTGGCCGCCATCGGCGCAGATGTCCGCGATATCTCCCAACCGGAGCCTGCCGAATGACCCTTTCCGTGCTTGCAATTGATGATTCCCGAACCATGCGGAACCTGTTGAGTGCCGCCCTTGGCCGCGTCGGATATACCGTCGATCTGGCAGAGGATGGCGAAGCGGGGCTGGAGCGGTTTGCCGCAACCGATCCCGACGTCGTCATAACCGACATCAACATGCCCAACCTCGATGGGTTCGGGTTCATCGAGGCGGCGCGCAAAATGAACCGGCATCGCGTTGTCCCGATTTTGGTCCTTACCACGGAAAGTGCGCCCGAACTGCGCGCCCGCGCCAGAAGTGCTGGGGCCACTGGCTGGATCGTGAAGCCCTTCGATGATGAAAAGCTGGTCTGGGCGATCGAACGTGTCGCAGGAACCGGGGATCAGTCATGAGCGCGCCCGGCACGGACGATTTCCGCGCCTCGTTCTTCGAGGAATGCGAAGAGCTGCTGGAAGCCATGCATGACGGCTTTGGCAAGATGCTGGACGGCGAAGCGGATGACGAGACAATTCACGTCATCTTCCGCGCCGTGCATTCCATCAAAGGCGGCGCAGGCGCCTTCGGCCTCGACGCGCTGGTGGCCTTTGCGCATCACTTCGAGACCGCGCTTGACCGGGTTCGCGCCGGAAAAAGCGACGCGACGGAAGAATTGCTGGCCCTGTTCCAGCATTGCGGTGACCACCTGTCGGATCTTGTAGGCGCCTCACGCGAGGGCAAGCCCGTCGATGCAGAGCAGGCGGCAGCATTGAGCGACCAGTTGGACACCATCATCGGCAGCGTTGCGGGTGCAGCCGACTCTGTTTCCGAGGCGGCCGAGAACTTTGTCCCGATGATGCTTGACTTCGGCTCTTTCGGCGTTCCCGCGCCAATGGAGATGCCTGCGAAAGCTACAGGATTTCACATCGGCTTCTCCGCCGAGCCCGAGTTGTTCAGCAGCGGCAACGAACCAGCCTTGCTGTTTCGCGCATTGGATCGCTTCGGCAAGGCCAGCATCTCCGCAAATCTGACGGAAGTGCCACTTCTGTCACGCCTCGACCCGACGATGTCGGGCATCGTGTGGTCCATCGAGTTGGAAACCGACGCAGCCGAGGATGTCGTCCGCGATGTGTTCGACTTCGTTTCGGACTGCGCCTCGATCGACATCGCTCCGTTGACCTCTCCCACGGCGGCGCCAGTGCCCACGGCGATCCTGCCCGCCGCGCTGCCGGCGTTCGAGGTCCCCGAAACGCCGGATGCGGAGTCAGCCGACGACGGCCCGATGCCCTTGTCGAAACCATCGGCCGCCGGCGCCAAGGCACAGGCATCGCCGCAGACGATCCGCGTGGACTTCGAACGTGTGGACAAGCTCATCAACCTGGTCGGCGAGTTGGTCATCAAGGAGGCGATGTTGTCTCAGGCGGTGGGCAAACTCGACCTTCCGACTGGTAACGACGTCTTGCAGGAACTGGACGGCCTTAAGCAACTTGCGGGCGAAATCCAGGAAGGCGTCATGGCTATCCGGGCGCAGCCGGTGAAACCGCTGTTCCAGCGCATGGCACGCACCATCCGCGATGCCAGCACAATGACGGGCAAGCGCGTGCGCCTGGTAATGAAGGGCGAAAGCGCCGAGATCGACAAGACGGTGCTGGAGCGGTTGGTCGATCCTCTAAATCACATGATACGCAACGCCGTGGATCACGGGCTTGAATCTCCCGAGAAACGCAAGGCGGCGGGCAAGAACCCGGAAGGTACGGTGACGCTGTCTGCCGCACACCGCTCGGGTCGTGTGGTCATCGAAGTTTCCGATGACGGCGCGGGCATCAACCGCGAAAAGGTTCGTAAACTGGCAGAGGACAAGGGCCTGATCTCGCCCCGCGCGGTTCTGACGGCGGCGGAAATCGACGCGCTGTTGTTCCTGCCGGGCTTCTCGTCCAAGGATGAAGTGTCGGAACTGTCCGGTCGGGGCGTTGGCCTCGATGTGGTCCGAAGCGAGATCAATTCGCTCGGCGGGCGCATGTCCATTTCCTCCGAACTCGGCAAGGGCACCGTGTTTTCCATCAGCCTGCCACTGACGCTGGCGGTACTCGAGGGAATGGTCATCGAGGTTGCGGGCCAGACTATGGTCGTGCCGATCACCGCCATCCAGGAAACCCTGCAACCCAGCACCGCGCAGATTCATACCATCGGCTCGGGCAGCCGGGTGCTGTCTATCCGCGACGGATTGGTGCCGTTGGCCGATCTTGGCGCCATCTTCGGGTTTCGTGAAACCCCCGTCGACCTGAACGACCATGTATTGCTGATCATCGAGACCGAGACGGAGCGACGCTGTGCACTGATCGTGGACCGCCTGCAGGACCAGCGGCAGGTGGTCATCAAAAGCCTTGAGACAAACTATGCCCAGGTCCAGGGGATCGCTGCCGCGACAATTCTTGGCGATGGCAGAATTGCGCTGATCGTCGATCCCGAAGGAATCGTGGGCGGCATCGCACCCGCACCGGCAAGCCTGTATCGCGCGCCAACCCTCGATCTCGTGGAAGGAGACCACCTTGTCGCATCTTGATCCGCAGTCCCTCAAAAACGACCAGGAAGTAGTGGCGTTTCGTGTCGCAGGCCAGGATTTCTGCTTTGACATCATGTCGGTGCGCGAAATCCGCGGATGGACCGAGACGACCACGCTTCCTCACGCGCAAAGTTATGTGAAAGGCGTCATCAATCTGCGCGGCTCGGTCGTGCCGGTTGTGGATCTGTCCGATCGCCTCGGCTTTGGTCCGACGGACCCCTGCGCGCGCCATGTCATCATCATCACGGTGGTGGATGGGCAGACAATTGGCCTGTTGGCAGATGTGGTGTCCGACATTCTCAGCGTTTCGGAGGCAGCCATGCACGCCGTGCCGGACATGTTGTCGGACCAGGTAAAGGCCTTCATTTCGGGCGTGGTTCTGGTGGAGGAACGCATGATCAGACGTCTGGATCTGTCACGCGTCGTCCCCCGCGCCGGAATGGAAGCTGCATGACAGCGCTTCAGGCCCCTCAGCCGACATTCGATCGCCCGCGACACAGTATCGGTGACGCGGCTTTTGACGCCTTGGCGCGGCTCTTGCGGGACGAAACGGGAATCGTCTTGTCGGAGTCGAAGAAGGGATTGGCCGTCTCACGCCTGTCGCGGAGGCTTCGGGATCTTGGATTGCCCGATTTTGACGCCTATTGCGCCCTGCTTTCCAGCCCCGACGGACCTGCGGAAATGCAGGAGATGATCTTGCTTCTGACCACCAACGTGACCCGCTTCTTTCGCGAAGGGCACCATTTCGACCAACTGCGCACGGCCATCTTTCCCGGACTTGCGGCGAAGGCAAAATCCGGTGGACGCGTGCGCATCTGGTCGGCCGGATGCTCTTCCGGTGAGGAGCCCTATTCGATCGCCATGACAGCGCTGGCTGCCGTTCCCAGGGTCGAGACCGCCAATTTCCGCATTCTCGCAACCGATATCGACCGCAATGTCCTCTCGGTCGGTCGGACTGGCCGCTACAAGATCAGCGCCGAAGATCGCGGAGCGAGTCCGCTGATGGCCAAATACATGGACCCTGTGGCCGGTTCGCCGGACACTTTCGAAGTGTCGGACAAATTGCGGGCGATGGTCCAGTTCGCGGAACTCAACCTGCAGAACCCATGGCCGATGCAGGGCAAATTCGACGTTATCTTCTGCCGGAACGTGGTGATCTATTTCTCGACGGAAACCCAACAGGCACTTTGGCCCAGATTCGCGGGCGTCCTCAATCCCGGCGGGCATCTCATGATCGGGCATTCCGAACGGGTCACCGGGCTCGCCGCGGCACGGCTCAAATCCTGCGGCGTCACACAATATCAACTCACGACTTAGGGGGGCTTTTCGATGAGCACCAAGGACATGCTGCGGGTTCTGGTGGTCGACGATATGTCGACCAGCCGGGGCCTCATCATTCAGGCGCTGGAATGGATGGGTATTGGCGCCATCGATCATTGTGCCGATGGCCAATCCGCTATTCAGAAAATGTCGGCGGCGCCGGTCCATATGGTCATCTCGGACTACAACATGCCGGGAATGGACGGGTTGCAACTGTTGCAGATGCTCCGGACGAACCAGTCGACAGCGCGAACGGGATTCATCTTGATCACCGGCACCACCGATGAGGCTGTGATCGATCGAGGAAAAAAGCTGGGAATGAACAATTTCCTGAAGAAGCCGTTTTCACCGACAGCTTTGAAAGCCTGCATCGAACGTGTCGTCGGGCCGTTGTGATGGGGGCGGGTGACACGATCAAATTGGCACCCCTGTTGCATAACCTGTCGGGGGAACTCGAAAGGTTGACGCAGGTTGCGACGCGGCTTGACACTTTGGTGGGGGACATGGCCGCCGAAGGGGGAGGGGCGTTTTCATCCAAACGTGCCGGATTGCAGGAAATGGATGAACTGCGTCAGGCGTTGTCAGCGCTCTATCGGCTTACAGCCAACGCATCGGCCCTTGTGCCGGCGGCGGTGGATTTACCGCTGGAGACGGGCGCGCTGTCCCAGGGCGTAACTCTGGAAGCGGTGCGCATCGCGTGTCTGGTCTGTTCCCGTCCGGGCGACGGCCGGTCGAGCATGCAAAGCTCGGCGCCTGTCCCGAACGCCGCCGTTTTCTTTTGAGCGATCACGGTCCAAGATCGCAATCGGCAGCGTTGGTCAGCCCACCTTCAGCCCTTCTTGTCCAAGCTGCCGGCGGCGTCTTGCAGGGGATCAACGCCGCTTGCAGGCGGCCTGCCCAAATGGTGCAACACCGGACGGATGTCCGTTGCGCGGCCCGTCGCCAGCATGATTTCAGCCATCAAGACCCGCAGAGCCGGCGCATCTGGACAGGATTCGATGGCCTGAACCAGGATCGCATGGGCAGCGCGGCTGTCGCCCATGGCGACGGCGATACGGGCTTTCGCTGCCGCCACGTCGATTCGGGAAATGTCCGTCGCACTGGTCTTGGTTGCGGACTGCCCCTGCGCCGCAAGCACAGCCTCTGCTGCGGCCACCAGCGTTCGGGCTTCGCCGACACGATTTTCAGACAACGCCTCTCGCACATGGATATCCAGGGCTGCGGCCGTGCCGAGGGGTATGGAAGCCGTTATGGCAATGGTCCGGTCGTCAGATTGCTCTGGCAAAAACCCTTCCCCATGACCATGAGCGCGGCCATCTTTCGCTCTCCCGACAACTGCATCGGCGCCATGCTTTGCCATTCGAATACCCCCACATTGCTCTCGATCCATCGGCATCGACGGGTCCGATTGTCCGTGGGTCCGTTCGCGCATCTGATACGGTAGCCCTGCAGACAGTTAATAGTCGGTTAATGAACAGCAACTCGATTGCGGCTATGTGACTTTTGACCAGCAATCCTCTGTTGAAAAGTCACAATTTCAGGTAACTCCTGAACATGTCCCGGATCAACCAAGTGTGATAGCCCGAATCCCGGGCCAAGCCGTTGCGTCAGCTGGCACTTTGTTGCACCATCCGGCGACAGATATTCGCCCTTGATCGAGATTTTTTGCCTGCCCCTTTATTCAACCGGAGCTTCTCCTTGCTGCCCCATCGCCGTCCCATATCCCGTATCGTTGCCCTGTCCGCCGCAGTGGCGTCGCTGTTTGCTTCTTCGTCCGTCACGGCGCAGGGCATCGGTCTGCCCGACCAGTCGGTCCTTGATGCGCAGATGGCGCAACTCGAGACTGCCGTTCCCGGCTCGATCATGGCGATGCAACCGTTTCGCAACAGCCAGATCCTGACCTCTGCGGACGGCACGACCTTCACGCTGACCTCGATGAACCCGCGCGTGAACTCGTGGTTCGTGCTCGAGATCACCCCCCAGGGCGGGGGCTCGCGCTTCGTGCATTTCGAGAATGCTGACCCTTCAACATGGGACGTGTCGCTGATCGACGAGGATGGCCCGGCGTTGTTGCTGGAGGCCGATGGCGACGGATTTGCCTGTGCGCCGTGGGATGACGGCGAGTTGGACGAGGCGCAGCAAAGCTCGCTTCCATTCGCGCCTGTCTGCGACTGGAGCCTCTTTGTCCGCAATCCCGTCGCGGGCAACCGCACCACGCGCGAGGCGGTGGCAGAGTTCCTGCGCAACAACATCGTCTTTGGTGAATCAATCGTGAACCTGATCAAGGGCGCCTTCTTCGAAGATGCCTTCATGGTCTCGTCCGAGGGCGAAGAAGCGCTGGTGGAAATCGACGGCGTTGAACTTCTGGGCAACGCCCTGCTTTCCAGCACCCCCAACATGCGCCCCTATATGGGGTTCGACCTGATCGGCACCGATGCAGGCTCGATGACCGCCGGCGCCTGGTATGAGGTCGAGGAAAGCCCCGGCATCTACGCTTCGGTCATGCAGCCCGGCATGATCGCGAACGAAGTGTTCCAGACGCCCGGCGCCAATGGCCTTGATGGCATCGAAAGCCGGGCAGACGTCTATCTGGTGGCCTTCGACATGGCGCGGTTCGACATCGGGTATGAGATCGGCACCGATCACCCGGGTCTCGAATGGTCGTCGCGTCCGCAAAACCGGCACGGTCAGGGCTCTGGCCCTGACGGTTTCAACCGCACCGACCCGCTGGTGCGCACCGGCATGCTGAACCCCGCTTTTGTCGAACGGGTCGCGGCCACCTTCACCGGCGGCTTCAAACGCGACCACGGCGCATGGCGCTTTGGCGATTATGCGACGTTCAATTACGGCCACCATTACGGCTTCATGCAAAACGGCGTGTTGCTGTCGCGGCTTTGGCCGAACCTCGCGACGCTCTACATGACCGTCGATGGCGAGGTGAACATGCGTACCTGGTCCGAGGAAGATGCAAGCCTGCTGCCCGATCTGGTCTTTGCCCGCCAGAATGGCGTGGCAATCATCGAGGACGGCGTGCCGGGCGATCGCGTCACGTCCTGGGGCGGCGGAAACTGGTCCGGTGACGCAAACGCGGTGCTGCGCACCCTGCGCGGCGGGGCCTGCATGCGCACCGTCGAGGACAGGCAGTTCCTGATTTATGCTTACTTTTCAACGGCAACGCCCTCGGCGATGGCGCGGACGTTCCAAGCGTATCAGTGCGACTATGCCATGCTGCTGGACATGAACAGTCAGGAACACACCTACATGGCGCTCTACCGTCACAACGAGGATGACGCCGGCGATCTCGAGGTGCAGCACCTTGTGTCGGGCATGGCCGAGGCGGATCCCGATGGTGGCAGCATTGCCCGCTTCATCGGCGCGCCAGACAATCGCGATTTCTTCTACCTTCTGCGGAGGCAATGATGGGACTTGCAGCGACAGTGAAGGCCACGCTTCTGGCCACGGCCATGGTGCTGACCGGGGGCGCGGCAAGCGCGCAATCCCTGGCCGAGCGCAACGAATTGATGTTTCAGCAAATGCAGGAAATCCGGGGGCTGTCGAATGCCGAGATCAGCCGCGTGCGGCAGATCTTCGCCAACTCGCCCAACGGCTGGATGGGGCAGGGCAATCCCGCCATCACCCAACACCCCTTCACCCCCGAGGAAGCCGCCGCGCGTGTCGGCGGCAGCGTTGCCCAGGTGCAGGAAAGCTATCGCAACCGTGAATATGAACGGATTTGCGGAGGCCCCTACATGGTGCCTCTCTACGATCCCGAAACCCAGACCGCAGGTGATGCGACGGTCTGCGCCGACATGTTCGAATATCCCAACATCCCGATGGTTTATCCGGTCGTCTGGGTGCGCGCCAACGAGGCGGCAGCGCTGTGCGCCGCTGAAGGCGGTCGCATTGGCGATGCCCATGAATGGGAAGGGGCGGCCGCAGGTCAGTTGTTGCCGCCGGATTATCCCTTCGATCTGGTGCGGGGCATGGACCTGTCGTCGGCCGTCAACACGATGCGAAACTATCACAACAGCCGTTATGCCAGCACGTCCGGCACCTATTCCATTGGCAGCTGGCGCTCGGGCGTCTGCGCCACGGGGTCGTTCAAGTCCGCGTCCTGCGATGGCGGCAGCTTTCCCGGTTGCGGATCGAACACCTATCCAGCTGGCAGTTTTCCTGCCTGCCAGTCGCCACTTGGTGTTTTTGACATTGACGGCAACGCAGCCGAGCACATGAACCTGCCCTTGGCCGAGGATCAGATGGCGTCGCGCGGATCGACCATTCTAGGCGTGACCGAGATGAAGGGGTCATGGTTCATCTGGGATACCATCCGCGCCCATGAGCATTGGGCCCGTTGGCGGGCCCCGTTCTGGCACGGAACGCGGGTGTTGTCCGAGGCCAGCCACCGCAATTACCACCTTGGCTTCCGGTGTTTCCAGGACGTGCAGTAGGGACATCCTGCGCCCTTCGCGCCGCAGCACCACACAAGAAAACGGCGCCCTTGCGGCGCCGTTTTTCGTTCAGGAACAATGTTTTGCCAGTCGTCCTTAAAGCGATGCAAGGCGAATGGTAGCCCCCGTCAACGCCCCGTCCGAATTCAGGAAGCCCGCATAGCGTTCATCCGTCAGCAACTCGCGAAGATCAACCGCGCGGCCATCGATATAGGCCGTGCGACTGACCAACCGGATGCCATGGGAATAATCGGCGTAATACTCGCCATGCACCGTCGATAGCGGCTGGATCGCTGCGCCGTTGGTCCGGTGCCAGCCATAGATCGCGACACGGCCCGGATTGCTCGACAAGCGGTTGGCCAGCACGAGGTCCTTCTTGTGGCCCGCAACCAGCATCCCCTGCTGCGCGCCGGCGCGGGCGAACTGGCCGTCCAGCGTCTGGTCATGGTTGACGAAATAGTTGGTCGTCGACATCGACGATCCCGGCGTCATCGGCGAGGGGGCGATGCGGATATCGGCTTGCTGATAGATCGCGTCGACCATGGTGGTCGTGGGCAACATCATGTCGAAGGCATCGGCCACGCGCAGGGCGGCAGGCAGGCCAAGCGGCACGCGGACATTGTCGGCGTCGGATCCCACGGCGAGATAATCTGGCGCGACGCAGATCGTGACATCGACCGTACGCCCCCCGACGGTGCCCCTGAAAGTGACTGGATGCAGTTGCCGCAGGAAATCCGGGACATTGCCGTTAAGCGCCTCCTGCACCAGCGCGTTGTCACGGGTCGAGCCGGAATCGTTGCCGACAGCGGCCATGACGGCGGCGCCACCGCGGGCGCTGCCTTGGCGGCGCGGGATTTCGCGCGTGAGGTTGGAGGAGCAATCGCCCCGCGCACCGCCACCGAAGATCGGCGTCCGCGGAGATTCGCCGAGGGCCGCAAGCGTTTCCGGCGTCTCGGCACGGGCAACCTCGACATCGATCGCCTCGGCGCGCGCGGCCGCCAGCACCACAAGGCTTTGGGGTCGAAGGGCCGGGCGCGGGCTGGAAGCGGCCAGCAGCAGGGACGCGCCGGCGGCGGGTGCCTCGACGGGAGTGATGGTGGCGGGACTGATGGCGGCGGCGACGGCGCTGCCACCGGGACGCGCGGTGGGGTGCGGCAGGTCAAGCGCACGCTCCGTCGTCAATCCGCGCGCCACAGTCACAACCTGTACGTCAGGCGCTGCAATCTGCTCTCCGGGCGATCCGGCGCCGGGGCGGGGAAGTGCCGCGACAGGCGGGCGACCGACGATGACGAGAACGGGCGGCGTCGGCGTGTCAACGGTGGCGGGTGCCGCAACGGCGATGTCCGAGGGCGCCAAGGCCGGCGGCACACGAGCACCGGGGCCACGGTCGATGGCGACAGATATGGTAGTGTCGAAGATTTCAGGGGCGGGGTATATCCGCTCTTCCGTCACCTCAGGCGTCGGTGCCGAGGCCATGTCAGCCATCGAAGCGCGAACGCGCTGTGAGTCGAGGGCATTGGAAACAACGACATATCCGCAAGTGGAGGTCATCATCGTCGATGCGAGCACCAGGGCCATGACGCCGTTTGGTCGTTCGAAACTGCCCAGTCCGGACTGCGCGATATCGCTGGCGCGTCGGGTAAGAGCCCGCGCGAATACTGTCCCGTTCATGCTGAGGCACTGCCCCTTTTTTGCTTCACACGGTTTGATCCGCGTGTGTCTGTCCCTTTGAGTGTCCCAGCCGTAAGCCGCAGGTGTTAAATTGGCAACAACTCTTGGCCATCTTAAGCGGTGCCCTTGAACGTTGCGCGGATTCTCGCCCGCCGCACGCACCCTTGCGCGGCCAACCGCGCGATTCACGGCACTAGAGCGACGTTTTCTTGAAGACCGGCTCGGGGATATTGCGGATCACCGCCATGACGATCCGCCAGATCGGCCGTGTGTAGATCACGTTGCGACGCTTTTCGACCGCGCGCAGAATCGCGTCACCGACCTCTTTCGGGTCGGCGGTCAGGGGGCCGGGTGTTTCCATCCCGGCAGTCATCGCGGTCCGCACAAAGCCCGGCAGCACTGTCACAACATGCACGCCCTGTGGCGTCAGGCGGTTGCGCAGGCCCGAAAGGAAAGCGGTGAAACCGGCCTTGGCGGAGCCGTAGACATAGTTCGACGCACGCCCCCGGTCGCCCGCGACCGACGAGATGCCGACCAGCGTGCCCGATCCGCGCGCCGCCATCGCATTGGCAAGATGCGCAATTATCGAGGCCGGGCCTTCGAAGTTCGAGCGCAGGATATTGGCAGCCGCCAGCGGGTCGGCGGCACTTGCGGTCTGGTCGCCCATCGCGCCCACGGCGCAGATGGCGATTTGCGGCAGGGCAAGCGCGGCCACGAAAGCCGCGTGGGTGTCGCTCGCCAAGGCATCGAACTCATGCACCGTGACCTCAACGCCAAAGCGTGTGCGCAGGTCTGCCGCATCATCCGCCAACCGCGAAGAATTTCGCGCGGCAAGCTGGATCGGATGCCCGGCCTCGGCAAAACTGCGGGCGGTGGCGCGCGCTATTCCGGAATGGGCGCCAAGGATCAGGACGGGGCCTTTTGGGGTGCTCATAAACCCAACCTTTCGGACTGAAGCGAGGTGAAGCGGGCCTGCAGGCCCGTTTCTGCGCGCATGGCGGCGAAGGCTGTGGCGCGTGGGTCGGCCTTGGCGACCGCTTCGGGCATGCGCGCATCCTTGGCGAGGTAGAAGCGGCCGCCATAGGCCAGCGTGAGGGCGTCCAGTCGGGTCATCAGGGCAAGGTTCCGTTCGTTGACCGGGAAGTCGAGCGCCAGCGTGTAGCCGGGCATT
The DNA here is from genome assembly GCA_038324445.1 of Rhodobacterales bacterium. Lineage (GTDB taxonomy): Bacteria > Pseudomonadota > Alphaproteobacteria > Rhodobacterales > Rhodobacteraceae > Gymnodinialimonas. The sequence continues at coordinate 3,534 of JBBQHZ010000016.1, read as the reverse complement.
GGGAAGGAAACATGGCCCGATTGCGGCCCGAAACGTTTCAGGACCGACAGCACCGATCCGGCCTGCGCCTGCGCAATCGTGTCCATCAGGGCGGCGAGGCCTTCGGCCGCGCGGTCCAGCGGCAGGGCGCACTGAAACTGTACGAAGCCGCGCCGCCCGTAGAGGCGGTTCCAGTTCTTCAATCCGTCCAGCGGGTAGAAGTAGCTGTCCCAATCCACCAGCGCGTGCCCGGCGCGCCTTGCGCCGCGACGCCAGTAGATGCCGTTCAGCGCCCGCAGCCAAAGGCCCCGGAACAGAAAGGGCGGCGCGCCGAAAGGCACGGGAAGTTTGCGCTTCCAGCTTATTTCCAAGGGTTTTTGGCGCGACTTCAGGTCAGCAACCGTGGCGTGACGTCCTAGAAGCAGCAGCGAGTGGCCATGGTGCGGCCCATCGGAACAGTCGATCCACGCCACCGAATAGGGCGCGTCGAGGGTTTCCTCGAAACCCGCCAACGTCTCGGCCAGCGAGGTCAAGGCCCGGCTTTCCTGCGCGATCCACGCCGTTTCTACCCGGCGGAGCCTGATCTGCGCCCGCAGGATCACGCCGGTCAGGCCCATGCCCCCCAGCGTCCAGCCGTAAAGATCATCACCGGGCGCGATCCGCGTCACCGCGCCGTCGGGTCCCATCAGGTCCACCCAATCGACGCAGGTCCGGAACGAGCCATCAAGATGGTGGTTCTTGCCATGCACATCCGCCGCGATGGCCCCGCCAAGGCTGACATATTTGGTGCCGGGCGTGACCATCGGGAACCAGCCGCGGGGCAGGAAGGTGCGGATGATGTCGCCCAGAAGCACGCCAGCCTCGGCCACCAGCACACCGTCGTCGAAGGACAGCATCCGGTCCATCCCGGTCATGTCCAGCGTCAGATCGCGGTTCAGCGCGCTGTCGCCATAGGACCGCCCATTGCCGCGCGCGATCAGCGGGGAGGTGGCCACGGCCGCGCGCACAGCACCTTCCGAGCGCGCAGTGACCACGCGACACTCAGCGCGGGGATAGCGGCCCCAGCCGCTCAACAGACTCATGGTGTTGGGTCTCGGAACACAAAACGTCGGTCGAGTTGATACTTGGTGAAATAGCCGATCGTCAGGCCGATCACCGCACCGACCTCCCTCGCCAGATCGGTGCCCCAGACCATCCAGAATGCCGTCTCGGTCACCCAGAAGATCGCCGTCGTCGCCACCCCCATCAGGGTGTAGAGCCCGAACTGCCGCCCCTGCGCAACCGCTCCGCTGGTCTGGTCGAAGAAGATCCAGCGCTTGTCGAGAAAGTACTTCACCACCAGTCCCGCCAGCGTGCCGATGACCATGGCAGCGCCGAACCAGAAGCCGCTTTCGCCCCCGAGCAAGACCAGCCGCTGCACCGCCAGATTGACCACAACCGCCACCGCCGCGAAGGCGATGTATCGCATCACCAGCCCCGTCCGGTTCATAGGAACAGCGCCCCCGCCACCAGCACGGCGCAAAACAGCACCACCAGCCGCGAGGTCGGGTTGGTGATCGAAAACACCATCGGATCGTCATGCATCTGGCCGCGATCCGCAACCATGACCATGCGGCTGACCCAGAAGATAAGCAGCGGGCACACGCCCCACAGCAACCATGGCGTGCCAAATTTGGCCTGGGTCGCGGGCTCGTTCACATAGAGCGCAAGCACCAGCACCGCGAGATAGCCGGACGTGATCGCCATCTGGCTGATGATCCGCCTGTCGCCCACCACATATCCCCGGCGCGAGCTTTCGCGGCCTGCGGTGGCACTATCGGTCAGCTCGGCCAGTCGTTTGACGGCAGCCAACGCGAAGAAGATGAACATCGAGAAGGCGAGGATCCAGACCGAAAGCCCCGAAGCGATCGCCACCCCCCCCGCAATGATGCGCAAGGTGAAAAGGAAAGCGAGAACGCATATGTCGATCAGCGTGTGCTGCTTGAGCTCGACCGAATAGGCCACCGTGGCGACGAAATAGAGCAGGATCGTCGCGAGGAGCGCGGGCGACACCGCAAGCGCGGTGACGCAGGCGGCCAGCAACAACACCGGGATGGCCCAGGTGCCAAACGCGGGCGACAGCGCGCCAGAGGCAAACGGGCGCCGGCATTTGCGGGGATGGCTGCGGTCGTCTGCCAGATCCAGAAGGTCGTTGATCAGATAGCCTGCCGAGGCTGCAAGGCTCAGTGCTACAAAGGCCGCGATGATCGGCACCAACGCCCCGGCGCCGTGGCCGGGATCGGCGATCAGCGGCACCGCGACCAGCAGGTTCTTCAGCCATTGTTGCGGTCGCACGGCGCGCAGGATGGCGCGGAACGGCGTTTCCCGATGCAAATGCTCGACGGGCGTCGACCCCGCATCCAGCGCCGCACGGACGCGGGGGGTGGCACCGATGCTGATCGCTGTCTGCGCGCCTTCCCAGACCGGAAGATCGGCGGTGCTGTCACCGGCATAGACATAGCCATCCGGGAATTTTTCCCGCAAAAACCTTGCCTTTTTAATGCCTTTAAGGTTCCGTTTCCCGTCAGAGCCGTGCACCTCGTCAAACAGGCCCAGATGTTCTGCCACGGCGTTGGCCAGGCTCTGATCGCTGGCTGTGACCAGCGCCGTGCGCCCCCCCTCTGCCCGCCACGCGGCCAGCCGCGCGCAAAGCTCTGCGTCGTAGGGCAGCGTGCTGACATCCACATTCGACAATTCCGCCAGCCGGGCCTTGAGCGCGGCGCGCCCCTCGCGCAGCCGCACTATGGCAGCAACGGTTGAATAGCCATGGGTGCCGAAGGCGGACCACAGGCTTTCGTAGAGCATGTCCGAGCGCAGCAGCGTGCCGTCCAGATCGACGGCCAGAACCGGCCGCAGGGACACCTCGCGGACCGGGTCCGGGGACATATCATCGGGCGGTGGTGTCAGCGCTTGGCTCCCCATGGGCGACGGATCGGCGCGAAAGTGCCCGAGCGCGCGGGGCTTTGCCAGTGCTTTCTGACCAATTGGCTGCCTGCGGTATCGACAGACGGTTGGCTGCTGGCTATCGTCGATCCGGTTGATTTGTTCAAGGAATTACCTGCCATGTCGCTGTCTGTCGCCGGTCGCTCGATCTGCATGATGCTGGTTCTCGCTCTGGGCGCGGGGGGCGCTTTGGCGCAGACCGACGACGGTGCCGCCGAGCGTGCCGCGGCGGTGGCGGAGGCTTTGGCAGCGTTGCAAGCGCTGGGCGCGCAAACGGAAGCGGACGGAGCGGCGGCGGATGAAGCGGCGGCTGCGGAAGAGGCTGCAGCAGCGGACCGTGCGGCAGCCGTGAACGAGGCGCTTGCGGCGTTCGAGGCGCTTGCCGCCGCCCGTGCGGAAGCGGCGGAAGCCGCCGCCGCCGAGGCGCGCGCGGTCGCTGTGGCCGAAGCGCAGGCGGCATTTGAGGCGCTTGCCGCCGCCCGTGCGGAAGCGGCAGAAGCCGCCGCCGCCGAGGCGCGCGCGGTCGCCGTGGCCGAGGCACAAGCGGCGTTCGAGGCGCTTGCCGCTGAAACC
>JBBQHZ010000015.1:0-50170 GCA_038324445.1 Rhodobacterales bacterium | reverse complement strand
TCTCCATCGTATCGCGGGAATTGCGGGTGCAGGCGGGGATGTTTTGCGTGCGGATGGGCTGGGGCTCGGCCGGGATGCCGGCGGGCGTGTTCTCGGCGCAGGAGATGGCGCAGGGTATCCATGGCGGCGATAACGAGACATCGCTGATGCTGCATTTCAGGCCCGATACGGTGGACATGACCCGGGCGCAGGATTTCCGCTGGACTCATCAGCAGGGCGAGATCGGGCCGGTCGGCGCCATTGCGCATGGCTGGATCGCGTCGGATGTGAACCCGGCCGGGGTGGCGGGCGAGGCCCATCTGGCGACAGCCGAGAAGGGCCGCGTGACGGCCGAGCATTACGTGGCGGGCGTGATCGACGTGCTTCACAAGATCGCGGCGCAACCGATGGATCGGTTCAGGCCGGTGCATCCGCCGTTTTGACAGACCGCCTCATCGCGGGATGATGTCCGCGTAGGCCATGTAGTCGGCCATGAACCCTTCAAGCTCGGGCGGTTCGGAATGCTGCCCGGTGAAGCCGTGCAGATAGGCCGCGACACGCGACAGGCGGGTGGCCATATCCTCGCGCAGATCGAGGGCGTGGTATCCGATCTGCATGAAATAGACGATCCGCGCGCGCGCCTCTGCCTCGGGATCGGGAAAGCCGTGACGCAGGAAGATGGCATGGACCGCCGACAGCCGCGCGGTATCGGCGGCGTCGATGGCGGCGCGCACGCTTTCGTCGCGCCGGGCCCATTCGCGGATCGCGAAATCGAGGCCGGGGTCGAAGCGGCCACCGGCGATGAAGCAGCGGAAGAAGTTGATCAGCCCGTCGTTGGCGCTGCGCGACGGCAGGGCGCACTGCGCGATCAGCGACCGGGTGTTGCGCGTCTGCCAATCGTCCAGAAGGGCGGCCAGGAGGTCGTCGCGGTTGGTGAAATACCAGTAGAACGACGACCGTGAGACGCCGAGGAGGGTGGAGAGGGTCAGAATCTTGACGCTTTCCACGCCCTCGCCGACCAGCACATCGCGCGCCGCATCCAGCCAATCGGCGCGGGTCGCCTTGATGTGGCTTGGCGGCGGGTCAGCGTCGGCCATGGCGTGGCTTTCCGGCAGGGCAGCGCCCTTGGCGGTCGGGGTGCGGCGGGCGGCGGCCCCGGTCATCCCCGCATGGCTGTGCCGGAGGGATCGTAGGGCGAGGCAGGGATCACCTTCGCCGCGCGTTCCATGCCGACCACATGCACCGACAGATCGGTGCCCTCGGACGCGGCGGCGACATCGACCATGGCCATGGCGAGCGATTTGCCAAGCGTGTGGCCATAGCCGCCAGAGGTCACGAAGCCGACCATCTTGCCGTTCTGCCAGACCGGTTCATAGCCGATCGGGTCGGCGTCAGCGCCCGCGATTTCAAGCGTGACGACGCGCTTGGCGGGGCCGTTACCGTCGCGCTCAGACAGGGCGGCGGCCTTGCCGATGAAGTCCTTGTCCCAGTCGATCCAGCGATCCATCCCGGTCTGCGCCGGGGTATAGCCTTGGGTGAATTCCTTCGACCAGATGCCGAAGGATTTCTCCAGCCGCAGCGACAGCAGCGCATTGAAGCCGACCTCGCGGATGCCTTCCGAGGCGCCCGCGTCCAGCAGGATCTGGCGCAGTGTGATGTGGTCGCCATGGCGGCAGTTGATTTCGTACCCCAACTCGCCGCAGACGCTCAGGCGCGCGACGCGGGCGCGGATCAGGCCGATATCCATCGCGGCGCAGCCCATGAAGGGCAGGGAAACGCCGCCCTCGACCAGCTTGTCGATGACTGCCTTGCTGCGCGGGCCGGAGAGGGAGAAGCCGCAAACCTCCTCCCCCAGATCGCGGATGGCGACGCCGTCGGTCAGATGGTCGTTGAACCAGCGCATGTGCCAGGCGCGCAGGTAGTAGCTGCCCATGATCCACCAGGTGCCGTCGCCCGAGTTGAACACGGTCAGATCACCCAGCAAGCGCCCGCTTGGCGCCAGCATGGGGGCCAGTTTCGCGCGGCCGGGTTTGGGAAGTCTGGAGGCCATGATGCGGTTCAGCCACGCCTCCGCATTTGGCCCCGACACCTCGAACCGGGAGAAGCCGGTGATGTCGAGAAGGCCCACGCCTTGGCGCACGGTGGCGCATTCGGCGGCGACGATGTCATGGGCGTTGGAGCGCTTAAGCGTCAGGTTTTCGACGAAATCGGGCGACGGCGCGAAGTAGAGCGGCACTTCCAGATCCCATGACTGGCCCCAGCGGCAGCCCGCCGCGCTCATCTCGGAATAGGCGGGGGCGCGTTTCAGGGGGCGGCCGGCGGGCAGTTGTTCGTTCGGGTAGGACATGACGAAGCGGCGGGAATAGAACTGGCCGGTGCGCTGCTTGATGAATTCGCGGTTCTCGGCGAATTTGCCATAGCGCGCCACGTCCATCGCCCAGCTGTCGGCCTCCGTCTCGCCATGGATGATCCATTCGGCCAGCGATTTGCCGACGCCGCCGCCCTGAAGGAAGCCCGCCATAACGGCGCAGGCGCACCAATAGCCGCGCTTGCCGGGGACGGGGCCCACCAGCGGGTTGCCATCGGGCGAGAAGGTGAAGGCGCCATTCACCCAGGTTTTCACGCCGGTGTGCTGCAGGGCGGGGTAGCGTTCGAAGCCCATGACCAGTTCCTTCTCGATCCGGTCGGTCTGTTCCTGAAACAGCTCCATCCCGTAATCCCACGGCGCGCCGTCCATCGCCCAATGCTCGTGCTCGACCTCGTAGATGCCGAGCAGCAGGCCCTTCTGGTCCTGCCGCATATAGGTGAAGCCTTCGAGGTCGACGGTCATCGGCACCTCGAAATCCAGTGCCTCAAGTTCGGGAATGGTGTCCGAGATCAGGTAGTGGTGCTTGAGCGGGCTGACCGGCAACTCGATCCCCGCCATCCGGCCCAGCTGCTTGGCCCAGAGGCCGCCCGCATTGACCACGTGTTCGCAGGTGATGGTGCCCTTGTCGGTCCGCACCTCCCACCCGTCGCGGGTTTGCGTCAGCGCTTCCACCTTGGTGTGTTCGTAATATTCCGCGCCACGCTTGCGGGCGGCGGTGGCGTAAGCGTGGACGGTGCCGGTGGTGTCGATATAGCCCTCTCGGTCGGCCCAGAGCGCGCCGAGGATGCCATGCGTGGACATGATCGGGCAGGTGGCGTGGGCCTCTTCTGGCGTCATCAGGCGGCAATCGTCGATGCCGATGGACTGAAACGTGCGATAGGCCGATTGCAGCCATTCCCAGCGCTCGGGCGTGCCCGCAAGGGTCAGGCCGCCGGTCATGTGCAGACCGATGTTCTGGCCGCTTTCAGCCTCGATTTCCGACAGCAGATCAATGGTATAGGCTTGAAGCTGCGCCATGTTGGGGTCGGCGTTCAGCGCGTGGATACCGCCCGCCGCGTGCCAGCTTGATCCCGCCGTCAGGACCGAGCGTTCCAGCATCACCACATCTTTCCAGCCGAATTTGGCAAGGTGGTAGAGGACGGAGGAGCCGACGACGCCGCCGCCGATGACGACAACACGGTAATGGGATTTCATGGGGTGCGGCCTCCGGCAGCAGAGAGGGGATTTGTGGGGACGCTACGGTGGTCTGGACAGGACTGTCCAGACTGTTCGCGACATCTGGCAGGGGCCCGCGCGACATTGCGCAAGGTGCGGGGCCCGCGCGACATCGCGCAAGGTGCGGGACCTGCCTAGCCGGGGCAGGGCATGTCCGGGGCCGGGATGCCGGGAGAGATGTAGAGGCGGAGCGTCACCGGGCGGAAATTGCCGATATTGACGGCGTCGATCTGCGTCAGGCCCGGCACGCCCTGGGGCGGCCTCACGTCCAGCAGTCGCGGCGCGATCCACGCGGCGCGGTTCTCGCCTGCCGCAAGGTAAGCCAGAGCGCCGTCAAGATCGGTCAGCAGGGTCTCGGTGCCAAGGCGGAACACGGCAGAGGGCTCGGCAAAGCCTGCAAGGGCCACGGGGCCGGTCAGGCAGGCGGATGGCGCCATCGCCATCGCCTCGGCCAGGCGGTCCGACACCCACAGATTGCGGGCGGCCGGCAGGGTATACGTGGTGAGGGTGCCGCCCATCACCATGCCCGCCAGCGCAAGCGCGGGGATGGCCTGCCGCAGGCGGTTGCGCCAGAGGCAGACCAGCGCGGTCAGGGCGGTTGCGACAATGGTCACGGCCCCGATGAGGCTGGGCCCATGCAGCCCGTCACCGAAGCGAAGGGGTGCGGCAACCATGATCGTAGCGAAAAAGCCGAGGCCTGCAAGAAAGCCGATGCTGGCCACCGCGCCGGGCCAGCCGCCAAAGCGTTGGCGGCCGTCGATCACCGCCAGAACGCCCATGGCCGCCAGCAGCATCAGGGGCGGGTAAAGCGGCAAGGTATAGTGCAAGAGCTTCACCGGCACCGCCTCGAATACCAGCCAGGCGGGGACAAGCCAGCCGAGCAGTAGCGCCGTTTCGCGGCTTTTGCGGGTGCGCCAGCCTGTGATCGCGGCCAGCGGCAGCAGCACGGACCATGGCCAGAAGGTGAACCAGATCGTCAGCAGGTAGAAGCCGGGGAAGGTGCTGGCATGTTCGCCCTCGGCAGTGATCTTGTCGCTGAGGTCGGTGCCAAGGGACGCGCCCCAGAATGCGCCATCGGTCACCAGCGTGATGGCGATGAACCACGGGCTGGCAAGGGCCGTGAACCAAGCGATCCCGGCCAGCGGGTGCAGGCGGGCGAGCCACGCAAGCGAGCGGTCAGCCACCCCCAGCCACAGCAGCGCGCCCATGACAGGCAGGACAACCATCGGGCCCTTGAGCAGGAAGCCCGCGGCCAGCGCCGTCCAGAAGATTGCGGGCGTGATCCATCCGCGCGCCTCGGTCAGGTAGGCGCGGCCCAGTGCGCCCATCGTCAGGATCACCGACAGCAGCAGGGCCGCATCGGTCTTGGCGGTCCTCGCCTCGGCGTGGAGCATGTAGACCGTGGCGCATATGATGCCCGCCAGCACCGCCGCGCGACGCCCCACCACGGGCGTTCCGGCCCAGATCAGCGCCAGCGCCGACAACACGCCTGCAAGGTAGGAGGGTATGCGATGGACCCAGATCGGGGTGAGGTCCGTTACGCCCGTGATCCAGATCGCGGCCGTCTGCGCCCAGTAGATCAGGGCGGGCTTGTTGTGCCGGGCCGCGTCTTGCAGGCGGATGTCGATCAGATCGCCGGTCGCCGCCATCTGGCGGCTGGCCTGGGCAAAGCGCGCCTCGTCGCGGTCCTGCACCGGCAATTCCGCCAGCCCGATCCCGAAGCTGAGCAATGCCAGCAGCAACACCGCCAAGGGCGCGAAGCGATGCGCCAAGAGCGCCATCTCAGCCCTTCTCGTGCGCCGCATCCGCCGCCTGCGTGTCCTCGGCGGCGGCCCTCGCGGTCCGCCGGATCAGCATCAGGTTGCGGGCATAGACGACCACGCCGGTCGATTGGCCCAGGATGAACACCGGGTCCTTGCGGTAGATCGCATAGGCCAGCATCAACAACCCGCCGCCCATCGACAGGTACCAGAACGCCAACGGCACGTAGGAACGTCCGGCCCGCTCGGATGCGATCCATTGCACGATGAAGCGCGAGGCGAAGATGCCCTGCGCCACGAACCCAAGCGCGACCCACCAGAACTCGAACCAGTTGTCGATGTTGAGAAAGCCGAAAACCGCTTCCTGCATGGCGCTAGTCCCCCCTGTCGATCAAGGTATCGGCGGGCAGGACCGTGCGGCGGCGGCGGATCAGCCAGGCCACCCCGAAAAGATCGCTGAGGCCCACAATCGCCCGGCCGAGATTGGTGTATTTCGACGCGCCCGCGACGCGCGGTTTGTGCGCCACATCGACGTGAGCGATGCCCCAGCCATCGCGCTGGAACAGCGCGGGCAGGAAGCGGTGCATGTGGTTGAAGTAAGGCAGCGCCAGAAACGCGTCGCGGCGGAACGCCTTCAGTCCGCAGCCGGTATCGCGGGTGCCGTCCCTGAGGAGCCAGCCACGCAGCGCGTTGGCCGCCTTTGAGGCCAGCCGCTTGGGCAGTGGATCGTCGCGTTTCACGCGCTGACCCGCGACAAGGCCAAGCGTCGGCGGGGCAGCAAGCATCACCGCCAGCAGCTTCGGCAATTCCTCGGGCGGGTTCTGGCCGTCGCCATCGAGCGTTGCGATGATCGGCGCGCTTGCGGCGCGCACGGCGGCATGGACTGCCGCCGATTGCCCGGCGGGGTGCGGATGCGTGACAATCGTCAGACGAACCTGCGGCTGCGAGGAGCGGAACGCGAGGAGGGCCGCCTGCGTGCCGTCCGTCGATCCATCATCTGTCACGCAGATCTCGAACGGTCCCAAGGGCGTTGCGGCGGCCACGCAAGCCCCCAGCAGATGCGGCACGGTCACGGCCTCATTCAGCATCGGGATCACGATCGTGAAGCGTGGGGCCGTCGACATCTTGCCCTCCTCCGGGCCGTTTGGGCGCGGTGTAGGGCAAAGTCGCGCGGGCCGGAAGGGGGCGCGGGGTCAGAGCGCGGATAGCCGCGCCTCTTGCCGCGCAATCAGCGCCTCGATCTCGGCGATGGCGGCCGGGCTGAGCGATGGGCCCGGCTTGCGCAACGTGGCATGGGCGATCGCGCCGTTCCGGGCGAGGATGTATTTGCGCACCGCCAGCCCAAGGCCGGGCTGACATTCGTAGCGCACCAGCGGCAGGTAGGCATCGAAGATGTCCCGCGCGCGGTTGATGTCGCCCGTCTTGCAAAGGCTGACAACGTCGCGCATCATTTCGGGATAGGCGAAGCCGGTCATCGCGCCATCGACGCCGCGCAGCATCTCCTCCAGCAGGAACTGCCCACCATTGCCGCACAGGATGGACATCTTGCGCGCGCCCGCCGCCTCTTGCTTGCGAAGGGTGGCGATCTTTTCCAGCCCCGGCCAATCCTCGTGCTTGAGCATCTTGCAGCCGGGGCAGGTGTCGAAGATCTCGCGCAGCACCTTGGGGGTGATTTGCACGCCGGTGATCAGCGGAAAGTCCTGCAACACCCAGGGAATGCCGGGAAGGGCGTCTTCAACGCTCTGGAAATACTGGATGATCTGGTCGTCCGTGCGCAGGGTACTTGGCGGCGCCACCATCACACCCGCCGCCCCAAGCGCCATGGCGCTGCCGCTGAGCGCGCTGATGGTGGCGAGGCCGGGGGCCGAGACGCCGACGATCACGGCCAAGTTCGTGCGCGCGATGACGCGGGAAATGACGGTAACGGATTCCTCTGACGAAAGCTTGCCGGCCTCGCCCATGATCCCCAGGATCGTCAAGCCAGTGGCACCCTTTGCGACGTAGAAATCGACCATCGTGTCGATGCTGACCAGATCGAGCGCGCCATCTGGCAGGAAGGGCGTGGCCGCGATGGTGAAGACCCCAGAAGCGGTTTCGTCAAGCATCCCGCCGTGGGTGGGTTGTTCAGACATTGGTCGTTCCGATTTTATGACTTTGATTCAAGGCGATACGGGGCAGGGCCATGGCAGCGGCGGCCTGACAGGGGTCGATGACCGGCAGGTGAAGGGCGGCCTCCAGCGGCAGGCGGTATTGCGCCATCCCGGCGCAGCCGAGGATCAGGACATCCGCGCCGTCCTGGTCGCGCAGCGCGGTGCCGGTGGCGATCATGCGGGCCAGCGTCTCGTCATAGGAGCGCAGCGCCGCCACGCCGAGGTTCAGCGCCCGGTCGCCCGCCAGTCGGTCCGTCACCCCCATCGCCGCCACGCTGCGCCGGTGGCGCGGGATGGGGGCCGGGAGAATCGCAATGATTCCGAAGCGTTGGCCAAGCGTCATGGCGGTTGCGATCGCCGCCTCCTGAATGCCGAGGACGGGCTTTGCCGTCCGGTCCCGCAGCGCATGGACGCCGGGATCGCCGAAGCAGGCGATCACGAAGGCGGCCGCGTCCGGTTCAAGCCGGGCAGCCAGCGCCAGCATCGGGGCAATCGTCTCGTCCGCCTGCGACTGGCTTTCGATGCCGGGCGGCCCCTCGGCCAAGGTCACGCAGCGGATCGAGGTGCCAAGCGCGCGCAGGGGCGCCACGGCGGCGTCGATGCCGTCGGTGACGGCCTGCGAGGAGTTCGGGTTGATGATGTAGAGCGCTTGGGTCACGGGATTTATGCGCCGGGCCGGGTCGCGGACTGGATCTCGACCTGATAGCCTTCCGGGTCGTCGAACACGAAGGCGCGGATGCCGATGGCATCATTGATGAACAATCGGCTCAGGTTTTCAACGGCTTGGGACTGGATATAGGCATACCACGCATCCACGTCGGGCACCCTGACGCAGAACTGGACGGGGCGCGTTTCGGCCCATTTGTGCATGCCATGCTCCTCGTCCACGAGGCCGATATGGGCACCGGGGCAGACGCGCATGATCTTGGCGAGGCCTTGCTGGTCGATCACCATCGGGAAGCCCATCACATCGCGGTAGAAGGCTTCGGCGCGCGCAAGGTCCTTGTAGTAGAGGAAGGTGATGGCGAGCTCGTTCGGGGCCTCGGGTCGATTGGTCATGGGCGCTCCGGCCGGTTGATCCACCGGCCCTGGCCGGCGGTCGCGGTCAGCTTGCCATCGGTGACGATGGCCTGCCCGCGCAAGAAGACATGGACCGGCCAACCATTGATCCGGTGGCCTTCAAACGGGTTGTAGCCGACATTGTCGTGCAGATCGTCGGCTTGGTAGATGTGCTGAACGGTGGCGTCCCACAGCACGATATCGGCATCCGCGCCGGGCGCAAGATGGCCCTTTCCGGGCAATCGGTAGATGTCGGCTGCGTTGCCGGCGGTCAGGGCCGGGAAAGCGGCAGGGGGCAAAACTCCGCGCGCCATGATCGCGTCGAACATCAGGGGCAGGCGCGTCTCCAGCCCCGGCAAGCCATTGGCGATATCGGGGAAGGGCGGAGTCGGCCCGGCGCGCAATTTCCCCGTCTCGTCAAAGCGATAAGGTGCATGATCGGACGAGATCAGGTCCAGCGTGCCGTCTTGCAGCGCGGACCATAACGCGGCTTGGTCCGACGTCGCGCGTTGCGGGGGCGAGCACATCCACTTGGCGCCCTCGATGCCGGGCCTGTCGAGGATATCGGCGGTCATCAGAAGGTAATGCGGGCAGGTTTCTGCCCGGACCGGTGCGCCGCGCGCACGGGCATCACGGACTTCCGAGGCTGCTTCGGTGCAGGTGACGTGGAAGATCATCACCGGCGCGCGCGTGCGTTCGGCCATGGCGCAGATGCGCGCGACGGCGGCGCGCTCGGCCTCTCTCGGGCGGGCCTCGGCGTGGTGCTTCGGGGCGGTTTTCCCCTGCCTTATCAATGCATCGCGGGCTGCAGCCAGGATCGCGTTGTCCTCGGCATGCACGCAGGTCAGCGCACCGGCGGCGCCGGTAAGGGCCAGGATCCGCGCGATCTGGTCGTCGCTGAGGCCGATATCATAGGTCGTGAACACCTTCACCGAGCGGTGGCCTTCGGCGATCACGGCGGTCAGATCGGCGGCGAAATGCGGCGCGTCCGGGTCGGACAGGCTGAGGTGGAAGGCGTAGTCGATCATCGCGCCGCGCCGCGCACGGGCGGCATAATCCTCGACCACCTCGCGCAGGCGTTGGCCCTTGGCCTGAGCGGCGAAAGAAATGACCGACGTCGTGCCGCCCAGGGCGGCGGAGCGTGTCGCCGTCTCGAAGGTATCGGCATTCATCAGCCCCATGCCCGAGCGCTGTTCGATATGCGCATGGGGATCGACCCCGCCGGGCAGCGCGATCAGGCCACCGGCGTCAAAAGTGTGCGTCTGATCCGGCAGATTGTCCCCGATGGCAGTGATCTTGCCCTTGGCAATGGCAATGTCGGCGCGAACCAGATCGGTGCCGCGCAGCACGCGCGCACCGCGGAGGAGGTGAGGTTCTGAGGGCAAGGACGGCATCATGGGGAGAGAATGGCCGTCGCGCAGCGCATGCGCAAGCCAAGGCTGCCAAAGCTTGTGGATAAGTCAGGTACCATAGCGGGGCCAGTTATGAAGGTGCACGCGATGTGCTTTGATTTCGCGATCTGTTTTTTGCTTGGGAGGCAAGTTATCCACAGAAAGCTTACAGTTTTGCTGCATTCATCCCATGATCAGGGCCGTCACCTCCTCCGTCTTGGTCGTAACCACGTCGCGGCCTCCTTTTGCCTCTATATTCAGCCGCAACAAAGGCTCGGTATTGGACGATCGCAGGTTCAAACGCCATCTATCGAAGGCGAGACTCATGCCATCGGTATCGTCGCGGGTGATCGCCTTGGGGGCATAGGCCGCTTCCACCCGCGCGACGGCGGCCGCAACATCCGTGACGCGAAAATTGATCTCGCCGGACGAGGGGAAAGCCTCGGCCCGCGCCTCGATCAGGGATTGCAGCGATTGCCCCCGCCGTCCCAGCAATTCGCAGACCAGAAGCCAAGGGATCATGCCGCTGTCACAGAAGAAGAAATCGCGGAAATAGTGGTGGGCCGACATTTCCCCGCCATAGACGGCGTCATGCGCCCGCAGCATGCGCTTGATGTTGGAGTGCCCGACGCGGGAAAGGATAGCCTCCCCCCCCGCTTCAGCCACAACATGTTGTGTTGCCCAGATCGTGCGCGGATCATGCACGATCTTGGCGCCGGGGAACTTCTCCAGAAAAATCTCGGCCAGAAGTCCCACGATATACTCGCCGGGGATGAAGGCGCCGGTGTGGTCGAAGAAAAAGCACCGGTCGAAATCGCCGTCCCAGGCGATGGCAAGGTCGACCCCTTCGCGCAGAACCGCTTGCGAGGTCTGCGGCTGGTTCTCGGGCAACATGGGATTGGGAATGCCGTTGGGAAAGCTGCCGTCGGGGGTGTGGTTCAGGCGCACGAACTCCCACGGAACGCCAGCTTGGGACAAGGCTTCGGCGATGGCGTCGAAGGTAGGTCCCGCTGCACCGTTCCCGGCATTTACAAGGATCTTCAAGGGCTTGAGGGCGGATGTCGACACGAAATCCACGCAGCGTGCCGCATAGGCGGCGCGGGTGTCTGATACGTCCCGAACCGTTCCACCGGCAACGTCGGGCGCGAAGGCCCCGCTTTCCGCCAAGGCCTTGATCGCTTCCATGCCGTCCTCTGCCCCGATGGGGGCGGAGCCAGCCTGCACCATCTTCATTCCGTTGTATTCCATGGGGTTATGGGACGCCGTTACAGTGACTCCCCCGCCCGCCCCAAGATGAGAAACCGCAAAATACATCTCTTCCGTGCCAGACAGGCCAAGGTCCAGAACCTCCACGCCCGCCGCCATCAGGCCCGCCGCCAACGCGTCGGCAAGGCCCTGCGAGGAAGGCCGCACATCCCGACCGATGACCACGCGCCGCGCCCTCATCACTTCGGCAAACGCGCGCCCGATGCGGTTGGCGTTGGCCTCAGTAAGATCCTCGTCCAGACGGCCGCGAATGTCATAGGCCTTGAAACAGGTCAGCGGTTTGGACAGAGGAGGCATGCGACATTCCCGGAAGTTTTGCCCCTTATAGGCGCGTCAAGCGCCCGCGCCAGACCGGGAGATTGGCAGCGCAGACAATGGCGCTATGATTTACGGCAACTGTGACCATGCGACCGCAATCAGGATGACTTCGATGATCGTGCTCTGCCCTCAAACCGTCCTGAACGCCAGCGCGCTCGAGACGCGGTCCCTGCCGAAAAAGGTGATCGGCCGCGTGCTGATCATTCCGCGCGAGGCGGGAATCGGGACATGGGCGCGGTTGGTGCTGGAAATGCAACTGTTCCGCTACCTCACCGCGCTGCTGCCGTTTCTGGCCATGATATTGTTTTCGCGGGATCTGGCGTTGCCGGTGACGCAGGCGCCTTTGGTGATGTTTCTCGTTATCGCCTTGATCGAGATGAAGGTTCTGCGCCGGTCGGACGCCGCCCGCGCGCGCCTTATGCCGGAGGCTGAGGCCGACCGTATCATCGACGCTTTCTCCTTTCGCGCCAAGGGGTTGTTGCGCCGCATCGCGGCACGGCGCGGGATCGCGGCGGGGGATTTGCGCTTGGTGGCCGAGCAGTCGGAACTGGCCCGCGTGCCGCCCTTGACCTATCTGTCGGTCCAGTCGGCAGACCCGTCGCCCCATCTGGTCGATCTGGCCCCAGAGGATCGCGCGATTCTGGCCGACCTGTTCGACGCGGACCTTTCCGAGCGCGATCTCCACCGCGCCGGTCAACGCAAGGAGCAGGCGATCCACGAGGTGCGGATCGAAGCGGCGGGTGTCTCGGCCCATGCGCGCCTTGCTGCCTGGATCGATGCGCAACCGGTGGAGGTGTGATCGATGGCGATCAACGCGACACGGATCTCGGCGGGGGCCGCGCTGGCAGTCCTGCGGCACGGATGGGCCGCCCAGGCGGCGGGGCAGATGACCGCATCGTGGATGTTGCATGGCCGCCCCGGTGTCGGGAAAACCGAAATCGTTCAACAGCTTGCGGCCGAGATCGGGGCGGAGCTGTTTGACCTTCGGCTGACCACGATCGAGCCGCAGGACCTGCGCGGTCTGCCGTTCTTCGACCATGAGGCGCGCAAGACGATCTGGTATCGGCCCGAGGATTTGCCGGAAGGCCCCAACCCGGCGGTGCTGTTTCTGGACGAGTTGACCGCCGCGGCGCCCGCGCTGCAGCCGACCATTTATGGTTTGCTGCAGGAACGCCGCGTCGGCCGTCACCGCTTACCGGAACACGTTTTCATCGTGGCCGCGGGCAATACGGTCGATGATGGCGCCGTGGCTTACGAGATGGGCACCGCCCTGTCGGATCGACTTGTCCACATGGTGGTGGAGGCAAATGCCGACGACTGGCTGCGCAACTACGCGCCGAATGCGGGTATTCACCCGACTGTTGCAGCATTTCTGCGCATCCGGCCGGACCTTCTTGATGGGATCGAGGCAGGTCTGCGGCGCGGCGATGTGGTGGTGCCGACGCCCCGATCCTGGGCGCGGGTCAGCGCGATCATGCGCGTTACGAGCGACCGCGCCACCCGTCAGGTGATGATTGCGGGCACGGTCGGAGAGGCCGCAGCGGCCGAATTCGCGCTGATCGCCGATGATATCGCGGCAACCGTCCAGATCGAGGCGATGCTGGCCGCCCCCCGGCGCGACAGGGCGGCGATGTATCCCGGCACGCTGCATGGCTTGACGGCGCTGGTCTACGGTCTGGTCGGGGTGGCGGATGCCCATAACATGCACGCCTGCATCGAAATTCTACATGATCTCAAGGGTTTGGATCGGAGCGGCCTGCCTGTTGCTGAACTTGCGACCTTCGGGTTTGAATTGCTGATTGCCCGCGCCATGGACAAGGGCTGGCAGGCGGCATTCGCCACCTCTGACGCCTACGCTGACTACGCCAGAGAGCGCGCCGCCGCAGGCCTGCCATGATGCGCGCCTCGCGGGCGCTCGGCCATCTGGGCGAGGTTGATCCGGCGCTGGCGGTTTTATCCCTGTGGTGCCGCCATCGGGATGGAGCGGGTGCAACACGAACGCATGGAAGCACAATAACTTATGGCCCTTCCTTCATGTCGCTTGGGCTGCCGGAGCAGGTGGGGCTGGTGGCGCATCACGTCTTGCATGTGGCGTTGCGACATTCGGATCGACAGGCGGGCATTGCGGAGCGGTTGGGCGCGCGGTTTGACGGCGCGCTCTTCGGGCTTGCTGCGGACGGCATCATCAACCAGACGCTCCTCTTGGCCGGACACGCGCTGCCACGACCGGCGGTGACGTTGGTAGATTTGCTGGCCGACATCGGGAAACCAGCCCGCTCGGCGGCGGAGGCATTGCAGGAATGGGACACTGACCGGCTTGCGATGTTTCTGCACGCCGACCCGCAGCGCGCCGAAAAGGCGCGGGATTTCGGGGCGACGCGGGGCTTCGCGCAGGATCTGGAACTGGGCGAGGCCGACGATACCGGCGACGAGCAAACGGTTGCGGACTGGCGCAACCAGATGCTGCGCGCGATGGAGGCGGGGCGCAAGGCAGGGACCGGGATCGGCACACTGGGCGCGATCCTTGCCGACCTGTCGCCAGCCCGTGTGCCGTGGGAAGTGCAACTGCGCGGGCTGCTGGCCAAGGCGTTGAGCCAGACACCCTCGCCAAGCCACCGGCGTCCGTCCCGGCAATGGCTGGCACTTGCGGGGCAGTCGATGCGGGCGGGGACGCCCGAGCCGGTGTTCCAACCCGGCCAGTCGCGGGATGACCGCCGCGCGCGGGTGGTGGTGGGGCTTGATACCTCAAGCTCCATCGACCCGCTGACCTGGTCGATGTTTTGTGCGGAAACGCAAGGGGTTAGCAGGCGGTCAGGGGCCGAGGTGCATCTGCTGGCCTTCGATGACGCGGTGCATGACGCAAGAAGGCTGGACGCGGCCGGCTGGCGCGGCTTGGCGGGTGCCCATCTGCGCACCGGGGGTGGCACCGATTATGTGCCGGTGATCGAGGCGGCACGTCGGCTTGACCCGTCGGTATTGGTCATGCTGACCGACCTTGACGCGCCATTCGGGCCGGCTCCGCATTTTCCGGTGATCTGGGCAGTTCCCGGAGGGCTTGGCACCGCCCCGTTCGGGCGCGTGCTGGCGATTGGAGACTAGGCTACTCGGCGGCGGTCCTTCGGGCGTTCCCCTCGCGCTGGGAATGGTGCCAATCCGGCGCGATCCACGGCGCCAGATTCTCCGCCGGCAAGCTGCGCCCGAGGATGTGATCGGCAGCCTTCTCGCCCACCATGATCGACGGCGCGTTCAGGTTTCCGTTGGGAATCAAGGGGAAGATCGAGCTGTCCGCCAACCTGAGGCCATCGACGCCAATCACGCGATTGAGGGGATCGACCACGGACATCGGATCGTCCCTGCGTCCCATGCGCGCGGCGCCGCAGGGGTGATAGGCCGATTCCGCGTGTTCGCGGATGACCGTGTCGAGTGCGTCGTCGGATTGCACTGCGTCGCCGGGCTGGATTTCGTGGGCGACGTAGGACGCGATGGGATCGGTAGCAAAGATCTCGCGCGTCAGGCGGATGGCGCGACGGAATTCGTTCCAGTCCTGTTCGGTGGACATGTAGTTGAACAGGATCTTCGGGGGCGCCGCCGGATCCGGCCCGCGCAAGGTGATCTGCCCGCGAGAGGGCGATCGCATGGGGCCGGTATGGGCCTGGAAGCCGTGGCCGCCCGGCGGGGTCTTGCCGTCGTAGCGGACGGCAATGGGAAGAAAATGGTATTGTATATCAGGGTATTGCACGCCGTCGTTCGAGCGGATGAAGCCGCATGCCTCGAAGTTGTTGGACGCGCCGAGGCCGGTTTTGGTGAACAGCCATTGGGTGCCGACAATCGCCTTGCCCCAAAGCGACCAATAGGGCGCGATGGAGACGGGTTGGGAGGCGGCGTATTGAACATAAAGCTCCAGATGGTCCTGCAAGTTCTGACCGACGCCGGGGCGGTCAACGACGAGGGGAATATCGTTCTCTGCCAGATGTTTGGCGGGCCCAATTCCACTGAGCATCAGAATTTTAGGCGAATTGATCGCCCCTGCGGCGAGGATCACCTCGCAGCGCGCGTGAACCACCTTGCCACCGGCAAGACGCACACCCGTGGCGCGGCCATCGGTGATCTCGATCTTTTCGATGAAGCCCCGGATCAGGTCGCAATTCGGGCGTGTCAGCGCGGGTTTCAGGTAGGCGCTGGCCGCCGACCAGCGCTTGCCTTGCCAGACCGTCATCTCGAAGGCGCCGAAACCCTCCTGCCGATGTCCGTTGTAATCCTCGGTCGTGCCGTAGCCGGCATTGGCGCCGGCGTCGATAAACGCTTGATAGAGCGGGTTTTTCCGCATTCCCCGGGTGACATGAACCGGGCCGTCATGGCCCCGGAACGCGGGATCGCCGGCATCCCCGTGCCACGTCTCGGCGCGTTTGAAATAGGGCAGGACATCGGCATAGGACCAGCCGTCCGCGCCCATCTCGGCCCAGGTGTCGAAGTCGCGGGCGTGGCCGCGGACGTAGATCATGCCGTTGATCGACGACGAGCCGCCGATGACCTTGCCGCGCGGCACCGCCATGCGGCGATTGTTCATGTGCGGCTCCGGCTCGCTTGCATAGCCCCAGTCGTAGCGCTTCATCCCCATCGGGTAGCTGAGCGCTGCCGGCATGTTGATGAACGGCCCCCAGTCCGAGCCGCCGTGCTCGATGACCAGAACGGATTTTCCAGCCTCAACAAGGCGATAGGTGATCGCGCAACCGGCTGATCCTGCACCGATGATGACGTAGTCGGCTTCCATCAGAATGCTGCCTCCACCGGCGACATGCCGACATAGATCGTCTTGAGTTGGGAGTAGTGCTCGATCGCGGCCCTCGAGTTTTCGCGGCCAACGCCGGAACCCTTCATGCCACCGAACGGCACCTCGACGGGAGTGAGGTTGTATTGGTTGATCCACAGGCTGCCCGCGTCGATGGCCTGCACGACGCGGTGGGCGCGGGTGATGTCGGCGGTGAAAACCGCACCGGAAAGGCCCAGATCGGTGGCGTTGGCACGTTTGATCGCCTCGTCCTCGGTGACGAAGTCGAGGACGGACATGACGGGGCCGAAAATCTCTTCGCGGGCGATGGTCATGTCGTCCGTCACGTCGGCGAAGATTGTCGGTTCGATGAAGCAACCGGGACGATCAAGTCGCTTGCCGCCATGGACCAGTCGCGCGCCCTCTGTGATACCTTTTTCGATGTAGGAACAGACCTTTGAGAGCTGTTCTTCACTGACCATCGGGCCGAAGTTCGTGGTTTCTTCGCGGGGATCACCGATGACAGCCCGCGCCGTGCGTTCCGCGAGGCGCGCAAGGAACGCCTCCTTGAGGCCGCGCTGAACGAAAACGCGGGTGCCGTTGGAGCAGACCTGCCCGGAGGCGTAGAAATTCGCGTTGATCGCGGCGGAAACGGCCGAGTCCAGATCGGCATCGTCGAAGATGATGAGGGGGGATTTGCCGCCCAACTCCATCGTCACATGCTTCATCTGCGCGCCGGCGGCGGCATAGATCTTCTTGCCGGTGGCGGCGGATCCCGTCAGCGACACCTTGGCCACGCGCGGATCGTTGACCAAGGCGGCGCCGACCGCGCCCGCGCCCTGGATCACGTTGTAGACGCCGGGGGGGGCACCGGCCTCGACCAGAATCTCGGCGATTTTCAAGGCACATAGCGGGGTTTGTTCAGACGGTTTGAACACCATGGTGTTGCCGCAAGCGAGCGCTGGCGCGCCTTTCCAGGCGGCGATCTGGGTGGGGTAGTTCCACGCGCCGATGCCGACGCAGACGCCAAGCGGCACGCGCATTGTATAGGCCCAGTCGCCGCCGAAGGGCACGTGTTCGCCGGTCAGCGTTGCGGCCAGACCGCCGAAATATTCCAGCGCGTCGGCGGCAGAGGTGGCGTCGGCCACTAGCGTTTCGGAGATCGGTTTGCCGGTGTCGAGCGTTTCAAGTTCTGACAACTCGCGGTTGCGGGCGCGGATGATGTCGGCGGCGCGGCGCAGGATGCGGCCACGCTCCACCGGTTTGAGGGCGGCCCATGCCGGTTGCGCTGCGCGGGCGGCCTGCAAGGCGGCCTCTACCACGGCGGGGGTGGCCATGTGGACGCAGGCGATTTCCGTGCCGGTTGCAGGGAAGATCACCGGGATCGGGGTGCCGGCTTTATCCTCGAGATAGGCGCCGTTGACGAAGTGGGAAGCGGTGGGTTGCATGATGCGCCCTCTCTTATTCTGAACGCGGGAAGCGTTGATTTTCCTCAAGAACGTTAAGGTCCATGTGGTTGCGCATGTAACGTTCGGATGCGTCGCGCAGCGGCTGGAAATCCCACGGGAAATAGGCGCCGTTGCGCAACGCCTCGTAGACGATCCAGCGCCTGGCCTGGCTTTCGCGGACATCGGCGTCGAATTGCTCCAGATCCCACCTCCCGGCGGCGAGGATGCGGAAATGCTCCAGAGTGGCGGCGTGGGTGGGGTGGTCAGCAAGGTTCGACAGTTCATGCGGATCGGCGGACAGGTCGAAAAGTTGTTCGGGGTCGATCGCGCAGTTGGTGTATTTCCATTGGCCTTCACGCAGGCAGATCAGGGGCGAATTCGACGCTTCCGCCGCGTATTCCATGGCGACGGGGCTGACGCGCGGCTTGCCATGTCCCAGGGGGACAAGGCTTTCGCCGTCGGTCCAAGGCATGATCTCGGCCATGGAAACACCTGCGAGGTCGCACAGCGTGGGGCACAGGTCGATGGTGGAGACGGGTGCATCGATGCGGCCCGGTGCCATGCCGGGCGCGGAAATCATCAGGGGGACGCGGGCGGAGCCTTCGAAGAAGTTCATCTTGAACCACAGCCCACGCTCGCCCAGCATGTCGCCGAGGTCGGAGACGAAGATGATGATCGCCTCTTGCCGGGTGCGGTCCAGCACGTCGAGGATCGAGCCGATCTTTTCGTCGATATAGGAGATATTGGCGAAATAGGCGCGGCGGGAGCGTTTGACGTCGTCCTCGGTCAGGTCGAAGGCGCGCCAGTCGTTGGCGTCGAAAATCCGTTTGGAATGGGGGTCCTGGGCGTCGTAGCCCAGATCCCCGACCTCGGGCAGAAGATGCGCGCAATCTTCATACATGTCCCAGAACCGGCGGCGCGCAACGTAAGGGTCGTGCGGGTGGGTGAAGCTGACGGTCAGGCACCACGGGCGGGTGCCGCCCTCCGATTTGTTGGCGCGCGAGAGATCGTAGAGCTTTTGCTCCGCCTCGAAGGCGACGGCGTCGTCATATTCCATCTGGTTGGTGATCTCGGCCACGCCCGAGCCGGTGACGGAGCCCATGTTGTGATACCACCAGTCGATGCGTTCGCCCGGCTTGCGGTAATCCGGCGTCCAGCCGAAATCGGCGGGGTAGATGTCGGTGGTCAGGCGCTGCTCGAAGCCGTGCAGTTGGTCGGGACCGACGAAATGCATCTTGCCGGACAGGGCTGTATGATAGCCTGCGCGGCGCAGGTGGTGAGCGAAGGTGGGGATCGACGAGACGAATTCGGCGGCGTTGTCGTAGACTCCGGTGCGCGAAGGCAACTGGCCCGACATGAACGACGCGCGACCCGGCGCGCAGAGCGGCGAGGCGGTATAGGCATTGGCGAAACGGGTCGAGCGGGCGGCGAGCGCGTTCAGATGCGGCGTCTGCAGCCACGGGGCGGGACCGTCCGGGAAGAGGGTGCCGTTAAGCTGATCCACCATCAGAATCAAGATGTTGGGCGGGGAAACGGAATCGCTCATCGGATCGCAAGCTCCAGATAATCTAGGACGCGGGCCACGGCGGCCTTCGCATCGGGCGGGCCGACATCGGCCAGGGCATGGCGGATATAGAGGCCGTCGATCAGGGCGGCGGCGGTGGCGGCGATGCGGGGGGCATCGGCCGTCAGGGGGCGCAGGGCATGGGTCAGGTTCGACACCAGCCGGTGCTGATAGACACGCAACAGGCGTGCGGCCTGCGCGTCGCGCTGCGCCATGACGTAGAAGGTCAGCCATGCCGCGACGACCTCGGGCGAGAAGTTGCGACCGCCGAACGAGGCGCGGGCAATCGCCTCAAGCCGCTGCATCGGCGTAAGGGCCGCGCCCAGTTGCACGCGCGCCTCGGCCCCGAATTCGGCCAGGATTGCGTGCATCGCCGCCAGCAGCAGATCGTCCTTCGATCCGAAGTAGTGATGCGCCAAAGCCGAGGACACTCCCGCCACCCGGGCGATCTGCCCCATGGTCACATCAAGCGACCCGGCGCGGCCGATTTCCGAAATGGTTGCGTTGACAAGCGCGTCCTTACGTATAGCCATCATACCTGTGCGGGGCATCGTGCCGATCCTTTCGGTTGTCCTGCCCAACAATACGTTTTTAATTGACTGGTCAATCAACAAAAAGACCAGACCAAACGGGAGATACCACCATGACGCTTTTCCGCCGTACCGCGACCTCTGCCCTGGCGCTTGCCCTGACAACGGGCACGGCCCTCGCCGATGCCCACGCAGATTGCGGCACCGTCACCTTCTCGGACGTTGGCTGGACCGACATCACCGCCACCACAGCCGCGACCACCGTCGTGCTGGAGGCGTTGGGCTATGAGACGGAGATCAACATCCTGTCGGTGCCCGTCACCTATGTCTCGCTGGCCGAGGGGGATGTGGACGTGTTCCTGGGCAACTGGATGCCGACGATGGAGGCCGACATCGCGCCCTACCGCGACGCGGGCACTGTCGACACCGTTCGGGCGAACCTTGAAGGCGCGAAGTATACGCTGGCGACCAACGCGGCGGGTGCTGCGCTCGGCATCACCAGTTTCGACTCGATTGCCGGGGCGCTGGATGCGCTGGACGGCCAGATCTACGGGATCGAGCCGGGCAATGACGGCAACCGCCTGATCCTCGACATGATCGCCGCCGATGCGTTTGGCCTTGGCGCTGCGGATTTCGACGTGGTCGAAAGTTCGGAGCAGGCGATGCTGGCACAGGTCCAGCGCGCGTCCGACCGGGACGAGCCGATCGTGTTCCTGGGGTGGGAGCCGCACCCGATGAACGCCAACTTCGACCTGACCTACCTTGAGGGCGGTGACGATTGGTTCGGGCCCGATCTGGGTGGCGCGACAGTGTATACCAACACCCGCGCCGGCTATGTCGAGGCGTGCCCGAATGTCGGTGCGCTGCTGACCAACCTGTCCTTCACCCTTGCGATGGAGAACGAGATCATGGCGGGCATCCTCGACGATGGGATGGATCCGGCCGAGGCCGCAACCGCGTGGATGGCCGCCAATCCCGACGCCGTGATGGCGTGGCTGGAAGGTGTCACGACCATCGATGGTGAAGATGCCGCCGCAGCGGTATCGAGTGCGCTGGGTCTGTGAGACTGATCTTTCGACAAACGGAAGGGCCCGCCGATTGGCAGGCCCTTCCGGCCGACCCGGCCAATCACTGGCGCGAGGGTTATTCGGCTATGGCTGCCGCGCAGTCGTGGGAGGCCGGATTCCCGCCAGAGGTGGCGCGCCTGTGCGGTGCAGAAGCCGAATTGCAACTGGCGATCGTGGAACACAGGGTGGCGATGCCGGGGCGCGGCTATCCCTCGGCCTGCGATGTCTTTGCGCTGGTCCACGCCGATGGCCGCGACATGGCCGTAGCAGTCGAGGCCAAGGTGGCCGAGCCTTTTGGAGACACGATTGCAACTTGGCTTGGCCGCGCGCCATCCGCCAACAGGATCGAGCGGCTGAGGGTCATGTCCGGCTGGCTGGGACTGGCGACGCCCTCGGCAGAACTGCGCTATCAACTGTTTCACCGCACCTGCGCCGCAATCGTGGAGGCGCGACGGTTTCGCCGGCCTGTTGCGGCGATGATCGTGCAGTCTTTCAGCCCCGAGGCCCGTTGGGTCGAGGATTTCACGGCTTTCGCCAAGGCGCTTGGCCTGACCTTGGGCCCGGACAGCGCGGGTGAGGTTGCGCTGCCCTGTGGCTTGATCTTGCGATTGGGCTGGGCCAAGGGTAACCCGCGCCATCTGCGCGACCACCGCGCACAGCTGCCGACATGACGTCAGGTGCCCGCCGCAGCCGCCGCCATCAGGGCATCGTCCATCTCGGCCGCGCGTCTGGCGGCTGGACGGTCCGTGACCCGGGCGACGTAATCGGCGAAACCTGCCCGACCGGGCAGGGAGCCGAATTGCATCCCCCAGACGATCTGGCTGCCAAGATAGATGTCGACTGCGCTGAACTGCGCCCCCAACAGATGTTCTCGGCCATCCGACAGCAGCCCCTCCAGCGTGTCGGCGACAGAGGGCAGGTTGCCCCAGCCCGCCCGGCGATAGCCGGCGTCGTCGGTCGTATCCGCGCCCATGGATGCGACGGTGACCGCCGCCTCCACCGGGCCCGCGCCAAAGAACAGCCAGCGGTAATAGGCACCCCGCTCCGCGCTGCCGGGGGGGGGCGCCAGCCGCGCGTCCTGCGCCAGATCGGCCATGTAGGCACAGATCGCGGCACCCTCGGTCACCACTGTGTCGCCATGGACCAGCGCCGGAACCTTTCCCATCGGGTTGATTGCAAGATAGTCGGGGCCTTTCATCTCTGGCCCGTAATTCACCACCTTGGCCTTGTAGGGCAGGCCCGCTTCTTCCATCATCCAGCGGGCAATTCTGCCCCGCGACATCGGGTTGGTGTAGAGGACAAGGTCGGCCATGGCGTCACGCGATTCCCGGACATGAGGCGGTCGCCTCACTGTGCCAACGACACTTCCCACAAGCAAGGACGCGACGAATGCTTGGTTGGCTAGATTCTCTGCAGGTCTGGTGGCGCGAGACCGGCATCACCGAATGCACGTTTCCCAACGCCCCCGACATCACCGGCCCGATAAGTTTCCTGACCGAATGCAAATTGCGCATCGGTGACGGGGCCGAGGCCGTGTTCGGCTGGCTGCAAACCCATGGTGCCGCGCTTTTCGATGCCATGGCGCTGGCGCTCGAGGCGATGATCGGCGTCTTTCTTGCAGTCTTGCAAGAGCCGCCCAATACCAGTTGGTTCTCGGACATTCGCCTGCGGGATGCCACCTTCCTCTATCCGCCGGAATGGCACCCGTTCCTGATGATCGTTATCTTCACCGGCCTCGCGTGGGTCCTGCATCGCGGCTGGAGGGTGCCGTTGCTGGTGGTGCTGGGCTTCTTGTTCATCGTCAATCAGGGTTATTGGGAAGAGACGACCGAAAGCCTGACGTTGGTGCTGTCGGCCTGCGTCGTGTGCATGGGCGTGGGCGTGCCAATCGGCATCGCCGTCGCCCACCGCCCCCGGCTTTATGCCGCGATGAGGCCGGTGCTGGACCTGATGCAGACGCTGCCCACCTTCGTCTATCTGATCCCTGCGATCGTGTTTTTCGGCACCGGCATGGTGCCGGGCCTGATCGCCACGGTGATCTTCGTGCTGCCCGCCCCGATCCGCCTGACGCATCTGGGCATCACCGCCACTCCGCAAGCGCTGCTGGAGGCGGCGGATGCCTTCGGCGCCACACCCAGCCAGAAGCTGTTGAAGGTGGAACTGCCCTACGCGCTGCCGCAGATCATGACCGGCCTGAACCAGACCATCATGCTGTCGCTGTCGATGGTGGTGATCGCGGCGCTGGTGGGCGCCAACGGGCTGGGCGTGCCGGTGGTTCGCGCGCTGAACTCGGTCAATACCGGCCTTGGCTTCGAGAGCGGGTTCATCATTGTTGTCGTCGCGATCGTGCTCGACCGCGTGTTGAGGGTGAAGACATGAAACTGACCGGGCAATGTCATTGCGGCGCGGTGCGCTTCACCGCCACGCTGAAGGGCGGGCTGGCCTCGGCCCGGCGATGCGACTGCTCGCTCTGCAGCATGCGCGGTGCCGTGGCGGTATCGGCGGCACTGGAGGATTTCGCCATCACCCAAGGCGAGGAAAACCTGACGCTCTACCAGTTCAACACCAAGGTCGCCCGGCATTATTTCTGCAAGACATGCGGCATCTACACCCATCACCGCCGCAGGTCGAACCCCAACGAATACGGGGTCAATCTGGCCTGTCTCGACGGGATGTCGCCCTTCGATCTGCCCGAGATCATCGTCCACGACGGCCAGCAACATCCCAGCGATGGCGGCAGGCCAGACGGCATCGCCGGCATCTTGCGCTTCGAGAGGCGTCCATGACCAAAGCCGTCTCGTTCAACAATGTCTGCATCATGTTCGGCCCCCGCCCGGCACAGGCCCTGGCCTTGGCAGATGGCGGGGCGGATCGCACGTCGATCCAGAGGGCGACCGAGCATGTGCTGGGCGTGCATGATTGCACCCTTGATGTGGAGGAGGGCGAGATCCTCGTTCTGATGGGGCTTTCCGGCTCGGGCAAATCCACCCTTCTGCGCGCGGTCAATGGCCTCAACCCCGTGGCGCGCGGCTCGGTCACGGTGCGCGATGGCGACTGGTCGTGCGAATTGCCGAACGTGTCGAAGACCGATCTGCGCTACCTGCGGCAGAACTGCGTGTCGATGGTGTTCCAGCAATTCGGCCTGCTGCCGTGGCGCACGGTGCGCGAGAATGTGGGCCTCGGGCTGGAATTGGCGGGCCAGCCGCCAGCCGCCCGGACCGATGCGGTCGACCGCCAACTGGCGCTGGTGAACCTGAGCGACTGGGCCGAGCGCCGCGTGGGTGAACTTTCGGGCGGCATGCAGCAGCGCGTGGGCCTTGCCCGCGCTTTCGTCACGCAGGCGCCGATCCTTCTGATGGACGAGCCGTTCTCGGCCCTCGATCCGCTCATCCGCAGCAAACTGCAGGACGAATTGCTCGACCTGCAGCGCGACCTCAAACGCACCATCATCTTCGTCAGCCACGATCTGGACGAGGCGTTCAAGATCGGCAACCGGATCGCCATCATGGAAGGCGGCCGGATCGTCCAGATCGGCACGCCCCGGCAGATATTCTCGGAACCCGCCACCGATTATGTGGCGGAATTCGTGTCGAACATGAACCCTTTGGGCGTTCTGACGGCCCGCGATGTGATGAGCGTCACGCTGACGGACGCCCCGCGCATCCCGTCGGAAACCCCGGTGCGCGTCATCCTGGAACGTTTCGCCAAAAGTCCATCCCCACTGGCGGTGGAAGAAAACGGCGTCGTCATCGGAACGGTGACAAGCGACAGCATCGCGATCCGGCTGGGGTCGTGACCGGGGCAGGGGTCGCTTTTTGAGTATTTGAGAAAAGGTGAAAGGGTTTGTCGGATGTAACCACCGGCGCAGGGAAACACGCGGCCCCCTTTCACCTTTTCTCAAATACTCACTCTTTCTTATTTCCCCTCCGAAAGCTCCGCGATCAGCCGCCCGAGGTGATGATCCGTATCGCCCAACTGGTGATCGATCATCACCAGCCGTTTGGCGTAGTGGGCCAACGGGTATTCCCAGGTGATCCCGATGCCGCCATGCATCTGGATCGCCTCCTCGGACACCAGTCGCGCGATCTTTCCCACTAGATATTTCGCCTGCGCCACGCGCTTGGCGAAGGCGTCCGTGCCATGGGCCGAGGCGGCAAAGATTACGATGGAGCGCGCCTGTTCGATCTCGATCGCCAGATCGATTGCGCGGTGCTGCAGGGCCTGAAAGGCGCCGATGGGCTGGCCGAACTGCTTTCGGGTGCGCAGGTAATCGACCAGCGTGGCCTGAACCACCTCCATCGCACCCAGCGCCTCAGCGGCAAGCGCCAGCGCCCCGAGGTCGAGCGCCTCGGCCAACGCCGCGCCGGCATCGGCAAGGATCAATCGCGCGGGGCTTGCGTCAAACACCACTTCGCCCGCAGGGCCACCGTCGATCATGGCGTAGCCATGGATATCCGCGTCGTCGGCGGAAACCGCAAAAAGGGCGGTCGCGCCCGATGAGTGTCGTGCGACCGCCAGCAACACCTGCGCTGAGGGCGCGCCATAGACCACCGACTTGCGGCCAGAGATGCGCCATTCACCGCCTGTCTCGGTGGCCGACGCAAGGGTGTCGGTCGGATCATACGGGGCGTCGGTCTCGCCGATCGCCAGAGCATAACGGATCTCGCCGGTCAGCAGGGGCTCCAGTTCTTCTTCCGCCGCCCCCAGCAGCGCCGCCGCCAATAGCTGCCCCAGCACAGGTTCGGGGCACAGGGCCCGACCCAGTTCCTCGAACAAAGTCACGATGTCGAAGCCATGCCCGCCCATGCCGCCCTGCGCCTCGGGCGCCAGCGCGTAGAAGGCGCCAAGCTCTGCCATCTCGGCCCATCTGGCGGGGTCGTGGAAGGGCGTCTCATAGGCCACGGCATTGCGATGGGCGGCGGGGTAGGCTTCGGCCAGATACCGCCGCAGCGTTTCGGACAGCATTCGCCGGTCGTCGCTTTGCTCGAAGTTCATGCCCGGACCCTTCCCTTGGCAAGGATCATGGGCGCATCATCTCTTTGGCGAGAATGTTGCGCTGGATCTCGTTCGATCCGCCATAGATCGAGATCTTGCGGTTGTTGAAATAGCCTGCCGCATTGCGGGCATGGTCGCGCGGCGCGATCGCCAGATTGTCCAGATCCTCGGAAGGGAAGGGTGCCGCGGCCGGCCCAAGGGCGCGGCGGGCGAGATCGTTCAACTCCTGCCGGATCACGGTGCCCTTGATCTTCAGCATCGATGGCGCGGCCCCCAGATCGCCGCCTTGCGCAGCCTTCGACAACATTCGCAGATTGGTGATCTTCACGGCCTCAAGCTCGGCCTCCACTGCGGCCAGCCTTGCCGCGAACAGGGCGTTTTCGATCAGGGGCTTGCCGCCGCGCTTCACCTGCCGCGCCAGCGCCTTGACCTGCGCCAATGCCTGCACGGAATAGCCGGTCCCGGCGATATTGGTGCGTTCGTGCCCCAGCAGATATTTTGCGATGGTCCAGCCGATATTTTCGGCGCCGACCAGATTTGTCAGGGGGACGCGGACATCGGTGAAGAACACCTCGTTCACCTCATGGCCGCCCTCGATCAGGCGGATCGGGCGCATCTCGATGCCGGGGGTGTCGAGGTCGATCAGGAGAAAGGAAATCCCCTCCTGCGGCTTGCCGTCGAACCGGGTGCGCACAAGGCAGAAGATGCGGTTGGAGTATTGTCCGTAGGACGTCCAGGTTTTCTGGCCGTTGACGATGAAGTCATCGCCGTCGCGCACTGCGCGGGTCTTGAGCGAAGCAAGATCGGACCCCGCGCCGGGTTCGGAATAGCCCTGACACCACCAGTCGCGTCCATCGAGGATGCGCGGCAGGTATTCCGCCTGTTGCGACGGCGTGCCGAACTTCATCAACACCGGTGCCAGCATCTTCAACCCAAACGGCACGATGCGCGGCGCATTGGCGAGGGCACATTCCTCCTCGAAGATATGCAGATGGATCGGGCCCCAGCCCTTGCCGCCATGGGCCACCGGCCAGGTCCCGGCAAGCCAGCCCTTGTCGTTCAGGATGGCATGCCAGTGCGCCATATCCTCGCGCGGGGAGGGCGCGCCGGACGCTACACGCTCCGCCATGTCGCGGGGCAGGGCGGAGCGCAGGAACGTCCGCACCTCGTCCTGAAACGCCTGTTCGTCGGGTGAAAATGCCAGATCCATCGTGCCCTCCCCTGCCATGCCCAAAGGGTAGCACCACCCCGCAGGGATGCCAGAGAAAACCTGACGTCAGATCCGGATCACGCCTTTGGCCCGCCTTGCAGGGACCCTGCGCCGGGCGCGCTTTACATCGAAAACGAAGTGCCGCAGCCGCAGGAGGACGTCGCGTTGGGGTTTTCGATGGTGAACCGCGCGCCGATCAACTCTTCGGTGAAGTCGATGACAGCATTGGCAAGGAACGGCAGGGACACGGTGTCGACGACCACTTTCTGGCCCAACCCCTCCAGCACCAGATCGTCGGAGGCGGGCGTATCAAGTTTGATCTCGTACTGGAACCCGGAACAGCCGCCCCCTTCCACCGCCACGCGCAGCGCCTGAGGCGCGCCTGCGCCGTCATTGATCTCGGCCAGACGCGCGAAGGCGCGGTCGGTCACTTTGGGTGGGATGGAGAGCATGGGCTTTCACCTGTCGCAAAAAGCGTCTGTCCGCAATATATGAAGACAGGGTCGTCGGGACAAGCGGCCGTTGGACTTGAGAAGGGAACACCCATGAGGGCGGTATATGCCTGCGAACCGACCGCGACGCGCGGGCGGCTGGTGGCGGAGGAGGAAAGCGCCCATCGCTCGGCCTTCCAGCGCGACCGCGACAGGATCATCCATTCCAGTGCCTTTCGACGCCTCAAGCACAAGACGCAGGTGTTCATCGAGCATGAGGGCGATTATTTCCGCACCCGCCTCACCCACTCGCTGGAAGTGGCGCAGGTGGCGCGCACCATGGCCCGCGCCCTTGGGCTGAACGAGGATCTGACCGAAACGGTGGCGTTGGCGCACGACCTTGGCCATCCGCCGTTTGGCCATACCGGCGAAGACGCGCTGCAGGCGCTGATGCAGCCCTATGGCGGCTTTGACCACAACGCGCAGGCGCTGCGGATCGTGACGCAACTGGAGCGCCACTATGCCGAATTCGACGGGTTGAACCTGACATGGGAGACGCTGGAGGGCATCGCCAAGCATAATGGTCCAGTGCTGCCGCCCTATCCCTGGGCGCTGGAGGCCAGTTGCGAGGGGCTTGATCTGGAACTCCACAGCTATGCCGGGGCCGAGGCGCAGGTGGCGGCCCTGGCCGACGACATCGCCTATAACCACCACGACCTGCATGACGGGTTGCGGGCAGAGTTGTTCTCGACCGACGAGTTGGCGGAACTGCCGATCCTGAGCGGTTGTTTCGCCGAGGTGGATGCCACCTATCCCGGCCTTAACCACTACCGCCGCCGGCACGAGGCGCTTCGGCGCTTCTTCGGGTTACTGGTGGAGGACGTGCTGGCAAATGCGCGGGCGGCCCTCGCCGAGGTTGCGCCGCAATCGCCGCAGGACGTGCGCGATGCCGGACGGCCGCTGATGCGCTTTTCGGCAGCGCTGTTCGACGACCTGAAGGTGATCCGGCAGTTCCTGTTCACCCGCATGTATCGCGCGCCTTCGGTCGTGGAAATGCGGGCGCAGGTGACGCAGGTGATCGATGAAATTTTCCCCTTCTACCTGTCCAACCCCGAGGAATTGCCCAAGCAATGGCGCCGCGATGTGGAACTGGTGGCGGGCAATGAGACGGCGCTGGCGCGGATCGTGTCGGACTATATTTCGGGCATGACGGACCGCTTTGCGTTGCAGCAACATGCCGCTATCTTTGGCGGCGGCGGCCCAGCGGGGCGGCCCTGAGCCCTTTTCCGATGAGGTTTTTTCCATGATCGCCCCACGTCTTGCTGCCGCCCTTGGCCTTGGCCTCGGCCTTCTGGCGCTACCCGCAGGCGCGCAGTCCGTGGACGGGATCTATGACGGGATCAGCTGCGACGGCGAGATCCGCAGCGAATTGAGCATCGCGATCACCTGGCCCACCATCGAGTTCTACGAAAGCACCTGCCAGATCGTGGGTGCCACGCCGATCCCCGGCCTTGGTGGGATCAATCTCTATCAGGCCCAGTGCTCGGGCGAGGGCGCGCAGTTTGACCGAACCTATGTGATCACGCCGGATTTTGACGGCGGGCTGATCGTGGTGGGCGAAGGCTATGCTCAATCCTACGACCGCTGTGGCGGTTGATCGGCGGGATCATTCGCGGCAAGGTGAAGAGGCCCCGACACCACCCGTCCCCCGCCCCAAACCTCGCATATCCGGAGCCTGAAATGCGCCATCCCAGCGGACCTGCCCTTGCAGTCGTGCTGATGCTTGCACCCGTCAGCACCGCCCACGCCTTCCCGCAGGACGGCCTGTTCTATCAGGGATTCACCTGTCCCTCGGAGGGGTTCACCCCGGGCACGGACCGAACCGCCTCGCTCTCGTTCCCGACGCTCTGCCTGTCGGATCAATGCTGCGATCTGTCGAACCCGATCAATGTGCGCGATATGGAGCAATTGTTCCTCTACGATGGCGCCTGCACGGCCGATGGGAACGCGTTTACGGCGCGCCTTCTGGTCGGTGACGCCGCCATTGACGGATTGGTGGTGGTTCTCAACAACGCGGCCTATACCTATGCCCGGTGCGAGCCCTAGGTGCAGCGAGATTGACGGCACGGGTTTGCGTGATACACCCGGCCCTGATCTGCATAGGACACATTCCATGACCCTCTTCGCCGAGATCCGCGAAACCGTTCTGACCGCCATCAAGGAACTGGTCGCCGAAGGCGTCCTGCCCGAGGGGTTGGACCTGCAGTCGATCACCGTTGATCCGCCCCGCGACGCGGCGCATGGCGACATGGCGACGAATGCCGCCATGGTGCTGGCGAAACCGGCCGGGATGGCGCCCCGCGCGATTGCCGAGGCCTTGGCACCCAAACTGGCGGCTGACCCCCGCATCATCGCTGCCGAAGTGGCGGGGCCTGGGTTCCTGAACCTGCGGCTGTCGGCGGATGTCTGGCGCGGATTGATCGCGCGCGTGCTGGAGGATGCCAAAGGGTATGGGAGGATCACGATCGGTAAAGGTCGGCGCGTAAACGTCGAATATGTCAGTGCAAATCCCACTGGCCCGTTGCATGTGGGCCACACCCGAGGGGCCGTGTTCGGCGATGCCCTGGCCAGCCTTCTGGTTGCCGCGGGCTACGACGTGACGCGGGAATATTACATCAACGATGGCGGCGCGCAGGTCGATGTCCTCGCGCGCTCGACCTATCTGCGCTACCTCGAGGCGCACGATCTGAGCGTCGATTGGCCCGAGGGCAGCTATCCCGGCGACTACCTGATCCCGGTGGCCGAAGCGCTGAAAACCAAGGTCGGTGACATCTGGCTGACCGCGCCCGAGACCGAGTGGCTGGAACCTGTCCGCACCTTTGCCATCGACGCGATGATGGACCTGATCCGCCACGATCTGGCGCTGCTGGGCGTGAAGATGGATGTGTTCTACAGCGAGAAATCGCTCTATGGCACCGGCCGCATCGAGGCCGCGATCGACGATCTGCGCGGCAAGGGCCTGATCTACGAAGGCACGCTGGAGCCACCCAAGGGCAAGCTGCCCGACGACTGGGAACCGCGCGTGCAGACCCTGTTCAAATCCACCGCGCATGGCGATGATGTGGACCGGCCAGTGATGAAATCCGACGGTGCCTGGACGTATTTCGCGCCCGATATCGCCTATCATTTCGACAAGATTTCAAGAGGTTACGACGAACTTATCGACGTCTTCGGCGCCGATCACGGCGGCTATGTCAAAAGGATGAAGGCGGCGGTGTCGGCCTTGTCGGACGGGCGTGTGCCGCTGGACGTGAAGCTGACCCAACTGGTAAGGCTCAAGCAGGGCGACAAGGATCTGAAGATGTCCAAGCGCGCGGGCACCTTCGTGACATTGGCCGATGTGGTCGAGATGGTGGGCGCGGATGTGACCCGCTTTACCATGCTGACCCGCAAGAACGATGCGCCGCTCGATTTCGACGTGGACCGCGTGCGCGAGCAATCCAAGGACAACCCGGTCTGGTATGTGCAATACGCCCATGCCCGCATCCAGTCTGTCCTGCGCAAGGCGGGCGAGGCGGGGATGTCCGCCGATCCCGCGCAGCTTTCCGCCATTGCCGATCCGGCGGAATTGGCCCTGGCTGCCAAGATCGCCGAATTCCCGCGCCTGATCGAGGCCGCGGCCCAGACCAACGAGCCGCACCGCCTCGCCTTCTATCTTTATGATCTCGCCTCCGATTTCCACGCCCTGTGGAACAAGGGAAATGGCGAGACGCATTTGCGCTTCTTCCAGGAGGATGACCCAAAGGCCACAGCCGGGAAATTGTGCCTGATTTCCGCCGTGGCGATTGTCATTTCCAACGGTCTTGGTATCTTGGGGGTCACTCCGGTCGATCACATGTGAGGCGGCAAGACCTCTCCTGACCGGGCGAAACAGGCAAAAAGACCCGGGCCTTGCGAAACTGCGCAGGGGCATCGGGCAACGAGGCGGGCATGGCAAATATCCAATATTCCGGGGGGCGTTCCTCTGACCACGGCTATGAATATGGCCATGAGCAGCAGGGAGCACCTGCAGCGAATGATGTGTCGCGCGCGACGCGGCTGGTCAATTGGGCGGGTGCCATCGTGTCGACCGGGCTGGTGATCGGCATGGCGATCTGGTCGTGGCAATTGCTGATGCGCGACGTGACCGAGGTGCCGGTGATCCGAGCGCTGGAAGGCCCGATGCGCATTGCCCCGACGGATCCGGGCGGATCCATTGCGGAAAATCAAGGGCTTGCGGTGAACCGTCTGGCCGAAGGGGCGGTTGCGGCCCCGGTGCCGGATCGGCTGGTTCTGGCGCCGCCGCCGATGGACCTGGACGAGGCAGGCCCGCTGGAGGAGGCATTCGGCAACAACTCGGAGGCTGAATTGGCCGAAGAGCCACTTCCGGTCGTGGAGCAACTGCCGATCGAGATGGATGTCGACGTCGATGTCGACCCCGCCGCCGAAACAGAAGCCTTGGTCGCGCGTCTGGTTGCCGAGGGGCAGCCGCTTGATCCGCTGTTGGACGATGGCGTCGACCTGCTGGTTGATGCGACGCCCGAAATCGTGGGCCGCGCCGACACGATCCCGGTCTCGGTCCCCGGCGTCCGCATCTCGCCCAGGCCCGCCATCCGCCCCGCCGGCCTGTCGGCCCGCGCGCCTGCGCCTGCCGGTGCGGCTGAGGCGGCCTCCGCCGACGCCGATGCAGATGCCGATGCGGATCTTGGGGCGCTGGATGGCGTGACCGAAACCGAGGACGGGTTCGAGATTGCCGCCGCCGATCTTGAGGATGGCACGCGTCTGGTCCAGCTTGGGGCGTTCGATACCGCCGATCTGGCCCGCGCCGAGTGGCGGCGGCTGTCGGGCGTGTTCCCGGACTTCTTCCTTGGCCGCGCGCGGGTGGTCGAGCAGGCATCGTCCGGTGGGCAAGTCTTCTACCGCTTGCGTGGCCATGGCTTCAGCGACCTGTCGGCCTCGCGCCGGTTCTGCGCTGCTCTGGTGGCGCAAGGCGCCGCCTGCATCCCGGTTACCGTTCGCTGAATGGGCTCGGCCACGATCCTCGGATGCGCGGGTCTGGCGCTGTCGGGGGCCGAGCGCGCATTCTTTGCGGACGCGCAGCCGTGGGGCTTCATCCTCTTTGCCCGCAACGTAAGTGACGCGGCGCAAGTCCTTGCGCTGACATCGGAATTGCGCGCCGTTGTGGGGCGCGATGTGCCGGTGCTGATCGATCAGGAGGGCGGGCGCGTGCAGCGCCTGCGGGGGCCGATCTGGCGCGAGTGGTATCCCCCATTGGACCAGATGGCGCGCGGCGGGGCGGCGGCGATGCGCCTGCGCTACCGCCTGATCGCGCATGAGTTGCGTGCCGTGGGCATCGACGTGAACTGTGCGCCTCTGGCCGATGTAGCGCGTCCCGACACGCATCCGTTCCTGCGCAACCGCCTTTACGGCGACAGCGCCGAGACCGTGGCTGAAGTGGGTCGCGCCGTGGCGGAGGGCCTGATGGCGGGGGGTGTCCTGCCCGTGCTCAAGCACATGCCCGGCCATGGCGCGGCTGTCACTGACAGCCACACCGACCTGCCGCATGTGGCGCATGATCGGGCCACGCTTGACCGGGTCGATTTCGCGGCGTTTCGCGCGCTGGCCGATCTGCCGCTGGGGATGACCGCCCATATCGTGTTCGAGGCATTCGGCAAGACCCTTCCCGCGACGATGGACGCCGACATGATCCGCTTGATCCGCGACGATATCGGCTTCACGGGCGCGCTGATGACCGATGATCTGTCGATGGGCGCGCTGCCCGGGCCGATCGGGGAGCGTGCCGCGCGGACTCGCGCGGCGGGGTGCGATCTGGTCCTGCATTGCAACGGCGATCTGGCCGAGATGGCTCAGGTTGTGGCGCAGGCGGGCACCCTCGACGGCGCGTCGAAAGCCCGAACCGATGCCGCGCTGGGCGCCCGCAAATCCCCCGATCCACTTGACATCGCCGCCACGGAGGCCGACCTTCTCGCGCTTCTGGACGGAGAGGTCTATGTCTGAACCGGGCACGCCCGCCAACGCCGACGATTGGGACGCCGTCAGCGCCCGGCGCGAAGCCGAGGCGCTGATTGTCGATGTCGACGGGTTCGAGGGGCCACTGGATCTTCTGCTGACGCTGTCACGGACCCAGAAGGTCGACCTGCGGCGCATCTCGATCCTCGCGCTGGTCGAGCAATACCTTGTGTTCATCGAGCAGGCCCGCGAGTTGCGGATCGAGTTGGCGGCCGATTACCTTGTCATGGCGGCGTGGCTGGCGTTCCTGAAATCCAAGCTTCTCCTGCCGCCGGAACCGGGGGAAGAGGGGCCGTCAGGCGAGGATCTTGCCGCGCATCTGGCGTTCCAGCTTGAGCGTCTTGCCGCCATGCGCGACTGCGCCGCAAGGCTGATGGCGCGCGACCGGCTGGGGCGCGACCGGTTCGCGCGCGGGGCGCCGCAGGGCATGACCACGGCGCGGAAGATCACCTACACCGCCGGGTTGCTGGACCTGATGCAGGCTTATGCCCGCATCCGCACCCGCGACGATTTCCGCCCCTTCGTGATGGACCGCGAGGCGGTTCTGACGATGGAAGAAGCGCTCGACCGCCTGCGCGGGCTGGTGGGATACATGGGCGAATGGGCCGATCTGATGAGTTACCTGCCCGAGGGCTGGACGATGGACCCGCAGCGCCGCCGCTCGGCGGCCGCCGCCAATTTCGCGGCCGCATTGGAGTTGACGAAGGCCGGAAAGGTTGAAATCCGTCAATCCGACAGCTTCGCACCGATAGAGCTCCGCCGGAAAGACCCATGACCGACACTGACAATTCCCCGCGTCGCCCCGAGGAAAGCCTGTTCCGCGCCCCGCCCTTGGCCGAGCAGGAGCGCATGGTGGAGGCTTTGCTCTTCGCCTCGGACGCGCCCGTGACTGTGGCCGAGATGACGGCGCGCATGCCGCATGGATCGGACCCCGCCGAGGCGCTGCACCTGCTGCGCCGCCGCTATGAAGGGCGCGGGGTGCAGGTGACGCGCGTGGGCGACGCGTGGGCGCTCCGCACTGCCGCCGATCTGGGATTCCTGATGGCGCGCGAGCAGGTGGAACAACGCAAGCTCAGCCGCGCCGCTGTGGAAACGCTGGCGATTGTGGCCTACCACCAGCCTGTCACCCGCGCCGAGATCGAGGAGATCCGCGGCGTGTCGGTCAGCCGTGGCACGGTCGATCAGCTGATCGACTTGGGCTGGATCCGCTTTGGCCGCCGCCGCATGACGCCGGGCCGCCCGCTGACCTTTGTGGTGACGCAGGACTTCCTCGACCATTTCGGCCTTGAAAGCGCGCGCGATCTGCCCGGCCTGAAGGAATTGCGCGAGGCGGGGCTTCTGGAAACACGCGCGCCCGACAGTGACGAGGGGCCTGAGGCGCGCGACGACGCCGATATCGGCGACATGTTCGACGACGACCCGGACGCCGCGCCCGACGACGACGGGGAATATTGACCCCGCTTGATTGTCGCCAGAATTCGGCGCTATCGCCGCGTTTATCGCGCCGAAAAGTCGCCGCGTGCAGCGCGGGCGAAACAGGTGGACCGGATCGTCAACATGATCGTGCGGCGCGTGATCGGGCGCCTCGTCAACCGGGCTGTGGACGCCGGATTGAACGCCGTGACCCGCAATCGGGGTGGGGCTGGCCTCTCGGGCGCGCAGGCGCGCGGCGCGCGGCGTCAAGCCAAGGGTGCCATGCGGATGCTGCGCGAGATCGGCCGTAACTGACGCCAAACCATCCGGACGACCGCCTTTCCGGGCAGTTTCACCGCCTTTGGTTGCGGCTGTGCCACAGGGTCGGACGCCTCGTTCCGAGCACAGGGAGTCTTGCCACTTTTTCGCCTTAATTCGCCGTGACGGTGCCTCCAACAACAAAAACAACATATATGAGGCGGAACACATGGAACGGATCGTCACCAGCATCTGGCGCTTTGTCGCAGGACGGGACGCGGACAAGGCCCGCGAGATCAACGTGAACCGGATCGCGCAGGGTTCCAGCCACGACAAGGCTTTGGCGGCGTTCAAGGCTGATCAGGCGCGCATCGCCGCCAAGCGCGAGACGCCGGCTTTCGTCACCAAACGCCCGAACGCCCGCTAGATCTCGGCCCTGACCAGGATTTTTGGAGGTCACGGCACGACCCGGGCGTTTTCCGCAATAAATGCTGGTCTTGGGGCACGTGGCAGTGCCTAGTCCCGGAATCAGTCTTGTGGGGATTACGGTGATGATGAAACTCCTTTCGCTGGCGGCAGTCGCGTCGTTGGCATTGACCGGTGGGGCTTCGGCCTTTATCGAATACGATTGCGGCGTCCGCGATGGATTTGCCGTCATAGTCACGCTCTTCGACGAAGAGGATGTGGTTCGCGCCAACATCACGCTGCTGTCGTCCGGGCAGATGTAATCGGTCACTCTGCAACCGGCGGTCAGCGGCAGCGGGTTCCGCTATTCCTCGAGCCAGCCGCCGCTGGAATTCTTCGGCCAAGGCAGCCAAAGCGCCATCCTTCAGGACGGCAGCACCGGCCAGCAATTGACGTGCAACGCCACGCGGGTCGTGGCCCCGGGCGAGCCGCAGGGCGGCGGCGAAAGCGCTGGCTTTCTTCCGGGCATCACGTTTGGCGGCAATCTCCGCAGCGGGCCGGGGGCGAACTTCCCGCTTGCCGGCAACACCCAGGAACGGCAGCGCGTGTCGCTGTTGCAAGACAGCGGGATCTATTTCAACGGCTACTCGTTCTGGCTGATCCAGTTGCCAAACGGGCAGCAGGCCTATCAGTGGGGCGGCCTGCTATGCGCGCCGGGCTTTAACGCGACCGGCATTTTCAACGAAGGCTGCTAGGCCGTTCATCACAAAAGCAAAGGGGCACCGGTCGGGCGCCCCTTTGTCGTTTCATCGATGCAAAATCAGCAGCTGTAATACATCTTGTATTCGATCGGGTGCGGCGTGTGCTCGAAGGCGTAGACCTCTTCCCACTTCAGCGCCACATAGCCCTCGATCTGGTCGCGGCTGAACACGTCACCCTTGAGCAGAAAGTCGTGATCTTTCTCCAGCTCGTCCAGCGCCTCGCGGAGCGAGCCACAGACGGTGGGGATGCCGGCCAGTTCTTCCGGCGGCAGATCGTACAGGTCCTTGTCCGACGGCTCGCCCGGATGGGTCTTGTTCTGGATGCCGTCCAGGCCCGCCATCATCAGCGCGGCGAAGCACAGATAGGGGTTGGCCGAGGGATCAGGGAAGCGGGCTTCCACGCGCTTGGCCTTGGGGCTTTCCGTCCACGGGATACGCACGCAACCCGACCGGTTGCGAGCCGAATAGGCGCGCAGAACGGGGGCCTCGAAGCCCGGGATCAGGCGCTTGTAGGAGTTGGTGGACGGGTTGGTAAACGCGTTGAGTGCCTTGGCATGCTTGAGGAGGCCACCGATGAAATACAGCGCCTCGTCCGACAGGTCGGCATATTTGTCGCCTGCAAAGAGCGGCTTGCCGTCCTTCCAGATCGACATGTTCACATGCATCCCGGTGCCGTTGTCGCCTGCCATCGGCTTGGGCATGAACGTCACGGACTTGCCATAGGCGTGCGCCACGTTGTGGATCACGTATTTATATTTCTGAATCTCGTCCGCCTGTTCGGTGAGTGTTCCGAAGATCAGGCCCAGCTCGTGCTGGTTCGACGCCACCTCGTGGTGGTGTTTGTCGACCTTCATGCCCATCCGCTTCATGGTGGAGAGCATTTCCGAGCGCAGATCCTGCGCCGGGTCGATCGGGTTGACCGGGAAGTAACCGCCCTTGACGCCGGGACGGTGGCCCATATTGCCCATCTCGTATTCGGTATCGGTATTCCAGGCAGCGTCCTGGGCGTCGATCTCGAAGCTGACCTTGTTCATCGTCACGGCATAGCGCACGTCGTCGAAGATGAAGAATTCAGCCTCGGGGCCGAAATAGGCGGCGTCGCCGATGCCGGTGGACTTGAGGTAGGCTTCGGCCAGCAATGCCGTGCCGCGCGGGTCACGGTTATAGGGCTCGCCGGTGTCGGGCTCGACCACGTTGCAATGCACGCAGATCGTCTTTTCGGCATAGAACGGATCGACATAGGCGCTGTCGGTCACCAGCATCAGCTTCATGTCGGAGGCTTCGATGCTTTTCCAGCCCGCGATCGACGAGCCGTCGAACATGAAGCCTTCCTCAAGGAAATCGGCGTCCACGAGGTCGGCGATAACGGTGACGTGCTGCAGCTTGCCGCGCGGATCGGTGAAGCGGATGTCGACATATTCCGCCTCCTCGTCCTTCATCAGTTTCAAGAAGCTGTTAATGCTCATTGTGACCTTCCCATGGGTTCAGTTTAGGCCCCGGTCTGGGGTGTTTCGGTGAAAAGTTCAGATGGCGTCGTCGCCGGACTCGCCGGTGCGGATACGGATCGCCTGGCTGATGTCGCTGACGAAAATCTTGCCGTCGCCGATCTTGTCGGTCCGCGCGGCAGCGATGATGGTTTCGATGGCGCGATCGGCAAGGTCGTCGCTCAGGACGACTTCGATCTTCACCTTGGGCAGGAAGTCGACGACATATTCGGCACCCCGGTAAAGCTCGGTATGGCCCTTCTGACGTCCGAAGCCCTTGACCTCGGTCACGCTCAGCCCCTGAATCCCGATCTCCTGCAGGGCTTCCTTGACCTCGTCCAGCTTGAACGGCTTGATGATGGCTTCGATCTTCTTCACGGCCCGACTCCCCTCGTCTTCGTCTGCTAGCTCTGACACCATCTTGAGAATGAAGCGTCCATGCGGGATGGCGGGACTTGTTGCTTTCTTGGGCAGTTTGTCCGGGCGTCGCCAATAATTTGATCGACACGCCCAAAAATTCAGCGAAATTGAGTCGGGATTGGGAACGATGAAATGACCGAACTGGTGAGCGCCGCCGAGATGCGCGGGATCGAGGCCGATGCCATCGCCTCAGGTGCCGTCACAGGGCGGGAGTTGATGGAAATCGCGGGCGCGGGCGTCGTGGCGGCGATCCTGCGCCAATGGCCCGAGGCGCAATCCGCAACCGTTCTGTGCGGGCCCGGCAACAATGGCGGCGACGGCTATGTAATCGCGCGCCTGCTGGCGGGACTGGGTTGGGCGGTGCGGGTGCTGGGGCTGGGGGAGACGGCAAGAATGCCGCCGGACGCTGGCGCGAACCGCGCGGCGTGGGAGGCGATGGGACCGGTCGAGCCACTGGAGGAGCGCGTCTTTCGCAGTCGCCCCGGTTCGGATGTTGTGGTCGATGCGATCTTCGGCACCGGCCTGACCCGCGCGCCCGAGGGTGATCTGGCGTCGTTGTTGTGCCATCTCGGGGGCTTTGGCAGTGACGCCTCGTTCTTTACGCCCCGGTTGGTCGCGGTTGACGCGCCCTCCGGTCTCGACCTCGACAGCGGGCGGATCTTGGGCGGCGGGCGGGCCGAGCCGTTCTCGGCCAGCGTGCCGCTCTGCGCGCTGACCGTGACGTTCGAGGTGCCGAAACTGGGACATTTCCTGGCTGACGGCCCCGCCTGCTGCGGACGTCTGGAGGTGGTCGATCTGGGCCTTGCCAAGTGGCGCGCCGAGCGCCGCGATGCGGTGACGGGCGAGGTCGGCAAGCCGGGCCAACCTGTCACGCCGCGCGCGCATCTGATCGACCGGACGCCGTTGGTTTCCCCGGCCTATGTGATCGGGCACAGGCCGCCTGCCTTGGCCAAGATGTCCGGCCACAAATACACCCACGGCCACGCGCTGATCGTATCCGGCCCGGCCGGGCACACCGGCGCCGCGCGTCTGGCGGCGCGGGCCGCCTTGCGGGTGGGGGCCGGGCTGGTGACAGTGGCCTCGCCGCCCAGTGCGCTCCATGAGAACGCGATGCACCTGACCGCCATCATGACGCGGCGCTGCGAAGGCGCGGACGG
This sequence comes from Rhodobacterales bacterium, assembly GCA_038324445.1. GTDB lineage: Bacteria > Pseudomonadota > Alphaproteobacteria > Rhodobacterales > Rhodobacteraceae > Gymnodinialimonas. The sequence goes on along the minus strand of JBBQHZ010000015.1, from coordinate 10,684 downwards.
GCTGGCGGCGATTTTGGAAGACACGCGCTTCAACGCCGTCTGCCTTGGGCCCGGCATGGGCGTGGGGGCGACGACCCGTGCGATGGTCTTTGCTGCGTTGGGGGTACGGCGAAAGGTGGTGCTCGACGCCGATGCCCTGACCAGCTTTGCCGACGCGCCGGAGGAATTATTCGGCGCGATACACGCTGTTGGCGGGTCCTCCAGATCGCCAAATCATTCGGTCGTTCTGACACCCCATGCGGGCGAGTTTCGGCGACTGTTTCCCGATCTGGCCGAGGAGTGGGAGCCGGAGAGCCCCGCACCGGCTCAGATGGGCTACGGTGCCGACCCGGCGGTGCGTCAATCCTTGCGGGACAGGGCGAAGGCCCAACGCCCTGCGCAGCACCTCAGCAAGGTCGATGCAGCGCGGGCGGCGGCCAAACGCTCGGGCGCCATCGTGCTGCTGAAGGGGGCCGATACCGTCATCGCCACGCCATCCGGGGCGGTCGGCATCAGCGCTGCCGTCTATGATTGGGCGGTGCCTTGGCTGGCGACGGCAGGGGCGGGGGACGTTCTGGCGGGCCTGATCACCGGCCTCGCCGCGCGCAGTCGGGTCCTGCAATACGCCACCGAGGATGCCGCTTGGCTGCATGTCGAGGCAGCCGGCGCCTTCGGTCCGGGCCTGATCGCCGAGGATCTGCCCGAAATACTGCCGCAGGTGTTCCGCGATCTGGGCCTGTGACCCTTCAGGCATTTGATCAAAGGAAGACGGCGCCCTCCTCAAAGCGCCGTTTTCTGGGTGTCGAGGAAGTTGTCGAGGGGAACCCTCAAGCCTTGGCTGCCACCTTCGGCTTGTCGGCGGAGGCAAGCTCCAACCCGTCGGCATAGAGGATCTCGGGGGCGCCGAAATAGAGCGACAGCATGATCTGCTTGCCGCCGGTGACGGTGCGGATGTGCTGGCCATCGACCAGTCGCGCCACTTGCGGCGCGGCGATGTCCTTGCCCCACAGGGCCTGCGCCCGCCAGTCGCGGATCAGGACGCGCTGGCCCGGCATCAGGATCGTGTCCTTGGTGGGCTTGCCGCCAAGGGCCGACGCCGACACGACAACGCGGGGCGCGCCTGCCGGGATGGTGTTGCGCATGATGGCTTTCAACTTGCGCACGCCGCGCCGCGTGATCACGCGGTCGCCGGGATTGAGGAACTCGACAGGGATGGCCCCATCCAGCGTCATTACGAGGGTTCCGGGGGCAAGCCCTGCCTCACAGGCAATTGCTTTGCCGCCCGCGCGGGCCGTGGGCCGCGGGGAAGATTGGGTCATGGGATCTGCTGCTCGCTCGTTCGGGCAATTATTGCCTCGTGTTTGTACAAGCGAGTCTAAGGCATCTGCGCCAATCGGGCGAGTGTTATTTGCGATCGGCGATGCAGCGTTGGACATTGTCTTCCCCTCGGATTGATCCGGTGGCAGCCCGGAATTGAGGTTAAACTCGCGGTGAAATCGGGCGTAATCTGGGCGAAAAGGCGTTGCACTTAGGTTAATGCAGAGGTCTTTTTTGGCCTCGCTTTGACTCAAACACGCTGATATTGCGCAGACTGCGCGGGTGTGGCGGAATTGGTAGACGCACCAGATTTAGGTTCTGGCGCCGCAAGGCGTGGGGGTTCGAGTCCCTTCACCCGCACCAGTTCTCTCTGGCACGAGCGCCCGATGGGCCGGGCGAGTGCGGTGCAGGCTTCCCAGAACCGACTTGCACGCCGCCCCACGCGCCGCCTTAAGTGGCAACAGTCCCACCCACACGGAACGCCGCCATGGATGCAGACGCGCTTGGCCACAATGGCCCCCATCATCAGGCCTTGGTCGATGATGGCCACGCCCGCATTGCGTGGGTTGCGCAGTTCTCGCCAGTGATGAACGCGCTTGTGCGCGGCAAGGTCTGCGATGGGTCACTGAAGGGCAAACGCATCGCCGTGGTGGTGCATCTGGAGGCCAAGACGGCCTATCTTGCCCTCCTGCTGGCCGAAGCGGGGGCCGAGGTGATTGCCGCGGGCAGCAATCCGCACACGACCAATGGCGCCGTTGTCGCCGCCTTGCGCGACCGGGGCATCCGGGTGGTGTCGGAGGCCGGAGGCACCGCGGCGACATGGGAGGCGGAGATGCGCGCCGCGGCCGATCTGGCGCCCGACTACATCATCGACGACGGGGCCGAGTTGACCCTTCGCACCGGCCTTCACCGCCCCGATATCTATTCCCGACTTAAAGGCGTCTCGGAGGAGACGACGACAGGCACCGCGCGGCTGCACGCGCTGGCGGCGGCGGGCAAGCTGCCGTTCCCGGCGCTGACCGCCAACGATGCGCGGTGCAAGCACCTGTTCGACAACCGCTATGGCACCGGGCAGACGACGCTGCAGGCGATCTTGCGGCTGACCGGCCGGCAACTGGCGGGCGCGCAGATGGTGATCGTGGGTTATGGCCATGTCGGGCGCGGCATTGCGGATTATGCGGCACGTATGCGCGCGCAGGTCCGCGTGATCGAGGTCGATCCCGTCCGCGCGCTGGAGGCGCATATGGACGGCCACCGCGTCGGACGGGCGGCGGATATGCTGCCCGGTGCGGGCTTTGTCATCACCGCGACGGGCGGCATGCGGGCCATCGGTGCACCGGAATTCGCGCATCTCGACAGGGGCGTGGTGCTGGCCAATGCGGGCCATCACGATCTGGAGGTGGATGTCGAGGCGCTGGCGGCGCTGGCCTCGGGCAAGGTGGAGGGGCCGGCGGGGATCAGCACCTACCGCCTCGGCGCGCGCGACATCCATGTGTTGTCGAACGGCGCCTTGGTGAACATCGCGGGCGGCAGCGGGCATCCGGTCGAGATCATGGACCTTACTTTCGCCGTCCAGGGCCTTGGCGCGCATCATCTGGTGAACAGCACTCTGCCGCCCGGGGTTCATGTGCTGCCCAAGGCGGTGGATGACGCGATCGCCGAGGCGAAGCTGGCCGGCATGGGCATCAGCCTGGACCCCGCACGGGCCGAACAGGCCGATGAAGTCGGCGGGTTCGTCGAGGGTATCCGGCTATGACCCCGGCGGACACGGGTAAGGCCCGGATCGACTGGGCGGTGCGAACGATGCCGGTTCTGGATCATGCGCTGGCGACCCTGCCAGACCTGCGCGACGTTCCGGTGACCTTGGCCTTCCCGCTTGACCCCAAGGCTGCAGCCCTTGCCCTTCACCTGTCGCGGGCCGGGGCCGTGGTGAGCGTGTCGCCCACTGCTTTCTCCGTGCCTGATCTGGAGGCCGCACTGGTTTCGGCGGGCGTCCGGTTGGATGTGCCGCCCGTGGGATATGTCCTTGGCGCCGCCGCTGCGCTGGCGGCGGAACCGCCTGAAGGTGTGCGGGGGCTGACCACCCAGGAGGATTGTGGCGAGGCCAAAACCGTGCCGGTGGTGGACCTTTCCGGGCTGGATATTCTGGCGCTTGTCGAGGGGCAGGTAGGCATCGGGCAGGCCAGCGTCATGGCATTTCTCGACATCACCAACCTGCAACTGGCCGGTCGGCGGGTCTGCGTGGCGGGCTTTGGCAGGGCAGGGCAGAGCGTTGCGGCCCATGTGGCGGCGCTCGGTGGGCGCGTGGTCGTCGTCGAAGGGGATGCAGTGCGCGCCTTGGCCGCCGTCCTGGCAGGCCATGGTGCGCAAAGCTTTGCCGGGGCGGTGCCGTCGGCAGAGGTGATCTTCGTCACTGACGATGCCCCACGCCTGATCCCCTCGCATCTGGCGCTGCTGGCCCAGGGCGCGATGCTGTGCGCAGTAGGGTCGCGCGATCCGCTTCTGTCGGACGCGCTGGCGCATCTCGCGCTGGGTCGCGCGTTGCGGGCCCATGTCACCGAACATGGTTTGCCCTCGGGTCGCGCGGTCAAGCTGATTGCATCGGGCCAGCCGATACATCTGACGGCGGGGCAGGGGCTTCCGGTGGAGGTTGCGGACGTCGCATTGGCTCTGCATGTCGCGGGGCGGGCTCATTTGCTGCAAAACCCACAGATCGGCGCGGGAATTCAGCGCCTCGATGCAAGAATCGTCACGGAGTTGGCGCAGGTGAAACTGGCTGCCCTCGGTCAATCGATCGAGCCATCGGCGTAGAATCTTCGGCCGTCGTTGCCGCTCTGGAACACTGTCACGGCAATCGTGTCTTTTGACATAACCCAGTTAAAGCAAGAAGTTGTGCCATTTAAACCTGCGGTTGCAATGCCCAGGCGGCTCTTGACCCCGGTCCGATGCCCTTCCGGGCCAAGCTTGACCGGCGAAAAGCCCTCTTCGGGGGCGTCGCGGTATCGCTCACATTCGAATGTGTAAAGCAAACTTTACAGTTGACGTGTCATACATATCTGACATTCTGATTGGCGATGGATCCGATCGGGAGGGACGCACTGTCCGTCGGGAAGACCGGGTTCCTCGCTCACCGGCCTGCTGCGCTTTCGGGCAATGCAGGCCTAATCACAAAGCAAGAGGAGAGGGACATCATGACAGATGATCCGGATAAAGTCTGGCCCACGGGCCTGACCCTCAAGGAGGCCGAAGAGGTGCATAGCTACCTCATCGACGGTACACGGGTATTTGGCGGGATCGCACTGGTCGCCCACTTCCTCGTCGCCGTTTCGACGCCTTGGCTGGGCTGAAGGGAGCAAGATCAGATGAACAACTCAAAGATCTGGCTTGTCGTGAAGCCCACCGTCGGGGTTCCGCTGTTTCTTTCAGCGGTCGCCTTGAGCTCGTTCGCGGTGCATGTCGCCGTCGTCAGCAACACCACATGGGTGTCCGATTTCCTGTCTGGACAGGAATTGGGCTCCGGGATGGCCGCGCTGGAGACGGGGGCACAGGTTCTTCCTGCCAGTGCAACCGCTGCGAATACCCCGATGTATCTCGACGCTGCCGCCGCCAATGGTGCGACAGTGATTCTGCCCGATGGGCGGACAGCAAGACTTGTCATCGACGACCCGGTGACGCTCGTCTCTGCGAGAACTTTGGTGCCAACGGATGCGCCGCTTCAATAGAGCGACGCGTCTTCCACGACCGGGGGATAGAGGCGGCGCGACCGCTTCTTGACCCGGACCGGTCGCCCTTGGGAGACAGAATTCGGACCCTCAGGTCCGGAGCTCAATGCTGGCCTTCCGGCCCGTGTGTCTAATTCGGCCCACCAGCCCGGCGGGCGATCATAACAAGACGGGGCATTCCGGGGCATATGGCCGCCATTCGCGACACATTTCTGAGCAAGATCGCCCGGATCACACCGCGCTATTTGCCGTTTGCCGATGTCGCGAGCGAAACCGCCCCGCTGTCGCGCCTGCTGCGCCTGTCCCTGTTTCAGGTGTCCGTCGGTATGGCCCTTGTCCTGCTGGTCGGAACACTCAACCGCGTGATGATCGTCGAGCTGGAGGTTCCGGCCTCGCTCGTGGCGGTCATGCTGGCCCTGCCGTTGATCTTCGCGCCGTTCCGGGCGCTGATCGGGTTCAAATCCGATCAGCACCGCTCTGCTCTCGGGTGGCGGCGGGTGCCCTATATCTGGAAGGGCACGATGCTCCAATTTGGCGGCTTCGCGATCATGCCTTTCGCGCTTCTGGTGCTGTCAGGCTATCAAGAGGCCGCCGATGCGCCGCCCTGGATCGGATATTCCAGCGTCGCACTGGCCTTTCTTCTGGTTGGTGCGGGCGTGCACATGATCCAGACCGTTGGTCTGGCCCTGGCGACCGACCTCGTCCCGGTCGAGGATCAGCCCAAGGTTGTGGGCCTGATGTATGTGGCGCTATTGGTCGGGATGATCGTGTCTGCGTTGGTCTTCGGTTGGCTGTTGTCTGACTACACGCCCGGAAAACTGATCCAGGTGGTGCAGGGGGCAGCCGTCGTGACGGTCGCCCTCAACCTCGCAGCCCTCTGGAAGCAGGAGCCGCGGGACCGCGCGCGCGCCGCCAACCCGCCGCCTGCCGAGAGTTTCACCGATGCCTGGGCGGTCTTTTCGGCTCGCGAGGGCACCATGCGCCTCTTGGCCGTGATCGCGCTGGGCACCATGGCCTATGGCATGGCCGAAGTTTTGCTGGAGCCCTATGGCGGCCAGGTGTTCGACATGAGCGTCGCCATGACCACCCGCCTGACCGCCGTGCTGGCGGGGGGCAGCCTGCTGGGCTTCTGGGTCGCCAGCCTCGTTCTGTTGCGCGGGACCGAACCGTTGAATCTTGCCACTTACGGTGCCGCCATCGGTGTGCCGGGCTTCCTTGCCATCGCCTCTGCCTCGCAGACCGGCAGCGTGCTGCTGTTCGCAATGGGTGTATTCGCCTGCGGGGTCGGCGCCGGCCTTTTCGGGCACGGCACCCTGACCGCCACCATGCGCCGCGCGCCGCGCACCCAGATCGGGCTTGCCCTCGGCGCGTGGGGCGCCGTGCAGGCCACGGCGGCCGGCATCGCGATTTCCGCGGGCGGCATCCTGCGCGACCTGATCCTGGCCATGCCCGGCGGAGATACGCTGAGGCCCGCCACGCCCTATGTCCCTGTTTTTCTACTGGAAGCGCTGTTCTTGGTGATCGCACTTTGCGTCATATGGCGACTTCATGCCGTGCCGTCTCGAAATGTGGGCGTAAAGCTCTAAGATAATGGAAACGCAAAGTCCGGGTGCTATAAAGCACCAGTTCGCTCAGTTGGGGAGGCCCCTTTAGATGACCACGCTTGTCACCCGTCTCTATGATAATCCGGCCCATGCGGATGCCGTCGTTGCCGCGTTGAAGGCCGAAGGTTTTCCCGACAGCGCCCTGACCGTGGTGGAGCAAAGCGGCGCCAGATCGGCCGAGGAAACGATTGAAGCGGCTGGCCTGCCGGAAAGCATCGCACGCCAATACGCGCAGCATCTGACCTCCAAGCGCGCGCTTCTTGTGGTTCGGGCGCCGTTCGTGCCCTTCGGCGCGGCGCGCAAGGCGATCGATACCGCCGACCTTTACCCTTCGTTCAACGCCGGTGTCGCGAACCAGAACCTGAATATCCCGGATGAGCCTGATCCCTCGTTGTTCCGGTCGATCCTTGGCAGCCATCGGCTGTTCCTGACCAACAGCCTCGATGTGCGCAACGACCTCAAGCCGCGCGGTTTGTCCAATGCCTTCGGAATCTCCACGCTGTCGGAACGCGCCAAGAAGATCCGCCCCTCGGTGATCCGGACGCAGGCGATTTCGTATTTCTTCCTGCCGTTCGCGCTGATTTCCCGTCGCCGGTCAAGCTCTGCCCGGATGCTGAAGGGTTTCGCGTCACAGATGTTCATGCCGATCCCGCTGATCTCCGGGCATCGGGAACCGCGCAATCTGCGGCATTACCGGATCACCAACTAGGCCGTCACCAACTAGGCCGGTCGGATGGCCGCGCGGACCACGTCGGCCATCCCCCTCAACTGATCCGATAGCGGACTGCGCTTGCGCCAGACCATGCCGATTGTCCGGCTTGGTTGCGTTTGCGTGAAGCGCGCGATGGACACGGAGGCCGAGCGTGTTTCCACCGCCACCGCCATTTCCGGGATCAGCGTCACACCGATCCCCGCGCCGACCATCTGCACCAGCGTCGACAGGTTCGATCCGTCCAGCCCCTCCCGTGGCAAGGCGGAGCGTATGTTGCAGAAGGACAAGGCCTGATCGCGGAAGCAATGTCCCTCCTCCAGCAACAACAGGCGCATCTGCGCCAGGGCTGCGGCGTCGGGGATCGGTTTGTCCGCGTCCGTCTGGTGCCTGACCAGAACAAACGCCTCCTCATGCAACACCACTTCGCTCAGCGAGGGTTCCGAGACGGGCAGGGCGAGGATCGCCGTATCCAGCCGCCCTGCCGACAGATCCTCCAGCAGGCGGGGGGTCAACGTTTCGCGGATACGCAGATCGATCTCGGGGAAGGCCAGGCTGAGCGCGCCGATGATGCGGGGCAGCAGGTAGGGCGCAATCGTCGGAATGATGCCAAGGCGCAGGCGTCCGACAAAACCGTCGCGTGCAGCACGGGCCAGATCGTCCAGTTCCTCCACGGCGCGCAGGATGTCCTGCGCGCGTTCCAGAACCGCTTCGCCAAAGCCGGTCAGGCGCACCGCTCGGGCGCTGCGTTCGAAAAGTGCCAGCCCAAATCCCTCCTCCATCTCCTTGATCTGCATCGACAGCGCGGGTTGCGAGATGGCGCAGGCTTCGGACGCGCGGCCGAAATGGCCATGCTGCGCCAGCGCTTCCAGATAGCGGAGTTGCTTGAGAGTCGGGCTTTTCATCAGCTAAGCTTATCACAGGGATCAGGAAATCCAACTGTAGGTAATCGGATCGATCTGTTAGAATGATTCCGAGCGCGCGACTCAATGGTTGCCGCATCCAGAAAATCGATCAGTGGAGAAAGACATGATGGACGGATCCCCGACACCTGCCGGTTGCCCGGTAATGCATGGCGGCAATCAGCGGCCAATGGGCAGCACCGCAATCCAGCATTGGTGGCCGAACCAGCTGAACCTGCGCCCACTGGCCGCGAATTCGCCCAAGATCGACCCGATGGGTGAAGGGTTTGATTACGCCGCTGAATTCCAGAAGCTGGATCTGGCGGCAGTGAAGGCCGACATCGCGACCTGCCTGACGGACAGCAAGGATTGGTGGCCCGCAGATTACGGCCATTACGGCCCGTTCATGATCCGCATGGCATGGCATTCGGCCGGCACCTATCGCACCTTCGACGGGCGCGGCGGGGCGAATTCCGGCTCGCAGCGTTTCGCGCCGCTCAACTCGTGGCCCGATAACGGCAACCTCGACAAGGCGCGGCGGTTGCTCTGGCCGATCAAGCAGAAATACGGTCGCGCGCTGTCCTGGGCGGATCTGATGATCCTGACAGGCAACGTGGCGCTCGACTCGATGGGCTTCAAGACCTTCGGCTTTGCCGGTGGCCGCGCCGATGTGTGGGAGCCGGAAGAGGATATCTACTGGGGCCCCGAGACCGAGTGGCTGGCCACGTCCGACATGGAGAATACCCGCTACGGCGAAAAGCGGTCACTGCACGATCCGCTGGCTGCGGTGCAGATGGGCCTGATCTACGTCAACCCGCAGGGGCCCGACGGCAACCCCGATCCGCTGGCATCGGCCCATGACATCCGCGACACGTTCGATCGCATGGCGATGAATGACGAGGAAACCGTGGCACTGGTGGCAGGCGGTCATACCTTCGGCAAGGCCCATGGCGCGGGTGATCCCGCCCTGATTGAGGCCGAGCCCGAGGGAGCCGACCTGACGCAAATGGGCCTTGGCTGGCGTAACGGTTACAAGAGCGGCAAGGGCGTGGATGCTACCACTTCGGGCGTCGAGGGCCCGTGGACGCCGACGCCGACGCAATGGGACATGTCCTATTTCGACGTGCTGTTCGGCCACGAGTGGGAGTTGACGAAATCCCCCGCCGGCGCGTTCCAGTGGCGCCCCGTCGATCACCAGAACGATCAGGCGCCGCAGGTTGACGGCAATGGCACGGTCCCGATCATGATGACCACGGCCGACATGGCGATGAAGATGGATCCGATCTACGGTCCGATCTCGCGCCGGTTCCACGCCGATCCGGCAGCTTTTGCCGATGCCTTCGCGCGGGCCTGGTTCAAGCTGACGCACCGCGACATGGGGCCGAAGATCCGCTACCTCGGCCCGGACGTGCCGTCCGAGGATCTGCTGTGGCAAGATCCGATCCCGGCGCCCGATCATCCGCTGGTCAGCGAGGGTGATGTGGCGGCGCTGAAGTCGGCCGTGCTGGCCTCGGGCCTGTCAGTGCAGGAATTGGTCCGCGTCGCCTGGGGCTCTGCCGCGTCCTATCGCGACAGCGACAAGCGCGGTGGGGCGAACGGGGCGCGCATCCGGTTGCAACCGGGGCGTTCCTGGGCCGCGAACTCTCCTGCCGAGTTGGACAAGGTGCTGCCGGTGCTTGAGGGCATCAAGGCCGATTTCGATGCCAAGGGGGCGGCAAAGATCTCGATGGCCGACCTGATCGTGCTGGCCGGCAGCGCGGCTGTCGAGGCGGCGGCGAAGGCGGCGGGGCATGGCCTAACCGTGTCGTTCACCCCAGGTCGCGGTGACGCGACGCAGGAGCAGACGGATGCCGAGGCCTATGGCGTACTGGAGCCGCAAGCAGACGGTTTCCGCAACTACTTGGGGCCGATGGCCCTGCGTGAAGCGGCGGAGATGCTGATCGACCGGGCGCAACTGCTGGGCCTGACCGCGCCGCAGATGACGGTTCTGGTGGGCGGCATGCGCGCCATGGGTGCCGTGCATGGTGGCGGCAAGCGGGGCGTTTTGACGGAGACGCCGGGCGCGCTGAACAACGCGTTCTTCCGCAATCTGCTGAGCATGGACACGACCTGGAGCCGGAATGCCAATGGCGTGCTGGAGGGTCGCGACGCGACCGGTGCCGTGAAGTGGACGGCGAGCGTGGTGGACCTGGTTTTCGGCTCCAACAGCCAGTTGCGGGCAGTGGCCGAGGTCTATGCCGCCTCGGATGCCGAGGAGAAGATGGTGGCGGATTTCGTCGATGCCTGGGTCAAGGTGATGGAGAATGATCGCTTCGACCTTCATCGGTGACGGCGCTGACTGATAATGGGTGTCGCCGCGTGTGCCACGCGTCGACCGAGCGGGGGGGCAAGCCCCCCCGCACCCCCCCATCCGGCGCAGGACCGGGCGCGTTGTGCTTTGTGCGCCTTGAG